>DASPQG010000073.1:0-4194 GCA_035625085.1 Thermoplasmata archaeon
TGCACGCCCCAGCCGTTCCTCGGGTCGACCCGGTAGTGACGCTCGCGCATCTTCGCCTCGTTCGTCTCGGAGAACTCGAGCTCGTTCAGGTTGACGAAATCGACCCCGATCGTCTCGAGGGTGCGCAGCAGACGGCGGAGCTCGAGCTCCTTGTCGGGCAGGACCGGGATCTCGACCCCCCGCCGGATCCCCCACTCCGGCGCCCGTTCGAGCACCGAGCGGTACGCCCCGCCCTCACTCGAGAGCGGGCCCCAGAGGTAGTGCGGGATGTGGAGGCGGAACTCGTCCAGTCCCGCGCGGGCGAGCCGGGCGAGCTTGTCGGGATTCGGTTCGTGTGTGTAGAGGTGGATGTTGTGCTCCGGGCCGAACGCCTCCTTGAGGAGCCGCACATAATGTTCGACCCGATCGACCACGCCGAGCGGATCGCCGCCCGTGATCCCTGTCCCGGCGGCCCCGATCGCCCGCGCCTCGTCGAGGACGTCCTCGTCGGAGCGGACGCGACGCTCGTTCGCGTAGACGACGTCCAGCTGGTTCCGGGCCGGTGAGACCGGGCAGTAGAAGCAACGGAACCGGCAGAGTCCGGTCACGAACAGCACCATCTTCCGGCCCTCGGCGCACTGCTCGCACGCCGGCGAGAGTGGCCCCCGGTGGCTCGAGGCCATCGGAAGCAGTTGCAGGCCGGTCGTCTCCATCGGCGGAAGGAGCCGGGGCGCGCCCGATAAGCGTTTCCCGGGGGGTCCGGTCGGCGTTTGCGACCGTCTCCCGGGCGCCGACGTACGGTTCCCGTGGTGGCGGTACGCCACCAAGTGGGGTGGGGGGAGGCCGAAGGCGTAGGTTCAAATCCCCCACCCGGCTGCACGCCGTCGCTCGCGGAGGAACTTCGCCGATGGAGATGCAACCGGGCCAGATGGCGTACGACCGCGCCAGTACCGTCTTCTCACCGGACGGACGATTGTTCCAGGTCGAGTACGCCCTCCAGGCGATCCAGATGGGAGGCACCGCCGTGGCGGTGACCTACGACACGGGGATCGTGTTCGTCGCCTACCGCAACCTACCTGTGAGCTCCCTCGCCGAGGCCGGCTCGATCGAGAAGAGCTTCGCGATCGACAAGGGCCTCGGGTGCGTGACCGCGGGCCTGATCGCCGATTCGCGAGTGCTCGTCGAGTTCCTGCGGGTCGAGGCCCAGCGGCACCGGCTCACCTACGGCGAGGCCCCGGCGTTCACGCTCCTCGGCCACGCGCTCGGAACGCTGCTCCAGCAGTACACCCAGTTCGGCGGAACCCGTCCGTTCGCCGTCTCGTTGCTCCTCGGTGGGTTCGACGGAAACGCTCCCGGCCTTGTCGAGCTCGATCCGAGCGGAGCCACGATCGGCTGGAAGGCGTACGCCATCGGCCGGAACCGCCGAGCCGTTGCGGACTACCTCGAGGAGAAGCTGCCCGACCATCTCACGGAGGACTCCGCGTTCAAGCTGGCGGTGCAGGCAGTCGCCGAGGGCTCTCCCACCCCGTTCCCCCCCGACGCCCTCGACGTGGCGATTCTGGAACCCGACCAGGACCTCCGGCGCCTCTCGGTGGTCGAGGTCGCCCGTCGCGTCCAGGGGATGCCGTTCATCGGCACGCCCGAACGCCGGACGAACTCGCGGTAACCGCGCGATCCGCTCCTCGGTCATCCAAGATTCTATGAGCGGGACGGAGGTCCCGGCGCCATGGCGCGGTCCTTGAGACTCGCTCCCGACGACGCTCGGGCGATCCTCGCCTACGACCGGGCGGTGTTCGACCGGTTCGTTCGGAGGGTGCGGAACCTTTCCTCGCGAGAGGCCCACCGTGCGCGGGGGATCGGCCACGAGTCGCTCTTCGCGACCCTGGTGCACATCCTCCACGTGCACGAGGTCTGGCACGCGTACATCGTGCGCGGGCGCACCTCGGACCGGGAGCTCGGGGCCCTGTTCGACGACCCCCGAAGGAAGCCGAAGAACTGGCGGGAGTTCGACGCGTACGCCGCCCGCGTATGGGCCGAGATCGAGGCCACCTACGCTCGCATGTCGTCCCGCGAGTTGGGACGGACCGTGAAGGCGTTCTGGATGCCGGGCCGCTACACCGTGGGGGACGCGGTGCTACAGACAACGTTGGAGGAGGCGCACCACCTCGGAGAGGTCATCGGTGCCCTCTGGCAGGATGACCGAAAACCCCCCGACATGACGTGGATCGACGTCCGCCGGTCGGTCCCCCGCCGGCGGCGTTCGACCTAGGAACGGGCCGGGCGCGACGCCGGTCGCGCGGCGTCGTCGAACTCCCCCCGCAACCGCATCCGGCGCCGCGTGCGGTGGTAGGTGACGGCGAACCGGTGCGCCTCGTCCCGGACTGCCCGGAGGAGGAGCATGGGCGCTGCGTTCGGGTTCGGGTGCATCGGTTCCCCACGGTCGGTCCGGTACACCTCTTCCTCTCGCTTCGCGAGCCCGATCGTGGGGATCCGGTCGGCGAGGCCGAGCTCCGAGAGGGCGGCCTGGGCGGCGCTCAGCTGTCCCGCCCCGCCGTCGATGAGGAGGAGGTCGGGCAGGATCTCGTTCTCGGCGAGGCGCCGCGCGTACCGGCGCGAGACGACCTCCGCGACCATCGCGAAGTCGTTCGTCCCCTCGACCGTGCGGATCCGGTACCGGCGGTACTCCGACTTCTTCGCGATCCCGCGCTCGAAGACCACGAGGGAGCCGACCGCTTCCGATCCCTGGAAGATCGATATGTCGACCCCTTCGATCCGGTTCGGGATCGTCGGGAGCTCGAGGAGATTCTGCACCGCGATCAGCACCTCCCGGGGCGCCGGTCGGGCGACGACCTGGTCGACCGTGGCACGGGCGAGCCGCTCGGCGAGCCGTCCGAGCGACGCGTAGCGGCCCGTCGGCCGGAAGTGGACCTCCACCCCGCGGGGTCCGAACAGCTCGTCGAGGGTCGGGTCGATCCCCGCCGGCCGGGGAGCCGCGACGTAGATCCGGTCGGGAAGCTCGAACTGCGCGCCGTAGTACTGGGTGAGGAACTGTCGGAGCACCTCACCGGGCTCGGGAACATCGTTCGCGGGGATCGCGACCAGGTGCGGCTCCGTGCGCCGCACCTCCCCGTCCTCCACCCGCAAGAGCCCCACCGCCACCCGGAGCGTGGCCGGGTCCTGGGGGTAGGCGAGCGCGAGCACGTCCGCCCGACCGCTCCCTGGCCCGACGACCGCTTGACGCTCCGAGAGCGCTCCCAGTCCCGCGAGCGCATCGCGCAGCATCGCGGCCCGCTCGAACTCCTGGCGTTCGGCCGCCCCGCGCATCTCCGCCTCGACCATCGGACGGACCCGGGCGACTTCGCCGCGCAGCACGTCGGTCGCGCGCTCGATCCGGGCACGGTACTCGTCCGGCGGGATCGCGCCGATGCACGGGGCGCTGCAGACCTTGAGATGGTAGTACAGACACGCCTCCTTCGGAAGCCGCACACAACGGCGGAGCTGGAAGAGGTCCCCAAGGAGCTTCTCGACCAGGCGGGCCTCCCGAGCGCTCGTGTACGGTCCGAAGAGGAGGAGCCCGGCCCGCCGGCGGGGGCGCCGCACGAGGAAGATGCGTGGCACCTCCTCGCCCATGGTGACGGCGAGATACGGGTAGCTGCGGTCGTCCTTCAGGAGGACGTTGTACGGCGGCTGGTACTGCTTGACGAGATTCGCCTCGAGGAGGAGCGCCTCCCGTTCGGTCGCCGTGGGAACGAACTCGACGCTCGCGCTCTGCGCGAGGATCGTGCCGTCCTTCTCGATCCGGGCCCGCAGATGGTCGAGCACGCGACGCCGGAGGCTCCGGGCCTTCCCGACGTAGACAACCTCGCCCCGTCCCGAGCGGAACAGGTAGACCCCCGGCACGTCCGGGCCCCGCCGGAACCCCTCGCCGGTCTCCGCGGCGAGCTGGCTCGCCGGGACGAACGAGGGGAGCGACGCCCGTTCCTCGTCCGCGGTCATAGGCTCGCGCGCCGCAGGACCGGGGTCGGCGTCGGGAGGTGCGGGCGCAGGAAGCGACCGGTGTGGGACGCTTTCACCCGCACGACCTCTTCCGGCGGGCCCTGCGCGACCACGTGGCCACCGTCGCCTCCGCCCTCGGGTCCGAGGTCGATCAGCCAGTCGACCGACTTGAGGACGTCCACGTTGTGCTCGATCACCACGACCGTGTTGCCGCCGGAC
>DASPQG010000074.1:0-39798 GCA_035625085.1 Thermoplasmata archaeon
CGGAAGTACGCGCGGACCATCAGCATCGCCGCGTACTCGCCGTGGGCGCCCGCCGCGGGCTGGAGCGAAACCTCGGGGAGGCCGGTGATCTTGGAGAGAATGCGCTCGAGGCGCCAGAGCACCTCGAGCGATCCCTGCACGGTCGCCTCGGGCTGGTAGGGGTGGACGTTGGCGGCGCCTGCCCGTCGGGCCAGCAGCTCGGTCACCTTCGGGTTGTACTTCATCGTGCACGACCCGAGGGGATAGGTCCCGGTGTCGATGCCGAAGTTCATCTGCGAAAGCCGGGTGTAGTGGCGCACCACCTCGAGCTCAGAGAGCTCGGGCCACCGGATCGCCACCTTCCGGCGGAGCCGCTCCGGGAGGCCTGCGATTGCCGGCAGGGCCTCGTTCGCGGCCGCCGTCCCCAGCTCCCAGACGGGGGGCTCATCCCAGCGGGCCTGCTGGTACGTCATGCGGACCTCCCTACGGCTCCGATCGCCGCCTGGGCGGCGCGAACGTACTTCGTGATGTCCTTCTCCGATGTCATCTCGGGAATGCCCACCAGGATCCGTTCTGCCTCGCTGGGGACTTCGGGCCTCGGGTCCTTGAGGGAGTGACCCCCGAGGATCTTGCGGCGACGTAGCCGATCGAGGAACTCGTCCACGGTACCCCGCGCGATCTCGATCGTGAAATCGGCGAGGTAGGGGGCGTCGAATCGGGGGGCCTTGAGCCCGTCGATGGTGCCGAGTCCGCTCGCCAGGGTGCGGGCCTTCTCGGCCAGGGAGGCCTGGAGCCGTGCGAGGCCCCGAGGGCCGACAGACGTCGCGTACACCACGAAGGCGAGCGCCATAAGGGACTCGTTCGTGCAGATGTTCGACGTCGCTTTCGAGCGGCGGATGTGCTGCTCCCGCGTGACGAGGGTCAGCGCGTACGCCCGCCGACCGTCGGCGTCGAGCGTGGCGCCCACGATCCGGCCGGGAGCCGACCGGACATGCTCCTTCCGGCAGGCGAAGAGCCCCAGGAGGGGACCGCCAAAGGAGGGGGAGATTCCGAACCCCTGGCCCTCGCCGACCACCACGTCCGCTCCGTAGTTGCCGGGGGCCTCGAGGACGGAAAGGGAGAGAGGGTCGGCGACCACTACGAGCGGGACGTCCCCGAGGATCGACTTGAGTTCCGGGACCCCTTCGTCGACGTGCCCGAAGCCGTTCGGGACGTCAGCCAACACTCCGAACACGTCCTTCCGGGCAGTCGCCTGGCGGACGAACTCAAGATCGAGACGTCCGGTCCGGTCGTCGTACGGGATCGTCTCGACCTGCAACCCCGGACCGCTCGCATAGTTGGCGAGCACGCTCCGTTCCTCCCACGGGAGGCTCGCCGGAACCAGGAATCGGTGACCCTCGTGGAGTCTCCGGCAGAAGAGAAGCGCCTCTCCGGCCGCGGTCGCCCCGTCGTAGAGCGAAGCGTTCGCGACGTCGAGTCCGGTCATCTCGACCCACAGACTCTGGAACTCGAACAGGGTCCGGAGCATCCCTTGGCTCGCCTCCGCTTGATACGGCGTGTAGGCGGTGTAGAATTCGCTCCGGGAGACGATGGCGTCCACCGCAGCGGGAGAGTACCGCGAAGCGATCCTGCCTCCGAGGAAGCTCGAGAACTTCGACAGCGGCCGGTTGCGCTCGAGCAAGCGGTCCACCTCCGCCACGACCTCGGGCTCGTCGCGACCCGGGCCGACCCCCATGCGACCGATCCGGGCCCGCTTCGGAACGTCCGCGAACAGCTCGTCCGTGGAACTGATCCCTAGCGCCTCGAGAAGCGCAGCCTCCTCACCCGGCTCATCCGGAATCCATCGCGGCACTGAGGGTCACCGTCGCTCGAGAGCGGGCTTAGCCATAAATCGTTCTCGTCTCGCCGGGCGAACCTTCTCCCTCCTCCGACCTCGGCGAGCCACGACCCGGAGCGGCAAACGTATTCGGGCGTCGGGACTGAGGCCCTCTGGAGATGGCGCGAAATCGAGCGAGACCGTCCTCGGGAGGCCGTCCGGCGATGGCCCCTCCACCGTCCGTCGAGATTCTCGACGTGGCGTTCCACCGCGCCTCCCTCGCGACGCCCCGGGGCGAAACGAAGGCGGCGCGGGACCGTCTCCGCGCCGAGCTCAAAATCGTCCGTAGCTCGGCCACGGTCCTCCGGCACCTGCGTCTCGAAACCCGCCGGTTCTATCACCCTCCCCCCACGGAGTTCGAACAGACCCTTCTGGCCCAGGCGTTCGGCACCGGCACGCTCGGTAGGGCGCTGACGCGGGTGCGCCGAGCCGAGGAGCGAATCCGCGGTCTGGCCCGCGCGGCAGAACGGGAGGCGAAAGGCGCGTCCGGCTCCGAGGAGCTCGGAGACCAAGTCCGGGCGTTCTACGGGAGGCTGTCGAGCTTCGTGCGAGAGATCGACCCGGACCTGGAGCGGCTTCGCGCGATGGGGCGATACCTTGACCAGCGGCCGCACCTCGACCCGGACCGACCCACTTTGGTCGTCGCCGGGTTTCCGAACGTCGGGAAGTCTTCGCTCGTGGAGCGGCTCTCGAGCGCGCACCCGAAGATCGCCGACTACCCGTTCACCACACTCTCGATCGCGGTCGGGCACGCCGACCTCGGATTCGACCGGTTGCAGGTCCTCGATACCCCCGGGGTCCTCGGCCGGGCCGGCCGCTCGAATCCCGCAGAGTCGGAGGCGCGCGCGGCCGTGGGCGGTGCGGCCACGGTCGTTCTCTTCGTCATCGACCCTTCGGAGAAGTGCGGCTACCCGGTGGACGACCAGGAACGCCTGCTCGCGCGGTGGCGCGAAGAGTTCCCCCGACTGCCGATCCTCGCGGTCGAGACGAAATGCGACCTTCTCCGGCGGACCACCGACCGTCTCCAGGTCTCCGCGACGACCGGGGAAGGGATCGACGAACTCGAATCGCGGATCCGCGAGCTCGTCCGGCCTCGGGGAGAGCTACCACCGATACAGGAGGCCGTGACGGAGGCCCCGCTCGAAGAGTACGACGCCGCCCGAGCGGCGAACGAGACTGAGCCTCGCGACGAGCCCGCCGAGCCCGAGGAGACGGCTCCCGCGCGGGCCGCGCGACGGCGACCGCGCGCTAAACGCTGAAGATCTTCCCGTTCTCGGGAAGGACGACCCGGCACGTGGATTCGAGCGCTTTCTTGAGGGCGTCGCGCTGATCCCCGTGCATCAGCACGACGGTCTCGGCCCGGGACTCCTTCGCCACGCGAACGAGGTCCGAGTGGCCTGCGTGAGCCGAGAAGTCGAACTTCTGCACCTCGCAGGAGGGATGGATCACGGTGTCATCGATGGTGAGCGTCCCTTGGTCGAGGAGCTGGCGACCGTTCGAGCCCTCCACCTGGAACCCGGTCAACAGGATCGAGCTGTTCGCGTCCCGGTAAAGCTCGCCGACGTAGTAGAGGACCGGGCCACCGTCCAGCATCCCCCCGGTGGTGACGATCACCTCGGCCTCGCGGAGCGCTTTCCGGCGATCGCCGGGATGCTCGACCACGTGCACGCCTTCGAGCGCACGACGGAATCGGCGGGCGTCCGCGAGGTACTCCGGTGCGGCTTCGTAGATCTCGTTCACCGAACGGGCCATCCCATCGAGGTACGTTTCGAACCCGGCCGAGGCGAGCGCCATCAGGACTTCCTGGGCCCGACCGACCGCGAACGCCGGGACGATCGCCTTGCCTCCCCGCTGAATGGTCTCGTCGATCTTGTCCCGGAACTTCCGTTCGGTCTCCCGGCGGTCCGGGTGCTCGCGGCCGGAGTACGTCGACTCCATCACGAGCACGTCGCACTCGAGCGGTTCGGCCGCCCCGACGAGGTGGGTGGGGATCGTCTGGAGGTCGCCGGTGAACAGCACATCCTTCTCGCCCCGGTAGAGGACCATGGACGCGCCGGGGATGTGACCCGCCGGCGTGAACTCGACCTCAATTCCGTGGTGACGGAACGTGCCGTGTCGGTCGACCGGCGTGAACCGGGCGTGGAGGGAGTGGATGTCGGTCGGCGTGTACGGGGCGAGGTATCCTTCCAACCGGGCGATCTTCAGCGCGTCCTTGGTGAGGAGGTCCGCCACGGCGATCGTGACCGGGGTGGCAATGAGCCGTGCCCTTGGCAGGCGGCTCAGAAGCGGCGTCATCCCCGAGTGGTCGAGATGGGCATGCGAGAGGAACGCGAGGTCGACGTTCGTCGGCGCGGGACGGGGGTACGTCGGCGGGTCCGTCGGCGTGAGCCCGTAGTCGAAGAGCAGGGTCCGGCCCTGATCCCGGACCACGAGACCGAGGGAACCTACCTCCGAAGCCCCCCCGAGGAATTGAAGTTCCATCGGCGGGCCGAGCGGTTCTCCCACTTAAGCTAGCGTGGAAGCGCCGGCAGGGAAGTCCCCTTAAACCGGAGTCCCGTGCCCCCGCCGTGGCCGGACCGACCCGCGCGGAGCTCGAGGTTCTGTATCGGATCAGCGTGGCGGTTCAGCAGGTGGTCCGCGACGCCGAAGGCTCGCCGCACCGGGCGGACGTGGTCGCGATGGGAGCGGACGGCTCCCCGACCGAGGAGCTCGACCGCCTCGCCGAGACCGAGATCCTGAAAGTCCTCGACGCGGAGGGCGTCGACTGGAACCTTCTCTCGGAGGAGATCGGCCACGTCTCGCGCGGAGGACAGAACACGCTCGTGGTCGACCCGATCGACGGGACCGCGAACGCGCTCCGCAATCTCCCGTTCTCCACCGTCTCCCTCGCGCTCGGCCGACGGGACCTCGAGGGGATCGAGGTCGGCCTCGTGCGGGACCTGCATCGCGGCACGACGTACTGGGCCGCGCGAGGTCAGGGAGCGTTCCGGGATGGTCGGCGAATCCGGACGCGGAGCTGGACCCCGCGCAGCGAGATCTTCTTCGTGAACCTCGGCCGCCCGGCCTCCGAGCGTTCCGCGCGCATCGCCCGGAAGTCGCGGCGGATTCGGTCGCTCGGTTGCGCCTCCCTCGAGATGCTGATGGTGGCGCAGGGGAGCGCGGACGGCTACTTCTTCGAGAACACGCCCGAGACGCGGAACCTGAGGGCGACCGATGTCGCGGCCGCCTACCGGATTCTTCTCGAGGCGGGCGGCGGAGTGAGCGACGCGCTCGGCCAACCGATCGATGCGTTCCCGCTCACGGTCGACCGACGAACGAGCGTCTTCGCCTGGGGAGACCCCGCGCTCCGCGAGCGGGCCAAGGAGGAGGGGTACCTGTGAGGATCGGCCTGACGGCGAACCCCCGCAAACCTTCGGCCGTCGAGCTCGCGCGGCGCGCCGTCAAGCTGATCGGGGACCGGGCCGAGGTCGTGCTGAGCGATGAGACCGCGGCGATCGCCAGCGGACTCGTCCACCGGGCGCTCGAGGACATCGACCCCGACGTGCTGATCGCCATCGGGGGCGACGGGACGTTCCTCTACGCGCTCCGCCGCACCGAGGCGCCGCTGCTACCGATCAACGCCGGGACGGTCGGAGTGCTCGCGGAGGTGGAGGCGAACCGGCCGAACGAGTTCGAGGGAGCGATCGAGCGGCTCCTCAAGGGGTTCTACTTCCTGGAGGAGCGGATGAAGCTCGCCGCGCTCATCGGGACGAAGCCGGTTCCCGACGCGACGAACGACTTCGTTCTGCACTCCTCCCAGGTGGGGAAGATGGGCCTGTTCGAGATCGCCTTCGACGGCCACGTGGCGGGGCAGATCCGTGCGGACGGGTTAATCGTTGCGAGCCCGACCGGTTCGACCGCCTACTCGTTGAGCTCGCTCGGACCGATCGTCGACCCGGGGCTCGACGCGATCGTGCTGACGTCGATCGCGCCATTCCGGGTCGAGGCGCGCGCGATCGTGATCGAGCCGCTCCGGACCGTTCGCCTGCGCCCGATCGAGGCAGGCCGCGGGGCCCTCGTCATCGCGGACGGCCAGGATGAGTATCCGCTGTCGACGGACGCGGCCCTCACCGTCTACCGCTCGCCCCGTCGGGCCACGCTGGTCCGGTTCGGCTCCCGGTTCTACCAGCGCCTCCGCGGCAAGCGGATCCTGCCGTGGACCGAGGAAGGGCCGGGAGGTGGAAGCCCGGTTGCCGATCTTCCGCCCCACGCGTAAGCGTGCTCCCGGCTCGGCCCGTCTGGGCGAGACCCCGCGGACGATCACCCGACGGGCCCTTTCGAGCGCGCTCGCCAGCGCCCGGTCGGCCTACCCGAACGAGTTCGGCGGAGTGCTACGGGCCGACCCACCCGGAGTGATCAGCGAACTCCTGCTCCTCCCCGGGACCACGGCCGGACGACGCCACGCGAACTTCCAGTTGTATATGCTGCCGGCCGACCTCACCGTCGTCGGCACCGTGCACTCGCATCCCTCCGGTGCGCTCCACCCCTCCGACGCGGACGTCCGCCTCTTCCGAAACTGGGGCCGCCGCCACCTCATTCTCGGGGCTCCGTTCGGCCCGGGATCCTGGCGCGCGTACGACGGGAACGGCGAGGAGGTCCACCTCGACGTTCGGGAGTCCGCCGGCGGTGAGCTTTCGGAAGGAGAGCTGCTCGAGTACCGTCCCCGCGCGGTCCACCGAGCCGCGCCAGACGAAGCGTCCGAGTTCCCGGACGACGAGGCCTAGGCCGCGAGCGACCTACTCGCGGACGGGGATCGTCGGCACCGGTAGGTGATCCGGGGCCCGGTTCGGGTCGACGATCGCCCGCCCGGGGTGGTTCGGGAGACTCTCGAGCCCGTGCAACTTCGCGATCATCTCGAGGAAAGCGACAAACCCCCGGAACGCCCCGCGGTAGAGCCGGGTGTGGTTCCCCTCCCAATCGAAAAAGTCGGACATCATCGTCTTCGACTGGCGGAGACCGTGGGTCAGCGCGCGCTTGAGAAGTAGCTGCTGCACTTTGCTCAGCCGGTCCCGGCGGAACCAGTCGCGGGACTTGAGGTGGCCGAGCGGAACGAAGAACATCGGCACGAGGAGCGCCTTGAAGTCCCAGAGGTCGTCGATCAGGTCGATCGTCCGCAGGACGTCGTCCTCGGTCTCCTGCGGGAGCCCCACGATGAACGTGCACGCCGGATACACATGGTTGTCGTTCATCAGCCCGGCCGACTGAACGACGAGCTCGGGCCACTGCGACGCCTTGAACGGAGCGACTTTCCCCGGCATCGCGGCCGTGATCATCCGGGGCGAGCCGGTCTCCACGCCGACCTCGACCCCCCACCAGTTCTGCTTCTCGTCGAGCAACACTTCGGCGCATTTCGAGAGCAGCTTCGGTTTGGTCATGAGCGAGGCCACGGCGACGTGGCTCCAACCGACCTGCTCGTAGTAGCGCTTGGCGAGCTTGAGGAGCGGGATCAGCTTCTCCTCGTGGGGCATGATGTTCGGGCTGCCGTAGAAGTAGACGTCGTCCGAGTGGAGGATCCCCTTGCGGACCCCGATCTTGGCGTTGATCTTGAGCTCCTCCTCGATCTTCTCGAGAGAATACCAGCGGGTCGGGCGGGTGGTCACCGAGCAGAACGAGCAGCCGCGGCAGCAGCCGCGTCCGAGCTCGACGAGGCCATTCACGCTCGGGTAGCGGATCGAGGAGATCTGCTCGACCTTGGGCGCCTCCTTCGCGGAAAGGACCACGTGGGGCGGCAGGAACTCGTCCCGGAGCGCCTTCCCGACGATCTCCCGAACGAAGAGGTCGCCCTCCCCTTCCACGACGGTGTCGATCCCACCGAACGAGTCGAGGAACTCCTGAATCCAGGGGAGCTTCATCCGGGTCGCCGGCGAGAGCTGCCAGGCGCACGGGCCGCCGGCGATGATCTTGAGACCTCGCTTCCGGGCCTCGACGACGGCGGGCTGGGTAAGCATCCGCTTGAAGTTGATGCAGTTGAGCGTCTCCTTGTGCATCACCCCACCGAACGTCGAGCTTGGCGGGTTGAGGCCGAAGTAATCGTGCCCGGAGATCAGGAGGACCTTCGCCTCCCCCGGCATGTACTTGTCAAGATGGCCCGGGTGAACGATCCGAGCATCAAACCCGCCGTCGAGGAGGGAGGCCTCGATCTTGCGCATCCCGTAGGGGGCCTGACGCGGGAAACCGTGTTCATCGACCGGCATCTCCGGGAAGAACAGTCGCTTGTAGGCACTCTCCGGAAGGATGTACGCGGGGGTCGTCGTCCCGAATCCCAGGAACTCCTTCCCGTGGTGGTTGCTCATCATCGTCCAATCGCAGGTGATGACCACTTCGGGCATTCAGAGACCTCGTCCCCTGTCGCGGGACGGGGTAATCACGAACAACCCCTTCTTATGCATATCGACGCCCCCGGAGCGACACCCCGACCCCCCGGAACGGGTTCCGGACGGTCGGTCCCGTCAGTCGAGGTCGCTCTCGTCGTCGTCCCGCGGGAGGATGTCGTCGAGGGGGTCGCTGGTCTCCTCCGACGTCTCCTCGGCGTCCCCGGATTCGCGGAAGGCCGGGTCGCGCTGGAGCAGATGGATCCGCACGCAGTCCCGATGGGCGGGATTCCCGTTCCAGGAGCTCGTCTCGTTCGGGTCCCCGAGCGGCTCCTTGCAGAGCCAGCAGACCTGGGGCGGCGGGCTAATCCATGAAATACGCCGAGGGGGCGAATCCATCGAGCTCCGGGCGCAGGAGAGGAGCCGGGGGTCATCTACCTTTCCGGAAGCGGTCGGCTCCCGGGCCGGGGGCGTCGGCAAAGGCCCATAACCCGGACGACCCGTCCGGCGGCTCGTGGACACGATTACGGAGATCCGCCGACGGCGGGTCGCGCTCGGCATCTCCCTGGGGGAACTCGCCCGAGCGATCGGCCGCAGCGACGCCACGCTTTCCCGCATCGAACGAGGTCAGATCCGCCCTTCCTTCGAACTCGTACAGCGAATTCTCTCGTACCTGGAGACCCAAGAGGGGCTCACCTCCCCGCGCCTCACGGTCGGCGAGATCATGCATCGACCGCTGGTGACGGCGGAGTCGAAGACCCTGCTCGTGACCGCCTCTCAGCGGATGGACAGCGGGGCGTACTCCCAGCTTCCGGTGGTCGATGACGGGCGGCTCGTGGGCTCGCTCTCCGAGGCAGCGCTCCTCCGTGCGCTCGCCCAGCCGAATGCCCAGCGACTCAGGGTGCGCGACGTGCTCGAACCCCCCTACCCGGTGCTCGACGAGGGGTTCCCGGCAGAGCTTCTTCCCCCCCTGCTCGGCCGGTACCCGGCCGTATTGGTGACCCGCCAAGGCGTGCTCGAGGGGATCGTGACCAAGGCGGACCTGATCCGAGGACTCCGCGGGACGTCCCTCCGCCGCACCGCGGGGAGCTAGCGCTCGGCGTTCGCGATCCGGACCGCGCCGAGGGCGGCGCGCATGAGTAGTTGAGCGGCCAAAGAGCCGAGGCGGTCCGCGGTCTCACCGGGCCGACTCTCGTGCGGTCCCGCTCCCGCCGTCCCCGTGGACGCCCCGAACAGTACGTCCCCGTCGGTCGCGCTGTGAAACGGCGTGACCACCGAGGCCAACCCCGCGTGCCCCATAGCGATCACACGGGCCAGCGTCGGTCGGTCGACGATGAGGTCGGTCGCGACCAATCCGAGCGTGGTCCCCCCGGAGATCCGGGGCCGGGAGAGGCCCGGCTCCGGAGGCACAATGTGTCGATTGACGTCGGTCGCCCCGGCAACCCACCGGCCGGTGGCCGGGTCGCGGAGCGCGCCGACCGAATTCACCACCACGAGGACCCCGAGCGTACCCCGTCGGCCCAGGCGGACCGCGGCCGTCCCGACGCCCCCGCGCATCGAACGGTCCCTCCCGAGGTACTTCCCCACCGTGGCGCCGGCCCCAGCTCCGACACGGCCTACGGGGATGTCCTCGGAGCTCGCGCGCCGCGCAGCCTCGTACCCCAGCGGAAGGTAGTCGGGGATCGGCCCGGGGGTGGTGGGAAGGTCGAACAGCGCCGCCCCCGAAACGGGGGCGACCAGGTTCGGGTTACGGAATGCTCGATGGCCTCCACCGCGTTCGAGAACCCGGAGGCGCACCCCTCGAGCAGCATCGAGGCCGAACATGCTGCCTCCCGCGAAGAAGACGGCCCACCGGCGACCGAACGTAGAGTCCAGCGAGAGGGACGCCGTGTCGTACGTCGCCGAAGCCCCGCCCCGGACCTCGACGACCGTTGGCGCCGCCGAATCGAACAGGATGGCCGTGACGCCGCTCGTCCCCTCCGGGTTCTCCGCGTGTCCGACCCCGAGGCCCCCGACCTCCGTCAGGTCGATGTGCGCCGTCGCCACGACGGCCGGAAACCGGCTCGAGCCAAAGCAGTTCCGCCGAATCTCGCGATGGATTCTTGTATTCCACCCGGGTGCCGAGCGTGATAATGGCGCCGAACCGAGCGAAGGGCCGTTCCGATTCCCCCGTGCCGAAGGGATTCCGGGTGGCGAGGGACCTGCCGTGTGGTCGACACCCGCTGCTCGCGGCCTTCCCCGGGCTCGACCAGCTGGAAGCCGCGGAGCGGCTCCAACCGGACCCGGTCGCCCGGGCGAAGCTGTTCGACGAGACCTGCATCCAACTCGTGGACCAGGACGTGTGGATGTACGTGGCACCCTGGGACATGCCGCCCGGGGCCCGACGCCAGTGGAACCCTGTGCTCTCCCCGGGGTCCGATTGCATCGTGGTCGGGAGGAGCCATCTCGCCGAGAGTCCGCCGCTCATGCTGTTCATGGACATCTTCCACGAGCTCAACCACGTGATCCAGCGGCACGGAGGCGCGAACCTGTGGGCCCCTGGAGTGAGCTACGTGAAGCGCTGGACGGAGGTGGAGGCCTACCGCTTCGTGATCGCCGAGGCCCGCCGGCTCGGAGTCTCGGACGACTTCCTCCGGGACTATCTTCGGGTCGAGTGGATCTCGGAGGACGAGCACCAAGAGCTCCTCCAGCAACTCGAGGTTCCTCCGGCGTAGTCCGGTCGAGCGCCCCTTCGGGCCGGGTCGGCCCGCCCGCCGTTCCACTGCGTGACGAACCGACCCTTTATCCCCCTCGACCCGGAATCGAACTCTCTACCGAGGGCACGCGAGACGTCAATGGACATCAAGGCCCGGCCCGTGCTCCGACCGTCGACCAACGACCTCTGGTTCCTCGCGTACCTCCCGCTGGCCGTATCGGACGGGGTGGCGACCCCGCTGATCCCGCTGCTGGCGCTGCAGCACTTCGGCGCCAGTGCGTTCGTCGTGACGATCATCATCGCGGCCAGCGCGATGAGCCAGGTCCCGTTTACGATCCTCTGGGGGAATCTCTCCGACCGCGTCGCGCACCGGAAGTACTTCCTCGTCGGCTCGTTCCTCGCGACCGGCGTCAGCATCATCCTGATCGCGCTGGCCACCGACCTGATCACGTTCTTTTGGCTGAACGTGGTCGAGGGCCTCGCGTCCGCCGCCAGCGCACCGATCGGGACGATGCTCCTGCTCGAGACGCGCCACAAGCGATGGTGGCCGCAGGATATCGGGCTGTTCGGGCTCATCTCGGGGCTCGGCACCACCGCCGGCCTCGCGATCGGGTTCCTCTGGCTGTTTGTCATCGGCTACTCCCAGCCCGCGATCCAGGCGATGACCGCGCTCCTCCTCCTCTCCGGGGCGCTCGCCCTCGTCTCGGCGGCGATTGCATGGGCCTGGATCGAGGAGCCCGCGGCCCGGGTCGAGCGGAAGACGGTCTCGGGCCTCCTCAACTTCAACCGCGGGGTGTCGGAGCGGATCCGCCACGTCCGAGCCCGATTCCTCGGCATCATCGACCTGACCCGCTCCACGGCGGAGCGGCTACCGGCCCGGGAGTACCTGTTTCTCGCCGCCCTCGGCGTGATGAGCGTAGGGTTCGACATCTTCTACGGTCCGTTCCCGGTGTTCCTCTGGCAGAACGCCCGGTTCACCGACGCCGGTGTGTTCATCGTCTACCTCGGCTCATCCGCGGCGTCGACCGCGCTGTTCTTCCATTCGGGAAAGGCGGTCGACAACCACTCGCCGAAGACGGTCTTCCTACAGTCGCTCGGCGGGCGGGTCCTGCTGATGCTGCTGTTCCTCTGGGGGCCGCTCTACGTCCTGTTCGGCCTCGGTTCGCCGGCTCTCCTCGCCTGGCTCACGCTCCTCAACGCGCTCATGGGCGTCACCTGGGCGTTCATCAGCACCGCGAGCACCCTCTTCCTCGTCCGATTGGTCGGCCGCTCCGCGCGGGGGCGTGCCCTCGGCTTGTACAACGCGATCTCGGGCGCGGGAGGCCTCTTGGGCACGCTCCTCGGAGGGTGGCTCTACGCTTCGTACGGGGTCCACTTCGCGTATTCGATCGCGGCTCTCACCGTCGTGGCCGGCGGCGCCCTGCTGTTGCCGATCCCATACCATCTGTTCCAGCTATCGCACTCGCCCGCCCGCCACCGCCGGTTCGCGCGGAGCGCCCGGGCGGTCTCCGCCCCCGCGCGACCGCGGGGCTCGGCTCGTCGCTAGTCGCGTTCAGCCGAACATCTCCCAGGTGAGCGTCCGCACGACGTACCCGAGCGCGAGGTGCGCGAGGAAAACCTCGAGGGCGGGAGGATACTGCTCGATCACGCACGAGCGAAACCCCAGCTGTCCGACGCCGACCGGCTCGCTCCCTCGGAGCACCGCAAACTTCCCCGTCAGCCGCTCGTTGATGGTGTACTCGACGCCGGCGTAGACGACCGTCATCGGACCGAACGTCGTCGACTTCGTCTTCCATTGGTCCTCCCCGACCTGGATCCGGATCTCGTCGGACTTGGCCCGGTAGGAGACCAGCGACCGTCCATCGGTCGCGGTCTGAGGGCGATCGAGCACGTACTCGGTCGAGAAGAGGGCCGCGATCTTCGGGCGCCAGCCCGGCGCTTCGGACTCCACCGGCCGACCGGTCCACGTTTCGGTGCCGACCTCGATCTCGATGACGTTCTTCAGTACACGAGCCGTCGCCCGGATCATGGACCGTGCGAGGTAGTACCGGCTATCAGGTAATAATGCCGCCACCGGTCGGCGGTGCGTGACGAGGACGTCCCCCTGTCCGCCGCCCCAGGACCGGGCGTTCGGCCTCGAGTTCTACGCCACCTCGACGCCCGGCGTCGTGGGACGGACGAAGTCCTCGCCCGACGCGTTTCGCGTGACCGAGATCTCGAACTATCCGCTCCCCGACCCTTCCGGAGCCTATTCGGTCCTCCGGATCCAGAGCCGCGACTGGGAGCAGCACGAGCTCGGGCAAGCGATCGCCCGCCGTCTCGGGCTCCCGGTCGCTTCGGTTCAGTGGGCCGGAACGAAGGATCGACGCGCGGTCGCCGAACGGCTGGTTTCCTACCGGGGCCCGCTTCCGGGCGGGGAGCTGGGCCTTCCCCGTGTGTCGGTGCTCGAAGCGTACACCGCCCGGGATGGCCTCGTGCTCGGCCATCACTTCGGGAACGCGTTCGAGATCCGAGTCGATGGACTCTCGATCCCGGCGGCCTCGGCGCTCGATGCGTTCCGGGCGACCGAACGCGAGCTGCGCGACCTCGGTCACTGGCCCAATTTCTTCGGCCCTCAACGGTTCGGCGAGGTTCGCCCGGTAACGCACGAGGTCGGCCGGCATCTCGTCCGGGGAGACATTGCCGCCGCGGTTGAGACGTATCTCGTGGCCCGCCCTCCCGGCACGGCCGATGGCGTCGGGGATGAGGCGCGGGCGAACTATGCGCGAACGCACGACGCCGCGACGGCCTTGCGGGAGTTTCCCACGCACTACCGGTTCGAGCGCGCCCTGCTCGAGCGACTCGAGAAGGGGGATCCTCCCGAACGTGCATTTCGCGCCCTTGGGCGCGAGCTCCGTCTCCTGTTCGTTCATGCATATCAGGCGCTCTTGTTCAATCGGTGGCTGAGTCGCCGCTGGGCTGCCGGAGTGCCCTTGGACCAACCGGTTCCGGGCGACCGGTTGCTCCGCATCGGTCGGGATGGTACCGTGCGTAGCCAGGAGGGAATCCCGGTCGGGTCCGACAACCTCAGCGAATGCACCGAGCTCGTCCGCCGCGGAGGGGCGTGGGTCGCGGGTCCGCTACTCGGATACGAGACCCCCGGGATCGAGGGCACCGCGGGGGAACTGCTCGAGAATCTCCTGCAGGAGGAACAGATCGAGCGAGGGATGTTTCGAGTGCCGGCCGCGCCCGAGGTCGCGAGCAAGGGGGCGTGGCGTCCGGCGGTGCTGCCAGTCCCGCCCATCGGCCTCTCCGCCACCGAAGCCGGTGTCTGGTTCCGGTTCGCGCTTCCGAAGGGGGCGTATGCTACCGTACTACTCCGGGAGTTCCTCAAGAGCGGGTCGGACGGGCCGGAGGACAGCGCCTCCAAAGGAGGCTACTAATAGTCGCTCTCCGGGTTCGACCGCCGGAGACAGTCCCATTCCGATGCCGGTCGACGGTCCTCGTCCGTTTCTCGTCCCGCTGCGCACTCCCGGACCGCCGCCGATTCCCGAGATCCCGGAAGGATCGACCCGGGTGCCGACCGGTGTTCCGGATTTCGACTACCTCACCGGGGGAATCCCGGCGGGGTCCGTGCTGCTTCTCTTCGGCGAGGCCGGCGCCGGTCACCAGGAGTTCGCCCTCACCTCCGCCGTGCATCTGATGCTGCACTACGATGATCCCCAGCTCCACCAATTCTATCTTGGCAACGCGAAGGGGCCGTTCGTCTACCCGCAGGGCGTCGCGTACATCAGCACCAGCCGCTCGCGCGAGCAGGTGCTCGCGGAGCTGCACGGCGCGTTCGACGTGAGCTACGCCGAGGTGTTGTCGCGCCACATCAACTTCCACGACCTCTCCCCGGCCTACTTCCAGGACACCGTGGTCCCCTCGTCGTGGGCCTCCCTCTCGAGCCCTCTTCTCTCGGGAGCTCCCGTGAGCGCCGCTCCCGACGACGGAGGTCCGTTGCGAACGCTCGCCGACGCGGTCGATCAGGACGGGCGCCGGAACCTCGTGATCGTCGATTCGCTCACCGATCTCCTCGTCCGGCGGGGCATCGAGCCCACGGACATCGTGACGCTGCTGAAGGGACTGCGCCGAAGGGCGAAGGAGTGGGACGGAGTCGTCTACCTCCTGCTGTCGAGAGGGGTCGCCCCCGAGCCGGTCGAGCAAGCGGTCATCGACTCCGTCGATGGCGTGCTGCACTTCAGCTGGGTCGCGAGTCCCAGCCAATCCCACCGGCAACGGGCGATGGTCATCGACAAGTTCATGCCGATTCTCGCCCGGCTTCCCGCCGAGTACCACGGTCGTTTCCTGATCCGCGTGAACGCTGCGAGCGGGCTGGTGACCACCCAGTATGAGCGGGTCTAGCGAAACCAAGGCGCGAATCCCGTCCGGGATCGCCGGTCTCGACGAGATGCTCGGGGGCGGGTTCCCGGCCGGCCACGTCGTCCTCGTGACGGGGCTTCCGGGGACCGGCAAGACGTGCTTCGGGCTACAGTTCCTGATGGCCGGGGCAGCCGCCGGTGAGAAAGGGGTGTTCCTCTCGCTCGAGGAGGACGTGGCGCCGCTCCTCGAGAGCGCCCGGCAATTCGGCTGGCCGGTCGATACGTACCTCCGCTCGGGGATGCTCAAGGTGCTGCGAATCGACCCGAAGGAGACGCGTCAGAGCCTGCACCGGATCCAAGGGGAGCTCGGGAAGGAGCTGCTGGGGCTTGCGGCACGCCGAATCGTCGTCGACTCGGTTTCCTTGCTCAACATGCTGAGCGATGATGAATCGGGCCGCCGTTCGACCCTGTTCGCTCTCGCCGCCGCGTGCCGGGAATCCGGAGCAACGACGGTGCTCACGGCGGAGGCCGACCCGCTCCACCCCGAGGTGAGCCGGGACGGGCTTTCGGAGTACGTGGCGGATGGCGTCCTGCTCCTCGGGTACCGTACGGGAGCGGACGGCCATCGGGTCGGGCTGTCGCTCCGCGTTCTCAAGATGCGTCGGACGGCCCACGTTCGCTCGGTCCAGCCGTACGCGATTGGCCAAAGCGGGATATCGGTGGACGCGAAGGCGGTCGATTTCGGCGGCCCGTAGTCCTCTTCCGGACCGTATCACGACCTCTTCGCGCTGTTTAGATTAGGTCGCGTGCACGTCCGGCGGGGAACCGAACCTGGATGACGAGTGACGAGTCTCCCGAGGGGTCGGTGGAGAAGGGCACGCTTCCCGGCGTTCCACCGCGCGAGCCGGCCGCCCCGTATTGGGTGGTGTACGTGGACCTCGATGCGTTCTACGTTTCGTGCGAGCTGAGAGACCGTCCCGACTTGCGGGGGCGGCCCGTCCTGGTCGGCCCACCTCCGACCGACGGACCGACCCGCGGAGTCGTCCTATCGGCCAGCTACGAGGCCCGGCCGACCGGAGTTCGCAGCGCGATGCCGGTCGCGATTGCGGCCCGGCTCTGCCCGGACGCGGTCTGGATCCCTCCCGACTTCGCGAAGTATGAACGGAACTCCCACGAGGTCCGCTCCATCCTCCGTCGGCACTCGCCGATAGTGATCCCGTACAGTATCGACGAAGCGGCCGTGATCCTGCGGGAGGTCGACGTAGCGACCGCCCGTCGGGTCGCGGGTGAGATCCAGCAGGAGCTCCGGGCCGAGATGGAGCTCCCGGCCTCGGTCGGCGTCTCCCCGTCCCGGGTGATCGCGAAGATCGCCACCGACCGGGCGAAGCCGGCGGGGATCAAGGTCGTCCCGGCCGAGGAAGCGGCGGCCTTCCTGGCACCGCTTCCGATTCGGGTGATCCCCGGCGTGGGTCCGAAGACCGAAGAACTCCTCCATGGGCTCGGGGTCACCACCATCGGCGACCTCGCCGCGCGGAAGCCCTCGGAGCTGGCCCGACCCCTGGGCTCGTTCGGCGCGGAGTTGATCGCCCTCGCCCGGGGCGAGCCGCACGAAGAGCCCGAAGTGTCGGAGGAGCCCCGATCCCGTTCGACCGACCACACGTTCGCCCGGGACGTTGATCAGTGGGAGGAACTCGAGGCGACGGTGCGATCGCTCGCCACCGACCTCGCAGGATCGCTCGATCGCGAGAACCTGCGGTACGGCACCGTGGGGGTCGCCTACCGCTGGGCGGACTTCTCGCGATCGCAGCGCAGCCGCTCTCTCGGTGCGGCGCGAGAGGGGCCGCTGCCCCTCAGCGAAGCGGCGGTCCGCCTCGCCCGAGAGCTCTGGGAGGCGGAGCGCGCCTCCCGGGGCCGCCCGATCCGGACCGTCTCGGTGCGCACGGAACGGTTCGTCCCACGGACGCAGCGACAAGAGGTTCTCGACGACTTCCGCTGACGTCGGCTCGGCGGGAGTTAAGTACGGTCGGCCGGCTCGGGGGCTTCGGGAGAGGAAGCCTCGTGGGCGAAGTGCGGGCCCCGGCCTCCGACCGAGTCTCGTCGGAGGAGTCGCGCGAGCTCTTGGCCCCGCATCCGCGTCTCGGAGTGCCCGTCCCGGCCTATCTCGGCCGCTCCCTCCCGAACCTGGCCTCAACGCTCGCGCAGCTCACGGCTCCAGGGGGGGCCGAGCCCGCGCCCCTCCCTCCCCTCGTCTCCGAGGTCGACCCGTTCTTCGGGCGACGACCGGAAAGAACAGTCGTCGTCTTCCTAGTCGACGGGCTCGGATGGACTGCCCTTCACGAGTCGGCGGCCCGTCACCCGGGCGGCGTCGCGGCGCGATGGCTCGGTCGGGCGCGCCCGCTCACCACGGTGTTCCCGACCACTACCACGGTCGCTCTCACGAGCCTCTCGACCGGTGCCGCTCCGGGTCAACACGGGGTCGTCGGCCACCGGGTGTATCTCCCGCGATTTGACGCGGTCGTCGAGCTTCTCCGCATGTCTCCCCTCGGAGTGAGCGCCCCAGAGACCCTCGTCGGTCCCGACTGGACCCCATCGGTCGTCTCGGGAGTGACGAGCATCTTCCGCCGAGGGGTCCCGGCGGTGGCCGTCTCCCGGGACCGGTACCAGGGAAGCGGGTTCACGCGACTCATCTATGATGGGGCGGACTTCGTCGCTTACGCGACGCCCGGCGATTTCGGCCTGGCGCTCGCGGAGATTATCGGACGCCCCCATCCTCCCCCGGTGGTGTTCGCCTACTGGGACGACCTCGATGTCACCGAGCACCTCCGCGGGCCGCTTCCGGAACTCGTCGACTTCGAGGTGGATCGGGTCGCGTCGCTCCTCGAATTCGTGGGCCGACATCTCGAGCCCTCGATCGCGGCTCGGACCACCCTCCTTTTGACCGGAGATCACGGCCAAGTGCCGATGGCACCGGACCATCAGCTCGTTGCCGACCGCGACACGGAGCTGCTCGACCTGCTCGCCCGCCCTCCTTCTGGAGACCGGCGGGCCACCTACTTTTCGGCGCGGAACGGAAAGCGGACCGCGTTGCGAAACCTGTTGGAGGCTCGCCGTCCCCCCGAAAGCCACCTCCTCGAGATGCCGGAGGTCGTTGAGGCGGGGCTGTACGGCCCTCCTCCGTTCCACCCGGAGCTCCCGGATAGGCTGGGAGACTTCCTTCTCCTGATGCCGAGTCCGGGAGGGGTGAGCTATACAGTACCGGGAAGCCGGCCCCGGGGTCATCCGATGCGCGGCGCGCACGGCGGGCTCGAGCCCGCCGAGCTCCTAGTGCCTCTGATTTCGGGCTCGTTCGACGAGGTGGCGATGGTCTCCTCGCGTCCGCTTCATCAAGGATCGACGGCTGGGGGTCGATCATGACGATCACGGAGTTTCGAACCGACCCGATCACCGGTCGCGTGGCGATTGTGGTGCCCGGCCGAAGCGCCCGACCCAACGAGCACGCGGCGCCTCCGCCGATCGCCCCCGCCGACCCGAACTGCCCTTTTTGCGAGGGGAACGAGGGAACCACTCCGGCGGAAGTCGCGGTCCTCGCTCCGCCGGGCCGCGCCCCGAACACGCGCGGCTGGTACGTGCGGACGATCCCGAACCGGTTCCCGACGGTGGTCGCCGAACCGATTCCCCCGGACGCGCGTCGTGAAGCCGGCCCGCTCGACCGCCGACCCGCCGTGGGCTACCACGAGGTGGTGATCGAAAGCCCGACCCATGCGCCGTCCCTCGGGTTCCTGGCCCCTGAGCAGGTCGTCCGGGTCGTTCGAATGTGCCGGGACCGGGTGCGTCACCTGTCGAGCCTGCCCGAAGTGGGGTCGGTGACGCTGTTCGAGAATACCGGCCCCGAATCGGGCGGCTCGCTCTGGCATCCCCACGCCCAGCTCGTCACCGTTCCCGACCTTTCGCCCTCCCTGCGCGAAGAGATCGACGGTGCCGAACGGTATCGGAAGCGGTGGGGCGGCGAGTGTGCCTTCGAAGAGGTGGAGCGCCACGAGGTCCGCGACGGTCAGCGCCTCGTCGCGGAAGGAGACGGGTTCGTCGCGTTCACGCCGTTTGCCTCGGCGGTCCCGTACGAGGTCCGACTGATGCCGGTTCGTCATGCCCTCTCTTTCTCGGAGCTCACCGACGGGGAAGTGACGGCCCTTGCGAGCCATCTTGCGGTGCTCCTGAAGGCGTTCTTCTCCGTCCTCCCCGGCGCCTCGTACAATTTCGTCGTGCGCTCGCCCGTCCGGCCGTACCCCGGTTCCGAGCGATATCACTGGCATCTCGACCTCCTCCCCCGCCTCGTCCGCCCGGACGGCTTCGATCTCGGTTCGGGGTACGCCGTCAACACGGTTGTCCCCGAGATCGCCGCCGAGACGCTGAGGGCCGCGCTGGCCGCAAAACGCTAATGACTCAGGACCGGTCCGACCGGTCGTGACCGAGCTGCGGGAGCCGATCGTCTCGCTTCTGGGGCACGTCGATCATGGCAAGACGACGTTGCTCGACCGGATCTCGGGGAGCGTCCGGGCGGCCAAGGAGCCGGGCGGCATCACGCAGCACATCGGGGCCATCGAGGTCCCGGGAGCGACCGTCCGCCGGCTCTGCGAAGGGATTCTCCGCACGGAGCAGCTGCGACTTCCCGGACTCCTGTTCGTCGACACGCCCGGCCACCGGTCGTTCGAGACCCTGCGTCGGCGGGGGGGAGCCCTTGCCGACCTAGCGGTTCTCGTGATCGACGTCCGCGAAGGCGTGATGCCCCAAACCCGCGAGTCCGTCCAGATTCTGCGGCGGGAGAAGACCCCCTTCGCCGTGGCGCTCACGAAGATCGACCTGCTCGGAGGGTGGCGGAAACCGACCGGTCCGTTGCCCCTCCTCGAGGCGATCAAGCGCTCGGGAGCGGACTTTCAGAAGCTCCTCGACCAGCGGGTCTACTCGGTGGCGGAGGAGCTCGACCAGCTCGGGTTCAGCGCCGAGCGGTTCGATCGCGTGAGCGACTTCACCCGGAACGTGGGAATCGTCCCCGTGTCCGCGAAGACGGGCGCGGGCGTGCCCGAATTGATCGCCCTCCTCGTCGGCCTCTCCCAGCGGTTCCTCGAGGAGGAACTCGAGCTGATCACCGTGGGCGGGGAAGCGACCATTCTCGAACGGAGCGACCAGAAAGGCGTCGGGCCGGTCGGGAATGTGATCATCTACCGGGGACGTCTCAAAGTGGGCGACGAGATCGTGGCGACCGGACGGGAGTCCCCGTTCGCGACCCGCATCCGCGGCATCTATCGGCCGGTGCCGCTCAAGGAGGGACGGGCCTCGAAGCAGGTGCGGCTCGACTCCCTGACGGAGGTCGAGGCGGCGGCCGGAGTCTACCTGGCCGCGCCCGGGATTGAGGATGCGATGCCGGGCGGCCTTCTCAAGGTCGTGCACTCCGAGGAGGAGAAGAGCCGCGTGCAGGAGGAGCTCGCCCGCGAGAGCCAGCCGGTGGCCGAGGTGGCGCTCACCGGCGTCGCGATCTACGCGGACACGCTCGGCGGACTCGAAGCGCTCGCCTTCGAGTGCCGCGAGCGGGGGATCCCGATTCACGAGGCCGGCGTCGGCCCGGTGGGACGTCCGACGGTGATGCGACTGGCGATCGTCAAGGACCCCACGCACCGCGCAATCCTCGCCTTTGCCGTGCCGATACTCCCGGATGCCGTCCCTGAGGGGGAGGCCGCTGCGGTAAAGATCTTCCGGGCGGACGTGATGTATCGGCTGATCGAGGAGTACGATGCGTGGCGAGCGGAGCGGAAGCGCGAGCTCGAGACCCAGCGACGTCTCGAGCACGTGCATCCCGCCAAGCTCGAGGTACTCTCCGGCTTCGTCTTCCGCGCTTCCAAGCCCGCGATCGTCGGCGTTCGGGTACGGGGCGGCACCCTTCGCCCCGGGGTTCGCCTGATGCACGCGAACGGCACCGAGGTCGGAGTGCTTCGCTCCCTACAGAAGGAAGGGGAGCCGGTAGCGCAGGCCGAGGAGAACGAGGAGCTGGCAGCTTCGATCGATGGAGCCGTGATCGGGCGAAACCTGAAGGAGGGCGATCAGCTCCTCGTCGTTCTCTCCGAGAGTGCCGCCCGGGCGCTGCGCGGCCAACCGCTCTCAGCGTCCGAACAGTCGATCCTCGACGAGGTGGTGCGCCTCCACCGGGCGACCCATCCGTTCTGGGGACAGTAGCCGTCGTTACGGCGACGGCGGCGGAGGCTCAAACGGGCCGAGCGTCGGCTCTTTCGGCTCGTCGTAGACACCGCCCGGGAGGAAGAGTCCAAGGAAGACGGCGATGCCGCCGATCGCGAGAAGGATGATTCCCGCGACCAGGATCAGACCCAAGCTCCAGACGGGAAGCGGGGAACCCGTGTTGTAGGACAAGGAGACAACGCCGGAGAATCGGAGCGAAGAGCTTCCCGGATTAGAGACCTGCAGGATGAACTGGGAGGAGCTTCCGGAGGAGGCAGTTCCCTTGCCCGTATCGACGCCGGTCCAGTTCAGCACGGCGGGACCCGACGGACAGACGCCGAGTGCGCTCGAGCAGGGGACCGCCGGTGTGAGCGAGACGTTCGCGGGGGCGGTCGTGGTCCAAGAGACACTGACGGTCGATTGCGTCGTGATCACGCGGGGGACCACCTGAGACCACGGCGTATGCCCGGGAATCGACGGGTTCTCGATGCTGTACTGGTCCGTGGTGACAGAACCGCCGGAGAGCACGAACAGGGAGACGATGAGGCCCGCTCCGATGACGGTGATGACGGACCCGAGAATCACCAACCAGGGGCGCACGGACGGCCGGAAGGGGGACCTCTCAATAGTCTTGTGGGCTCGAGGGGGCTCCGGCGAGGGGGGGAGTAATTGCGTATATACTACTGACCCGTTCGTGTTATACCATGGCACAGGACGGTGAGCGATACCCCTCCTCGGTGGAGGCGCCGCCTGCGTGCCCAATGTGCGGCAGCACGCACCGGATCGTCGATCCGGTGATGGCGGAGACCCACTGTTCTGAGTGCGGTCTCGTCTTTGACGGCTCTCCGATCGTCGCGACCGCTCCGCCCCCGGCGGAAGAGGCGAACTCCGAGGGGAGCGGACGCGGAATCGGTCCGTTCGTCCGACCGGGAGGGACGAAGCGCACCCTCGGCTCAACGCTCTCTCTGACCCGGGACGGCCAGGGCAAGCGTCTGGGATGGCACCGGCGCTACGAGTTCCAGCATCTGAAGCGCGTGATGCAACGGCAGACGGCGCGAACAGTCGACGGTCCGCTCGACCGCAGCGCGGCGCGCGGAGAGATCCAGACGGCCGGGGAGGCGATCGGACTACCGGCGGTCGTGCTCGCGGAGGCCGAGCATGTCTACCGCGAATCTAAGGTGCGGGGCCTGTTCCGCGGGCGGAGCCTACCGGCGAGCGTCGGGGCCTGCCTCTATGCTGCGTGCCGCCGGTTCTCTGTTCCGCGGACGCTTGGTGAGGTGGCGAACGCCGTCGGGGCTCGACGGTCGGACGTGGGCCGCACGTTCAAAGTTGTCCAGCGGGGCTCGGGGCTTCCGATCCCGGGCGTCGGAACGAAGGCGTTCCTTACCCGATATGCCCAGGAGCTCGCGCTCTCCCCGCGCGTGCGCTCGACCGTCGAGTCGATGCTTGAGGAGGCTCGGGAGGACCCCGAGCTTTCCGGATTGAGCCCCCACGGGCTCGTCGCGGCCCTGATCTACATCGCCGCCGAGCAGAACGGAGAGCACCGCTCGCGCGCGCAGGTCGCTCGCGTGAGCTCGGTGACCGAGGTCACGCTGCGGTCGACGAGCCGTCTCGTGGAGCGGGTCCGGAGCCGGGACGGCGTCGCTCGCGACACCCAGTAGCGATCGCGTCTACTTCAGCAGGTAGTAGCCGGCGGCCTTCTCGCGCACTTTGCGTCGGGCCCAGCCCTTCGCTTGGAGTTCTTGGAGCGCGTTCATTACCATCGTCTTCGGAAGCCGCGCCACTTGAGTGACCCGCTCCGCCGTTCCCATCTTCTCTTCGGCGGTCATCGCGAGCTCCTTCATCGCCTTGTAGACCTTCACCGCGTTGGGAGAAACCTCATCCTCGATCGCCATCGGGGCCCCTCGTCCCCACGGACCCCGGCGTGCAGATAATAATGGCGGCCGCGCGCGCCCTCGGCAACCGAGGCCTTATTTCGCGGCCTCGTCTCCACACCCCCTGGTGACCGACCTGGCGAACCCCGGGTTCCGTGGGGAGAGGCCCCGGAAACGTTCCCCTCGACGGGAAAGAGTTCGCGGCCCGGGGAGGAGGGACAACCGATCGTGACGAACGCCCACGCTCACGTGGTCTGGAGTGACCGCTTCCTCGACTACGATTTCGGGCCGTACCATCCGTTCACCGAGCAGAGCCGGGGGCTCGCCGCCCGACTGCTCGAAGCGACGATCCCGACGGAGCCCGCCGGCGTCGTGGGCTGGACCCGATCGGTGAAGGTGGCGGATCGCAAGACTCTCGAAACGTTCCACCGGCCGGAGTACCTCGAGTTCGTGGAGAGTGCGAGCGGACTCGCGAAGCAACTCCTGCTCGACTCGGGAGACACCCCCTCCTTCCCCGGCTGCTACGAGGCAGCGGCCCGCCTGGTCCAGGGAGCGGTCGACGCGCTCGACAACACGCTCGAGCACGGCCGCCCCGCCTTCCACCCCGCCGGCGGTCTCCACCACGCCCATC
The DNA here is from genome assembly GCA_035625085.1 of Thermoplasmata archaeon. Classification (GTDB taxonomy): domain Archaea; phylum Thermoplasmatota; class Thermoplasmata; order Lutacidiplasmatales; family UBA184; genus Lutacidiplasma. The sequence goes on from DASPQG010000074.1 coordinate 23,974, forward strand.
CCCAGCGAGCCAGCGGGTTCTGCATCTTCAACGATGTCGCGATCGCCGTCGCGCACGCACTGTCGAAGGGCCTGCGTGTCGCCTACATCGACATCGACGCGCATCATGGGGATGGCGTGATGTACGGCTTCTACGACTCGGGTAAGGTCCTCGACATCGATTTCCACCAGGATGGCCGCACTCTGTTCCCGGGCACGGGCTTTCCGCCCGAGGTGGGGCGAGGGGACGGGGCCGGACTGAAGGCGAACCTGCCGTTCCCTCCCGGAGCCGGCGACGAGGCGCTGCTGCCGATCTTCCGACGGGTGGTCCCCCCGCTGCTCCGGCAGTTCCGACCCGACGTGATCGTCCTGCAACACGGCGTCGACGGGCACTTCGGAGACGAGATCGCGCAGCTCCAGTACTCGCCGAAGGCGTACGTGGAGGTCGATCGGATGGTCGTCTCGCTCGCCCAGGAGCTCACCCGCGGTCGTCTCCTGGTCACGGGCGGCGGAGGGTATCGCGCGGAGTCCGTCAGCCGGGTGCTCGCTCGCGCGGGACTGGTCCTCGCCGGCCTCCCCGAACCGCCCGACCACGCGCCGCTCCCGGCACCGTGGCGCAAGGAGTTCCACGCCGCGTTCGGTCGCGAGGCGCCGACGACCTGGGGGGACGCCTGGGAACCGGACCCATCGCCGTGGACCAGTGCCGATGAGCGGAGTCTCGTGACCCAGCTCGAGAGCAAGCTCGGGGAGAAACTCCCGGTGCCCTAGAGCCGGCTGCCCCACGACGGCCGATCGAGCCAATCCAGGTCCGTCGCGCGGATTCCGAGCTCGATCTCTCTGGCCGTTAGGCGGGTGCCCGCTTCTCCTCGCAGGCGGGTCCGGAACGACGCCCGAGCCAGTACGTCCGAACCGATCGATTGCAGCTGGGCGAGGGCCGTTTCCAGCACGTTCCCTTCCGCAAGGGAGAGCATCTCGTGGTGGATGGCCGCGAGGAAGCAGTCCCGAGCGACCCAATAGCGGAGGTAGCCTTCCAACAGCTCTTCCGCCGCTCGGTCGAGCGAGGGCGGCGCGTCGGGCGGGACGGCGGCTCCGACCGGCTCGGCTCCGCCTTCAGGAAAGAGTTCGAGCGCCTCCCAGCCCCCGGTGCGGTGGGCGAGGCCCACCGGTCCCGCGCGGCCGTCGAAGAACATCGGGAGTCGTTCCAGTCCGTCCTCGACCCCGGGCAGTTCCCCCGGATCGTACTGGTCGGCGGTTGGGATCAATCGTCGCCCGCGAAGCCGATCCCGGACTTCGTCATCCTCCATCCATCGGTGCTGCTGTGCGAGCTGCCGCGCGATGCGGCGTCGGCGCCGAGTGCAGTCGGTGCGAAGACGCTCGACGGCGGGGGTGATCCGCTCTCGGACCGACGCGAGTTCGGCCTCGAGACCCAGCGGGGGAGTGGGAATCGTCGAGGCGAAGTCGCGCAAGGGTCCGAGCGATACCCCGGGACAGGAGAGCACGAGACTCGCCTGTAGCCGAGTCCCGACGTGGACCGAGATCGGGAACTCCCGACAGGGTGCGGGTCGGGCCGCGTGGGCCGTACAGCGGAGCCGGCTCAGGAGCGTGCACGCCCCGCCGCCCGAGTGGGCGGCCACACATCGCGCACCCCCCTGATTCCGGATTCGGACCGAGGGAACCGCGAGACGGAGGCGCTGCTCATCGTCTCCTTCCAAACGGGGCGAGGTGAAGCAGCAGAGTCCACAGTCCGGTCGACAGCCGAAGGTGAAGCCGGCGAGCAGATTCACGTCGAGCTCGCTGGGTGGAGCCTCGGGGGGATTCCGGGGTTCCATGTGCCGTTTCCCTCCCCGGTTTGTGTCGCCCGCCGAGGAGCTCTCCGAAGACGCTAGCTCGCACTCTTAACCTTCTCGACGTTGCACGGGGCATGGTGCTGCTCGCGAAGAACATCATGGACGCGTCGATCCTCGCGATGGACGACGAGACCGATGCGCTGGCCTGCGCCCGGGCGATGGTCGCCCAGCACAAGGGCTACGCGATCGTCACGCACGGAGGCCCGACGGCCGTGACGGGGATCGTCACGGAGTGGGACTTCCTCGAGAAGGTCCTCGCGGCGGGCAAGGACCCGTCCCAGATCCGTCTCAAGGAGCTCGCGTCCCCGAACCTCCACTCATGCACCCCAGAGACCCCGACCGACGAAGTGGTGAACACGATGGCCCGGCTCGGCGTACGCCGGCTCGTCGTGCGCTCCGGCGATCAGGTGGTGGGCGTCATCACGACCCGGAACATCCTTGCGACGTTCCGCCAGTACGTCGACAAGCTGAGCTCGGAGATCGCCGGGTATCAGTCGTCGTCCACCCCACTCGGGTGATCCACCGTTGCCCGAGGAAGCCGGCTCCGTTCGACGGGAGCGCCCCGCGATCGGTCGACCGCCCTGTTCGGAGCCTCGCCCGGGCCGTCCCCTGGTCCGACAGCCGGTGACCTAGCGATGCAGTACAAGTGGCGCGTCCTATCGAACACGACCGTCGCCACCTTGATGTCGTCGATCGACACCAACATCGTCCTGATCTCGCTCCCGACGATCGGCCGGGAGCTCCCGGGCACGAACGCCTCCCTGCTGCTCTGGATCCTGATCGGCTACTCCCTGCTCACCGCCGTAGTCCTCGTCAATTTCGGTCGCCTCTCGGACATGTTTGGGCGGGTCCGGCTGTATGTGCTGGGATTCGCGGTGTTCACCGCGGGCTCGCTCCTGTGCGGTCTCTCCGGTACCGGTCTCGAGCTCGTCACCTTCCGTCTGGTGCAGGCGGTCGGGGCCGGCTTTCTGTTCTCGAACTCGGCGGCGATCATCACCGACGCGTTCCCACCGAACGAGCGGGGCCGCGCGCTCGGCGTAAACCAGGTGTCGATCGTGGTCGGCGCGGTTTCGGGCCTCGTGCTCGGCGGCGTGATCACCTCCACGATCGGCTGGCGCTGGATCTTTTTCGTCAACGTCCCGATCGGGCTCATCGCTACCCTGCGGGCTCGCGCCGACCTGAGGGAGATTGCCAAGCCGGAGACTCGACCCAAGATCGACTGGTTCGGCAACATCCTGTTCGCCGCGGGGCTCTCCGCCCTGCTCCTCGGGATCACGCTCGGTGCCCTTGGGCAAGTATCGAGCACCGTGGGCATCGTCACAGTTGTTGCCGGGATCGCGGTCCTGGGGTTGTTCATCTTCGTCGAGACGCGCGAGCGGAACCCGATGCTCGATCTGCATCTCTTCCGGATTCGCCAGTTCGCCGCGTCGGGTCTCACGATGTTCCTGAACGCGCTGGCACGTGGCGCCTTCACGTTCGTTCTCGTCTTTTACCTCCAGGGACCCCCCCGGTACCTGAGCCCGTTCACCGCCGGGCTCTTCCTGATTCCGACCTCGGCCGCGCTGGCCACGCTCGGTCCGATCAGCGGCTGGCTCTCCGATCGGTACGGCCCCCGTATGTTCCTCGTCACGGGGCTGGTCGTCTCGGCCGTCGGCTTCCTGTGGCTCGCGACGATCGGTCCCAACGACTCGTTCGTCGCCCTCGCTCCCGCTCTCGTGCTCGTCGGCGCCGGGATGGGGCTGTTCGCGTCTCCCAACCGGGCCGCCATGATGACGGCGGTCCCGCCGGAACGTCGGGGGGTCGCGTCGGCGGTCGGAGCGACCCTCCTCAACACCGGCTCGACGATCAGCCTCGGGATTACCCTGGTCGTGATGAGCTCGGTCCTCTCGCTCTCGGCAATCCAGGCGATTTTCCTCGGGAACGCAAGCCCGTCGAATCCGTTCACCGAGGGAGCGGGGTTCCTGACCTCGATCCACCTGATCTTCCTGATCTCGGCCCTGCTGTGTGTCGCGGGACTCGTGCCGTCCATCCTCCGGGGCGCTTGGCACGCGCCGACGCCGGTGCCGAGTCCCGAGGCCGGCGACTAGACTAGAATCCGTGGGACGCGGCTCACCAACGCCTTATCTAACCCGGGACGGTCGGACGAGCATGACTCCCAAGCTTGTGGTCATCGTAGGCGCCGCCGGTCGGGACTTCCACAATTTCAATGTGCTCTACCGGGGCCGGCCGGAGTTCCAGGTCGTCGCGTTTACCGCGGCCCAGATCCCGAATATCGCGGGGCGAGTCTATCCGCCGGGACTTGCCGGACCCGGGTATCCGAAGGGAATCCCCATCGTGCCCGAGAGCGAGCTCACGGGCCTCGTCAAGCGGGAGTCGGTCGACCTCGTCGTCCTCTCCTATTCGGATCTTCCCCATACCGAGGTGATGCACAAGGCGTCGATCGCCCTCGCCGCGGGAGCGAGCTTCATGCTGGCCGGCCCGAAGGCCACCATGCTGCACTCCTCCAAGCCCGTGGTCAGCATCTGCGCGGTCCGTACCGGTTCGGGGAAGAGCCCGCTCACCCGATTCATTTCCGGATTTTTCCGCCAGCACGGCAAGAAGGTCGCGATCGTGCGGCACCCGATGCCGTACGGCGACCTGATGGCCCAAGCGGTGCAGCGCTTTGCGACGATGGACGATCTGGACCGTGCCCACTGCACGATCGAGGAGCGCGAGGAGTACGAGCCACACCTCCGGGACGGGGCGGTCGTGTTCGCGGGCGTTGACTACGAACCGATCCTGCGTCGCGCGGAGGAGGAGGCGGACATCGTCCTCTGGGATGGTGGAAACAACGACCTCCCGTTCTACGCGCCCAACCTTCAGTTTGTCGTCGCCGACCCGTACCGCGCCGGGCATGAGCTGTCGTACTATCCGGGAGAGGCCAACTTCCGCATGGCCGACGTGATCGTGATCAGCAAGACCGATTCCGCCGCGCCGGAGGGCATCAAGACCATCGAGGAGAACGCCGCGCGGGCCAATCCGACCGCGAAGGTAATCCGGGGCGCGCTCCGGCTGGTCGCGCCGGAGGCGGAGCGGCTGCGCGGACACCGCGCGATTGTGATCGAGGATGGGCCCACGGTCACCCACGGAGGGCTCGGCACGGGGGCGGGCAGCCTGGTCGCGGAACGCCACGGCGCCGTGATCATCGACCCGCACCCGTTCGCCGTCGGCAGCATCGCGGGAGTGTACCGGGACTACCCCCATCTCCAGCGGATCCTCCCCGCGATGGGATACGGAGAGGCCCAGGTGAAGGACCTCGAGGAGACGATTCGTCGCTCCAACGCGGAGTTCGTGGTCGACGGGAGCCCCGTCGACCTCGGCCGTCTCATCCACGCCCCTCAGCCGATCATCTCGGTGCGGTACGAGTACGACGATCTCGGAAACCACGTCGCGACGATCCTCTCGGAGTTCCTCAAGCCCCAGGGGAAGTAGGCCCGTCGGTCGCTAACGAGCCTGCGCCGGGACCGGTCCCGCCTCGACTCCCGTAAGGTGGGTGAGCGCCGATACGAGGGCTCCGGCGTCCAGCGGCAGCCCGAGCGATCGGACGTTCGAGGGCCAGATGCGCCCGTGCTGCAGGGCGCGCTGTCCGACCACGAGCAGCGGGATCGAACGCGCCTCCGCGGGAAATGACGTGGGATAGCCGCGCAGCGTCTCGCTGTACGCCTGATTGCAGGCCACGACGATCGCCCGAATCGGTTCCGCTGTCCCGTCCTCGATCCGGTCGAGGGCGGACGCGAGGCCACCGAAGGAGACCACGCGGAACCCGACGGTCTCGAGGAGGATCTGCACCGAGTCGGCGAGGCTCGGGGTCTCTCGAACGACGAGCACCAGCGGACGGACCATCAATCGATCCACGTCTCGCCGGGTTTTCCTCTCCCCGTGGAATCTGCTTGACATCCCTTCTCACGGGGTACGGAAAACCCATAGCCGTGAGCAGCCCTCGAGGATGGCACCCATGCCCGACCACGACTGGTTCGAAGCGACGTTCGAGCGGGGCGCAATGGGGGCGCTCCTCGTAGGTCCGGACGGGCGGATTGTGCGCAGTAACCCGGCCTTCCGGCAGCTCCTCGGCGCGAAGGAGGAGCTCACGGGGCGATCCATTGAGGAGATTCTGGCCCACGGCGGGGAGCGGCTCGAGGAAGGGCGCCGTCGGGCGCTCTCCGACGCCCGGGCCCGTTCGCTCGACGGGTTTGTTCTCGAGGCCCCCGGGCGCAAACGGCGGCATGTGGTCGACGTCGAGTTCTTCCCCCAGTCGAGCCCGACCGGGGAGACTACCGGCGTGCTGCTGATCTTCCACGACCGGACCGGCATCCATCAGGATTCGGCCGCGACCGCCCGGCTGTTTCACCAGGCATTCCTCCATTCGACCAACGCGATGGAGCTGACCGACCGGGACGGCTATCTCATCGACGTGAACCCGGCGTTCGAGCGGATCTACGGCTACCGCCGCGACGAAGTGATCGGTCAGCGTCCGAACATCGTCGCGAGCGGACGGACGGACCCCGCCACCTACCGCGCGATGTGGAAGGACCTTCTCGACCCGGCACTCGGCTCCTGGTCGGGCGAGCTGATCAACCGGGATCGGTCGGGGACCGAACACCCCGTGGTGATCACGATCACCGCGATCCGCGGCTCGGACGGCGCGATCACTCATTTCCTCGGAGTCGCGGTCGATATGACCGAACTGCGACGGCTGGAGCGGCAGGCGTTCCACTCCGACCGCCTCGTCTCTTTGGGCCAGCTCGCGGCCGGGGTCGCGCATGAGATCAACACTCCCCTCGCGAACATCACGCTCATTGCGGAGTCGGTCCGTCGTCGGAGCGCGGACGCATGGACCCGCGGACGGATTGACTCACTTCTCCATCAGACCGAATCGGCGGCGCGAATCGTCCGGGGCTTGCTCGACTATGCCCGCCGGCCCGAGACCCGGACCGGCGAGTTTGATCTGTCGGAGTCGGTTCGGTCGGTGGTCGCGTTTCTCCAGGGCAAGCAGGCCGCTGGCGTGCAGGTCACCGTTACGGTGCCGAAGGATCCCGTGGTGGTCCGAGGGGATCGGGAGCAGATCCACCAGGTCCTCACGAACCTCCTCAACAACGCGTACGACGCGGTGGACGAGAACGGGCGGATCGACGTGGAGCTGACGGCCGACGCCGATTGGGTCCACCTGAGCGTCGCCGACACCGGTACCGGGATCCCGGAGGACGTGCGCGTCCATCTCTTCGAACCGTTCTTCACCACCAAATCGGAAGGAAAGGGAACGGGGCTGGGGCTCGCGATCTGCATCGGGATTGTTGAGTCCCACGGTGGGAACATCGAGGTCGAATCGGAGGTTGGCAAGGGCTCGAAGTTCGTGGTGAACCTCCCTCGCTCTACCCAGCTTGACTCGGGCGCCGCATCGGGGGGCGCCACGTGAGGGGGTCCGGGCGCAGGAGCCCCGACCTCTACGGACCCTGAGGCAGGGTTATTTTGGAGAGGGGGATTCCCGCACCGATGCGGCTGCTCGTGGTCGACGACGACGCGGTCTTCCGCGAGGAGCTGTCGACGCTTCTTTCGGACTGGGGGCACCAAGTCGAGGCAGTTTCGTCGGGAGCGAAAGCGATCGAGGCTCTCGAGGGGGCCGAGTTTGATGTCATCTTCTCGGACGTCCGGATGCCCCGGATGAACGGCATCGAGCTCCTCCGTCAGGTGCGCGAGCGCTGGCCGCGCGTCTACGTGATCATGATCACCGGCTTCGGGACGGTCGAGGCGGCCGTCGAGGCGATGAAACTCGGCGCCTTCGACTACCTTCGCAAACCGTTCCGGTCGGAGGCCGTCCAACGGATCGTCTCGTTGATCCAGGACCAGCGCGCTTTCGCGGTGCCGAGCGGCGGCGAGAAGGATCCCGTCCGCCTCGCCGAACGGTGGGCGAAGGCCGGCCACCAGATCCTCCTCTTGGGCGCCGCCCCCCGCAAGGCGATTGCGAATGTCACGGTCGCCGACCTACCGATGGTCGACTCGCCGGCCGGACTCCAGGACACCGTCCTCCGGTTTATCGAAGAGCATCCCCGTCCGGCGGTGATCATCGCCGGGGTGGAGCGGCTCTTCGCGACCCACCGAACGGAGGATGTGGCCCACGCTCTCAGCGAGATCGTGCAACGGACGGAAGGGAAGGGACCGATCGCGGTGGGTTTCGATCCGTCGGTCCTCCCGGACGCCGCCGTCCTCCAGGTGCGGGCCGGCATCTCCGCCGTACGGGTCCAAGGGACCCTCGGTGCCCTCGCCAACCCCTTGCGGCGCCACATCCTGCGTCGGCTCGCGGAGGGACCGACCTCGTTCACGGAGGTGATGAGAGCGGCCGGGATCGACGACTCTCCGAAGCTCTCGTTCCACCTGCGCACTCTTCAGGAGGAGGGCCTCATCACGCACTCCTCCGAGGCGTACCACCTCACTCCGACCGGCAAGGAGGCGGTGCGCGTATTGCACGAGGTCGATGAGCTTGGCTCGGCCGAGGAGGGCCGGGTGGTCGTCTTCCCCACCCGCCGTCCGGCGCAGGGTCATTAGGAGACCGTTTGGTCCCCACGAGCCCGGGAGATCCGCCTTCGTGCCATCGGGGCGGGCTCAAGAACCCCTGCGTGTTGGGCGCCGAAAGAGGCGATCTCCCTTGCCCGCACGCAAAGCGCGAACTCCAGCTACCAAAGAAGCTCCCAAGACCCAGGATGGGTTCCTCTCGGCGACCGACGAACGGACCGGAACGACCTATCGGATCCCGATCCAGGACGGAGCGATTCGGGCGACCGATCTGCACCAGATCCGGACGGGACCGGACGACCCCGGGTTGCTGAGCTACGATCCGTCGTTCGCCAACACGGCCTCGTGCCGCAGTGCGATCACGTTCATCGACGGGGACAAGGGGATCCTGCGGTATCGAGGATACCCGATCGAGGAGCTGGCCGCCTCGAAATCGTACCTCGAGGTCGCCTACCTCATCATTTACGGGAGCCTGCCGACGAAGAGCGAGCTCGCGGACTGGCTGTTCAACATCACTCACCACACGATGCTCCACGAGAACGTCCAGAAGTTCATGGACGGATTCCACCACGATGCCCACCCGATGGGCATGCTGGTGAGCACGCTCGCCGCCCTTTCGACGTTCTACCCCGACGCGAAGAACATCTCGGACGAGCACGTGCGCTACCAGCAGGCGTACCGGCTCATCGCCAAAGTGCCGACGGTGGCGGCGTTCGCCCACCGTCACTCAATGGGGATGCCGTACATCCATCCGAGCAATGACCTGTCGTACACCGAGAACTTCCTCGCCATGATGTACCGCCCCTCGTGGACCACGCAGTACATCCCGGATCCGGTGCTCGCGAAGGCGCTCGACACCCTCTTCGTGCTGCATGCGGACCACGAGCAGAACTGTAGCAGCAACGCGATGCGGGCCGTGGGGAGCTCCCACGCCGATCCGTACAGCTGCGCCGCGGCGGCCGCCGCGGCGCTCTACGGACCGCTCCACGGAGGAGCGAGCGAGATGGTGGTCCGTATGCTTCAGGAGGTCGGGTCGAAGGACCGGGTCCCCCAGCTGCTCCGCCAGGTGAAGGAGGGCCGAAGGCTCCTGATGGGGTTCGGCCACCGCATCTACAAGAACTACGACCCGCGGGCTCGCCTTATCCAGCAGGTCGCGGAAGAGGTGTTCGCGGTAACGGGGCGTAACCCTCTGATTGACGTCGCTCTCGCCCTCGAGGCGTCGGCGCTCTCGGACGACTATTTCATCTCGCGCCGGCTCTACCCGAACGTCGACTTCTACTCGGGGATCATCTACCAGGCGATGGGCTTCCCTGTGGACATGTTCCCCGTCCTCTTTGCGATTCCCCGCATGTCCGGTTGGATCGCGCAGTGGATCGAGATGCTGCAGGATCCGGAGCAGAAGATCGCCCGCCCGCGCCAGGTGTTCATCGGACACCCCGAGCGCCATCTTGAGCTCGCCGGCGTGAAGGTGCCCGTCCGCAAGCCGTCCCGGACCGTCGACACGCGTCCGAGACCCCCGGCCTAAGGGCGACCGTCGCTACACGTCGACGGCCGAGGACACCCTTCCCGTACGGATCGCCTGCTGGAGCGACCGATAATCGCGTTCGGTCTGGTCGGCGTACGCCTCGGCGAACGCCGTCACGGCCCGGTCGAACGCCGGCCCGTTCCCCAGGTAGCCGCTGATCCCGGCCGGATCGCCCGTGCGCGCGTGGGCCCGAGCGAGCGCCGTTCCACAGAGCTCTGCCTGGCCGATGAACTCCCGAGGCCCCAGCGAGCTGATGTCGTAGGAGAACTTCATGTCCCGCAACTGGCGGACGTAGAAGTCGCGGTCGCCGAGGCGACTCCATCCGAGGAAGATGTCGCTCGCCTCCTGCACGAGATGTTGGCCCGCCACCACACGCTCGGCGTGGTTCGCGTACGGGCTTCGGGCCAGGTACGGTTCGAGGGCGGACGCGGTGGCCTGTTTCAGCTGCAGGAACAGCGGGTCGGGGACGTCCCGGTCCGCGAGAAGGAGGAGGACGGAGCATTCCAGCCCGACGCTTCCGACGCCGACCACCTTCCGGGCGACGTCGGCGACGGTGTACCGGTCGAGTAGCATGCGACGCTCCTCGGGAAGCGTCTCGAGGTAGCGGCGGTAGAGGGACCGGCAGAGCCGTTCGGCGAGAGCGTCATCGTAGTGAACAATCAATGGGGGATCGTTTCGGATTCGTCGCCGCCCGCGGACCGCCTCGGTCAGCTTGGGGAACGCCTGGAGCCCCGAATGCCGTCGCGCCTTCCCCACGGCGCGGGAGATCAGCCGGCGCAGCTCGCGGGCCTCGGGGAGCGGCGGAGTTCGAACGTCGAGATGGAAGTACCATGTGTCGAGGTACCGCATCTGGGCGAATGCGCCCATCATCTCTCGGTACGATCGCAAGGCCGTACGGGCCGCCTGTCGGATCTCAACCCGTCGGTACCTATTCCGACGTCCCGCGACCACGAGGCTGGTGACCAGCCGTTTGACGTCCCATTCCCAAGGGCCGCGCAAGGTCTCGTCAAAGTCGTTGAGGTCGAAAACCTGGTCGCGTTCCGGAGTGGCAAACACGCCGAAGTTGCTCAGGTGGGCATCCCCACAGAGCTGGACCTGAAGGCCGGTCACCGGAGTAGCCGCGAGATCTCGTGCCATGACCGATGCCGCGCCCCGGAGGAAGGCGAACGGCGAGATCGACATTCGACCGTAGCGCATCGGAAGCAACTCAGGCCGCCGCCAGTGGTCGGACGCCCGCAGGAGGTCGATCACGTCGGGCCGATCCCGAGGAGGCGACCAAACGGCGTGGCTCGACCGCGGGACACGTTGCCGGAGGGCCTTGCCTCGTGCCACGCGGGCGGCCCGGCTGTCCAGGAAACGGCGCCGTTCCGGGCGGACCTTTCGGGTCGGCATACTCGATTGCGAGTTCCCTGGGGATTCATCCCTGCCGGGACGATTCACCCTGCGCGACTCCCTTTCGAAGGCTAGCGGTGGCCCCCTCTCTAAGTCTTTGCCGTGGGGTCGACCGGGACGATTCCTCGGCCGTCGTAACACATAAGGAGGAGAGCCGCCAACTATCCACCGACAGGGACCGGTGCATCGCAGCCCCGGCCGTTCGGGCGGCCTGAAGTCGTCGGACACTGGCAGAGCGCCCGAACGAAGGGCCGCGAGAACTGGCATGGGAAGTTGACGAGTTGTTACGGACGGCCGCGAGCCTTCCGGGCGTCGGGCCGAGCGGACATCCCCATCTTGCTGGTTACGATCCTCCTGTCGACCGGGGGCTTCGTCCTCCTCTCGTCGGTGCCACTGCCCGGGTCCCCGCTGATGCCGGGCTTGAGCCGAGATTCATCCGCCGCTCGAGGGGATTCCGTCGCCCCCCAGGCGAATGGTGCGACGGAGGTCTCGGCAGGGGGTGCCACCTACTACGTCAACTTCCAATCCGGCAGCGACCAGGCGGCCGGCACGAGCCCGTCAGCTCCATGGGCCCATGCCCCGGGGGACCCGCGGGCGTCGGGCGTCGCCGCGAGCACCACCTTGCATCCGGGCGACACGGTTCTGTTCAAGGGAGGGGTTGTGTACGGCGGCACAATCCCGGTCCCGTGGAGCGGCCTCCCGGGGCGCCCCATCACTTACGACGGCAATTCCGCAGGGACCTTCGGCGCAGGAAACGCGATCGTCGACGGGAACGGCAAGTCCCTCGGTCCGCTCGCTTTTCAGTACGGCTTCTTGGGGGGAGAACGGTGGAACGGGATCACCGACATCGGAGTCTCGCACGTCGTTATCGACCACTTCGAGGTCCGCGACCTGCGGTACATCTGGAACGACACCGGTGGGGGCTGGAACAACGGCCCCCAAGGGATCGCGATCGGTGGGGTGGGAACGAACGTCACGATCGAGAACTGCTGGATCCACGACGTTCAGCCAATCGCCCTCGCGGTGAACAATAACAGCGAGGTGATGGGGGTGCTCCATCCGTGGACCTCCGTCCACGTGACCAATCTCACGTTCACCGACTCGAACGTGAGCCTGGCGAAATACGCCGGAATACCGGGCTCGCTCGCCCGATTCAAGCTCTACGTCGGGTGGGGAGGCGACGACTACACCATCGCCTCAGCGTACCTCGGACCGTACACGCCGGCCAACAACACCGTGCGGGTGTACCAGGACCTCAATCTCACCCTGCCGGGATGGAACACCGCGAACAGCAATCCCGTCGGCGCGGCCGCGGCGTATGGCTACTCAATCTTCAACATGACCTCAGGGCCGATGTACGGGAAGCAGAGCGCGGACATTTCGATCTCGAACCACGCGCGCACCTGGTTGCTCAACAACACGGTTTCCGACGCCGGCACCGGAATCGGACTCAGCCTCGACAACGACTCGCTCCTCGAAGGGAACGACATCTCGAGTGTCTCGTGGGGAATCGCGGGCGGAAGCGGGGAGATCCCCGCCGCCCCGCTCGTGAACGTAACGATCGCGTTCAATCGAATCCACGACTTCTACCCCTACGTGCGCAACGGGTACTGGTCGGGTTGGCACGGAGACGGGATCTACCTCTTCGCCGGCTCGAATAGCTACGCGACGATTCGAAACCTCCTGATCGAGGGAAACCAGTACTACGGCTACATCCCCGAATCGACGGCGCTCGTCTACTGCGAGGACGCAGACTACGTCAACGTGACGATCTTCGACAATGTCTTCGCGTCGAGCGGCGCCTGGATGATCCGGATCTCGGCGGACCCCGGTTCGATTCTCAATGACGTGCGCGTGTTCAACAACGATTTTGTGATGGCGCCGCTCGACCAGAGCCCGGCCATCCTGTTCCAGGGCGGGGTGACGAACGTCAGCCTCCGCAACAATCTGGTGTGGATTCCGTCCGGCTGGGGGGCTGTCTTTTCGTTCGATCCCACGGGCCTCGCACCGCTCGGCAGCGACGACAATCTCTTGGGGAGCGACTATGCCTACGCCGGTGACATCGGGTACAACGGCTCTGAGTACACCCTTACCCAATGGGTCCACTCGAACCTCTCGTTCCCGCACGATCAGGACAGCCTGCGCGACGTGAATCCCGAGTTCGTGAACTTCCCCCAGTTCGAAGCCTACCTGAGCGGGGGGGGCGTCAGCAACGTTACGCTGCAGGTCGAGGATCCCCCGGTGAATCCTCACGTGAGCGCGACCTTCCGCGTGGGCGAACACGTCGAGTACGACTACGACGGCGTCCTTCGAACGGTCACCGCCGTCGGTGCCGGCACGCCGCAGCCGTGGGTCGCGTTCACCCCCGCCCTATCGGCATTTCCCATACCAGGAGACTTCCTCACGGATTGGGGCAACGACTCGAATCTCACCTTGGACCTTCACCTCAGGCCCGGGTCACCCGTGATCGGGTCTGGCGTCAACCTCGCAGGTCAAGTTCCGGCCGTCGACGCCGCAGGAGCCCCTCGGCCGGTGGACGGTCCTTGGGACATCGGTGCGTTCGAGTATGCGCCCGCCCCCCCACCGGCACCTCCGACTGCCACTTCGAGCGGCTGGTCCAGCATCGTACTGGGGGCCGCTCTGGTCTCGCTCGGAGCCGGAGCTGTCCTCGCGATCGTGATCGTCCTGCGGCGGCGAACCACTCGACCGCCTTCTCCTGCCGAGTCTCCGAAGCCGCGCAAACGCTAGTGATTCCGCCCGGAACCGCACGATTCGCCGTCTGCAGAATTCTATATCCGTGCAGGGCCCGTGCGGGGTCGAGGTTTCGATGGCCGCAGTCCCGATGAAACTCCCGATGTGGTACCGAGCGTTTGCGATCATCGTGGGGGTCTTTTCGATCGCCCTCGCGTTGATCGTGCTGGTAGAGCCGCTGCTCGCGTTGTGGCTTCTGATCTTCTTCCTCGCTCTCGCGTTGCTCTTCATCGGCATGGACCGCTTGGTGGCGGGGGTCACGGGCCACCCCTTCGGCCAGATGGCGATGATGATGCCAATCCTCGGAAGCGGGGACGCCGGCAAGTCGAGCGGTACCCCGCCCGGTCAGAGCCCGCCCTCGAAACCGCAGTGAGGCGGTCTCGGCTGCCATAGCCTGAGTAACACACGCCCGCACCTTCACTCGACTTTCCGGCGCCGATCCCTCGGGCTCGTAGCTCGAGTCGTCGACCGTTCGTGAGGCGGTAGGGCACTACTAGGCCCGACCCGGCCCCCGGGTCAGTCGCACTGTCGCCTCACCGTCAGGGTAGATGTACAAGCGTCGAGCTAGTCGGTTGCTCCGGGTCGGGGTAGAAGGGACCGACGGTGCGAGCGGGCCCACAGGCCGGTCGGACCTCAAGGGCGAAAGATCGCCGATCGAAACCGGTCGTTGTTGCGGCGATCGCCCTGGTCGCGGTCGTGGTCGTCGGAGGTCTGGGCGCTTACGAGCTGTTCCGGTCAGCACCCGCGGCGACCGCCACGAGACTAACGTGTGAGCCGCGGGCGGTTTGTGAGCGGACGGGCCCTGCCGAATTGACGTTGTTCATTCCATATAACGTCGGAGCTGGTCAGATCTATCCTCAGGTCGCAGTCGGGGAGAACGTCACAGGTACCGTCTCGGTGGCATCCAACTCCGCGATCAAAACGTACACAATCTACTGGGGGGTGGGCGCCTTGACTACCGGTCCGAACGGGACGCAAACGCACTCGTACCGAGAACCCGGCCTCTATGCCGTGTATGCGACGGCGACCGACCGTAATGGCGACCTGCTTGCGAATACCGCGCAGCTGGTCCCGCTCCAAGTCAACCCGAGTGCAGGCTCCGCCAGTTCCGGTGAGTTCCCTCAGGTCGCACTCTCTTTGAAGAACAGCTCCGGCGGCCACAATCCCTGGGTCGGGGCGGGCGCCAGCGTAACGGTGAATGGCAGCTTTGCGACCCGACCGGCAAACTTCCTTTACGCTCCGGCCGCCCCGACGCTCGTTTCCAGTGGGGGCACCCAGTCGGCCCTCTCTTCGGGCCCAACGTGGGTGCAAGCCTCGTACACGTTCCCGAATCCCGGATACTTCGGGATCACCATGGTGGTGACATCGCTCAACGCAACCACCACGGTCTACCAGAACTTCACGTGGGGCATCTACGTGGCGCCGTCCGCCGCGGGTCTCGGCTGCGCCGAGTGTAGCCTGCCGGGAGAGGTGAGTCCGCACAAGAACCTGTTCGTGAATTACGAAGACTCAGGTGGGGCGCTGGACCTCGACCCCGCGGCAGACTACTATTCGGTCGGGTACGAGGTTGGACAAGGGTTCGACGAGAGCCTGATTACGTTCAACGGGACCGACTCGGGCCAATCCCCCGCGAACTTCGTGCCCGAGGTGGCCACCTGCGTGCCGGGCAGCCCGCTCTGCACGAAGCTCTACGGCAACACGCTCGTGAGCGGGTCCAACTATACGTTCGTCATCGACAAGGCGGCGCACTTCTGGGACCCGTACACCAGCGTGGGCCGTGAGGTCT
>DASPQG010000075.1:0-3235 GCA_035625085.1 Thermoplasmata archaeon
AGCGCGGCGAGCAGCCGACCCACTCGAGCATGACGGCGTTCCAGCGGTGGGCCTGGACGACGTTCCGCGCGCGCGTGCTCGCAAAACCTCCGGACCCGACGCTCGATGAGAATCTCATCAAGGCGCACATCCGGATGCGCGCGGACGAGTACATGGCCGTCTTCTACGCCACGACGGTGGTCGTCGCGATCGCCACCGTGGTCGCGGGGGCGGTGGTCGGATTTTTGTTCGTCACCGCGGGCGTGCTTCTGCTCGGCCTGCTCATCGGCATCCTCCTCCCCGTCTTCGGGACGATCGGGACGTTCTTCGTCCTCCAGGGCACCCCCGGCTCGAAGGCGAAGGAGCGGGGCCGCAAGATCGACCGGAAGATCTCGCCGGCGATGAGCTTCATCTCGGCGATGAGCTCGGCCGACGTGAACGTCGATCAGATCTTCCGCGAGCTCGGCCGCCAGAAGATCTACGGGGAGGTCGCGGAGGAGGCGGCGTGGATCACCCGCGACACCGAGCTCCTCGGGGTCGACATCCTGACGGCGATCCGCAACGGCGCCCAGCGGACCCCCTCGAAGCGGTTCCAGGACTTCCTCCAGGGGGTCGTGACGACCGCGACCAGCGGCGGCCAGCTGAAGCCGTACTTCCTGCTCAAGGCCGAGCAGTTCGAGCGCGAGAACAAGCTCGAGCAGCTCCAACGGGTCGAGACGATGGGGTTGCTCGCGGAGACGTTCGTGACGGTCGTGGTCGCGTTCCCCCTATTCCTCGTCATCATCATCGCGATCTTCGCGGTGATCGGCGGCGGCGGACAGTTCATGATCGACCTCCTCTGGGGGATCGTCGGGGCGATGATCCCGCTCGCCCAGTTTGGGTTCATTTTCTTCATGTATTCGCTCGCGCAGGAGATGATCTAGGATGGCGACCGAGCTTCCCCCGGCCTCCGTCCGGAAGGTCCGTTCGATCGTCGTCTCCCCGACCGTGGAGTCCGGGGAGATCACCCGCGAGATGATGCTCCTGATCGCGGGGGGTGTCGCGGCGGTCGTCCTCTGGGTCATCGGGATCCTGAACTACGTCGGCACGCTCACGATCACGATCGCCCCCGGTGAGCCGACGGGCGCGAACCCCCTGATCGACTTCGTCGTGCTCGGGATCCTCTGCCTGATCGCCCCGTACGGCTTCGCCGAGACCGCCCGGCTGCGCCGGATCGCGAAGATCGAGGAGCGACTCCCCGACTTCCTGCGCGACGTCGCCGAGGCCGGACGGTTTGGGATGACCCTGCCCGACGCGATCGTCGTCGCGAGCACGGGCCGCTACGGCCTGCTCACGGACGAGATCAAGAAGATGGCGAGCCAGATCGAGTGGGGGGTGCCGGTCGCCCAGGCGCTCGATCTCTTCGAGAAGCGCGTGCCGACCCCGCTCACCCAGCGGGTCGTGTCGATCGTCACCCGCGCGAACGAGGCGGGCGGGAACGTCGCGGACGTGCTCACGATGGTCGCCCACGACACCCGCGAGGCCCAGCTCGCGCAGCAGGCGCGCCAGATCTCGATGCTCACGTACGTGACGGTGATTTACATCGCGTTCTTCGTGTTCCTCGTCACGGTGTTCATCATGTGCGACACGTTCCTGCCGCAGATGATCACCGCGGGCTGCGGGGTCTCCTCGGGGACGGGGGCACTCGCCAACTCTGGGGCGATCACGCTCGCCTTCGGGTTCGTCCCGGTCCTCTTCCTCGCGTTCCTGGTCGCCGTCATCGTCCACGCGGTCGGGGACGGTATCATGGCGGGGGTCCTGATGAACGGACGTATCGCCGAGGGGCTCCAGCACGCCACGATCATGCTCGCCGCCGGGTGGCTCATCATGCGGTTCGTCGTTCCGCCGCTCAACCCGAGCTGCGGATGACGGGAAGGAAGGAGAGGTTCCGATGGCCGGAGAAGTGACCGAAGAGGCCGTGCCCGAGGCGACGCCGGTCGAGGAGGAGGGGACCGAGATCCCCTCCACGGCGCAGCGGAAGA
This sequence comes from Thermoplasmata archaeon, assembly GCA_035625085.1. GTDB lineage: Archaea > Thermoplasmatota > Thermoplasmata > Lutacidiplasmatales > UBA184 > Lutacidiplasma. Next base: position 2,001 of record DASPQG010000075.1, read on the forward strand.
AGCGGTTCTCGCCGTTCCTCAACCTCGGCGCCGCCCTGCGCCGGGGCTCCGCGGAGCCGCGGCCGGTGAAGCTCGCACGGCTTGGAGTGTCGGGCCAGGGGGCCGAGCGGGAGATGACGGCTGTCCCCCCGCTCTCCGATCCCGCGCTCAAGGAGCTCGACCTCGCGCCGATCCGGCCGGGCCTCTCGTACGTCCGGATCACCTTCCACAACACGCGCAACGAGTACCTCTACGAGGTGATCGAGCCGCCGCTCTCCCGCATCGAGCGGGACCTCCTCGACCGCTTGAGGGTCGTCCTCGTCGACCAGTTCGAGCCGCTCCCCGAGCACGACCCCGAGACGAAGCGTCGCGAGCTCCGTCTGATGGTGGACCGGCAGCTCCAGGAGTGGGAGCTCGCTCCGAGCCCGGTCACGAAGGGCCGGATCCTCTACTACCTCGAACGGGACTTCATCGGCTACGGGATCATCGAGGTGCCGATGACCGACACCGAGGTCGAGGACATCTCGTGCGACGGTCAGAAGATCCCGCTCTACATCTACCACCGGAAGTACGGCTCGATCCGCTCGAACATGAAGTTCCAGTCGGCCGAGCAGCTGAACGACTTCGTCGTCTGGATCGCCCAGCGTTCGGGAAAGCACATCTCGGTGGCGTCGCCCGTGCTCGACGCCACGGTCCCCGACGGCTCGCGTCTCCAGGCGACGCTCGGCGAGCACGTCACGAAACGCGGCAGCACGTTCACCGTCCGGCGGTTCCGGGACAATCCGTTCACGCCGGTCGACCTCCTCAAGTTTCGGACGATGGGCCCGGAGATGATGGCGTACCTCTGGATCGCCATCGAGAACGGGCAGTCGATGATGGTCTGCGGAGGGACGGCGAGCGGGAAGACGACGACGCTGAACGCCACGCTCCTGTTCATCCCGCCCCAGATGAAGATCGTCTCGATCGAGGACACGCGCGAGCTGAACCTCCCGCACGAGAACTGGGTCCCGTCGCTCACGAAGGCCGGGTTCGGCGCGAAGAACCTCGTGAGCGGCAAGGCCGCCGGGGAGATCGACATGTTCGACCTTCTCGCCGCCGCGCTCCGTCAGCGCCCCCAGTACCTGATGGTCGGAGAGGTGCGCGGCGCCGAGGCGTTCATCGTCTTCCAGGCGATGGCGACCGGGAAGACCTGCTACACGACGTTCCACGCCGAGAGCGTGAGCGCGATGGTCCACCGGATGGAGAACCCGCCGATC
>DASPQG010000076.1:0-16502 GCA_035625085.1 Thermoplasmata archaeon
CCGGCACGTAGGAATCCCACCCATGTACTCCTGGCGGGTGTACACCTGCCCCTCGACCTTGCGGTACATGCGGGCGGGCTTGCGCGTCATGGGAGCCGCCGAGTATGGCTACCCACTAAAAGGCTTGCGGAGCGCGCCGCCGCCGAACGACGGCACCGGCGAGCGAGGCGGGCAGGGAGCGAACCCAGCGAGCGCCCGACCCGGCGGCATGGAGCTCGACCGCGGGAAGCTCCTCTTCCCGAAGCCACTCGAGACACTTGGTCCGCGCGGACGACGATCGTGGCACCGCGAAGAAGCTCTCCCCGAACATCGCTTGACCCGCCCACGCGCCGCAACGACGGAGCGATCGAACCGCCCGAATGATGGTCGGCGAGGAAAGTCCCGCCCGGTCGGTGAACCGCTCGCTGACCCGAAGGAACTGACCCACCGTGGGGTGGTCGCGGAGCCGCTCCCAACCGGCGGAGGCTTGAGAGATTCGCCGAAGAGCGCGCGGGTCGCGAAGCACCTCGGGAGAAGGGATTGGCTTTCCCACCACTCCGATCAGCATAGAGGGCGGGAACGGACGATGCACGGCTTTCCCCATGGGTGGGATGCCCGGGCGGACTCGGACTTCGAGCCCACCGCCGAGGATCGAGGAGACTCCGCCGAGGCCTCCGCCTCCAAAGAGGTCGGAGAGATGGGCAACCGCGACGGCTTCCGCACGCGAGCGCCCCGCGAGAGCGCCGACGGCGAGCGCGGTGGCGAGCGCCCCCGCCGCGCTCGTCCCGAACCCCTGTCCAACGGGAACTTGGTGGAGAAGCCGAACGGTCACCCTTCCGGGGAGTCCGTACGCCATCCGACGCGCCGCCTCCTCGGAGATCGGCCAAGGCCCCGGGCCGTCTCCCTCGACCTGTACACGGGTCCGAGTTCCCGGAGAGTGGGTCGCCTCGGCCCAGACTCCGAGCTCAAGGACCACTCCGGCCCCGACCGATCCGCGACCGCGAGGGTCGCGGCTCGTCACGTCGGGTCGAAAGATTCCCGTGATGTGGCCAGGGGCAAATGCTCGGGCCACACGGTCGCGCGACCCCGTCATCGACCTTGCTCGGGAGTTTTGGTCACACGCAGTTATAAGCAGACCCGCTTTATGATGAGTAGCGACGCCGTGGCGGATACGTCCGGGCAACCATGAGCGAACCTGAAGGAACCACTCCCGAGCGCGACACGTTCGATCGGCTCAACTTCCTCGAGCTGCGGAACACGCAGCTCGCCGAGGCGATCAAGCGCGTCGAGAGCGAGCGGCACTACATGGAGGCTGAGATCCTCCGCCTTCAGCGCGAGGTCAAGCGGCTCAAGACCGAACTCGATCGGCTGCGCTACCCGCCGCTGATTGTGGGCAGTGTCCGGGACGTGCTGACCGACGGTCGGGTGATCGTGAAGTCGTCCACCGGCCCTGACTTCGTCGTCAACGCCGCGGAGACCGTGGAGCACGGTAAGATCACGGTGGGGAGCCGCGTCGCGCTCAACAAGCAGACCCTCGCCGTGATGGGGATTCTACCGGCCTCCCTCGACCCGCTCGTCACCGCGAGCGAGATCGTCGACAAACCGGCGGTCGCCTACAGCGATATCGGCGGGCTCTCCGATCAGATCCGGGAGATCCGGGAAGCGGTCGAGTTCCCGCTTCTCCGCTCGGAGCTCTACAAGAAGGTCGGTGTCGACCCGCCCAAGGGCGTCCTCCTAATCGGTTCTCCCGGTACGGGGAAGACCCTCATCGCGAAGGCAGTGGCTCACCACACGAACGCGACGTTCGTGCGGCTGGTCGGAAGTGAGCTCGTTCAGAAGTACATCGGCGAGGGGGCCCGGCTCGTCCGCGAGCTGTTCCAGCTCGCGCGGGAGAAGGCCCCGACGATCATCTTCATCGACGAGGTCGACTCGATCGGTGCGAAACGGCTCGAGGTCGCTACGAGCGGCGATCGCGAAGTGCAGCGGACGCTGATGCAGCTCCTGGCCGAGATGGACGGCTTCGAGCCGCTCGCGAACGTCAAGATCATCGCGGCGACCAACCGGCCCGATATCCTCGACGATGCGCTCCTCCGCCCCGGCCGATTCGACCGGATCATCGAGATTCCGGTGCCGGGCTTCGGCGGGCGGGCCGAGATCTTCAAGATTCACACCCGCGGGATGTCGCTCCACGAGCCGATTGACTTCGAGGCGCTCGCTAACCGGTGTGAAGGTGCCACCGGCGCCGACATTCGGGCGATCTGCACCGAAGCCGGCATGTGGGCGATCCGCGAGGAGCGCGACAGCGTGACGACGCACGACTTCGACCGGGCGATCGAGAAGGTCGTCGGCGAGGAAGAGCTCCGCAAGGAGTCCGTCACGATGTTCGCCTGAGCGGGGCGCGGTTCGATCCGCCCCGACGCGGGTCCCGGTCGATTCCGCTACGCGGGTACGCTGAACCGCCCGATTAGACGGGGCCCCGCCGGAACGGAAAGGTCGATCAAGTAGGCGGGGGCACCCGCGACCCGGACGATCGGTCGGTCCGTCGTGACCCGCACCGATCCCGGCCCGATCCCGCCGATTTCGGCCGGTACCACCTGGAGCCCGTGTGCGACATGAACGGCGGCGCCGCTTCCGGCGTCCCCCCGGTAGTACCGACACTTCTCAAACGGGGAACCGGCGAGCTCCGAACCCTCCGCCAGCGAGCCTTCGGGGGCCAGCACCTGTCCGCGGGAGATCTCGTCCACGTCCACGCTCTTGAGGGCGATGCCGACGCGCTCGCCGCAGTCGGCCTCCTTCCGGTCGATGTCGTGGACCTGGATCGACCGAATCTCGAGGACCTTCGGCGTGGGCCAGAGCCGCAGCCGGTCGTGAGAGTGGAGCGTTCCTCGCCGGACGACGCCGAGGATGACCGTCCCCACGCCCTTCACCGGGAAGGAGTGATCGATGGGGATCATCACCGGCCCTTCCACCCGGGGGGCCTTCCAGCCGTCGATCAGTTCCCGCAGGTGGGGAAGGTCGAGCGGGACCCGAGGGGCCGCCTCGAGCCGTCCCCCTTTGAGGGCACGTGCGAGCTCTGCCTCTCCCACGCCGGGGCCGAGGACGACGGTCGTGGGGGTCTCGGTGAGTTCGACGGTGGCGATGGTCTCGGCGACCGTCCGGTTGAGCTCCGGGACCACGAGGAGACACTGATCGGCCATCCCGAGGGCGGTGAGCAGGGGCGGGAACTTCTCCGGGAACTGGCTCGGTTCGACGAGCGTCGTCGCGTGGCCCTCGGTGACCGAGTTGAACAACGTGATGTCGGACTCGGTCCCCCGCTTCCCGAGCTCCTTCGCGATGTTCGGCGCGCCAACGACCGCGACCGTCACGCCCGTCGTCATGAGCCCCTCGCCGCCGCCTTCGGGGCGGCCACGGAGAGCACGATCTCGCCGTCCTTCGCGTCGACGCGAATCTCGCTCCCGTCCCGGACCTCACCGGCAAGCAGCTTCGCGGTAAGCGGGTCGACGACGAGGCGCTGGATCGTTCGCTTGAGGGGCCGAGCCCCGAACGCCGGGTCGAAGCCGGACGCGGCGAGCTGCGTCCGGGCTGCCGGGGTAGCGGATAGACGTATCCGCCGGTCCTGGAGCCGCGCCGTCACCTGCGCGAGCTGGAGGTCGACGATCTCCTCGATCTCGGGCTTGGTGAGTGCATGGAAGATCACCACCTCATCGAGGCGGTTCAGGAACTCCGGGCGGAACTGGGCCCGGAGCGCCGGTTCGAGCAGCTTCCGCCGTTCCTCGTCACTCTTCGCGTCCGCGATCAGATCGGAGCCGAGGTTGCTCGTCAGGATGACGAGCGTGTTGCGGAAGTCGACCGTTCGGCCTTGCCCGTCCGTGAGCCGCCCGTCGTCCATCAGCTGCAGCAGCACGTTGACCACGTCGGCGTGCGCCTTCTCGACCTCGTCGAACAGGATGACGGTGTACGGGTGGGTACGTACCGCTTCGGTGAGCTGGCCCCCCTCCTCGTATCCGACATACCCGGGCGGGGCTCCGATCAGCCGCGCGACGGTGTGCTTCTCCATGTACTCGCTCATGTCGATCCGGACGAGCGCCTTCTCCGAGTGGAAGAGGAACTCGGCGAGCGCCTTCGCGAGCTCGGTCTTCCCGACGCCGGTCGGGCCGATGAACAGGAATGTACCCATCGGGCGGTTCGGGTCGCCGAGGCCCGAACGCGACCGCCGGACCGCTTTCGAGACGGCCACGACCGCTTCGTCCTGCCCGACGACACGCTTCCGGAGGCTCTCCTCCATCGTGAGCAGCCGGCTCATCTCGCCCTGAAGGAGGCGCGTCACCGGGATCCCGCTCCACTTCGAGATGACGAGCGCGACGTCGTCTTCGGTGACCTCCTCCCGGAGGAGCGGGCTCGCCGGCGATCCTTCGGCCTCCTTGGTGAGCGCGTCGACCTGCTTCTGGAGGTCGGGCACCGTCCCGTAGCGGAGGCGGGCGGCGGCCTCGAGGTCCCCGGACCGTTCCGCCTGTTCCTCTTCGGCCTTCGCCTCGTCGAGCTTCGCCCGGAGCCCGCGGAGCTTCTCCACGTGCTCCTTCTCCTTCTGCCACCGGGCGAGCAACCCCTTTTCCTTCTCCTTGAGGTTCGCAAGCTCCTTGTCGAGTGTCTTCAGGCGATCGCGACTGGCCACATCTTTCTCCCGGGCCAGCGCCGTCCGTTCGATCTCGAGCTGGCGGATCCGGCGGGAGAGCTGGTCGAGCTCGCTCGGACGCGAGTCGAGGGCGAGACGAACCATCGACGCGGCCTCGTCGATCGCGTCGATCGCCTTGTCGGGAAGGTGACGATCCGAGATGTACCGGGAAGAGAGCGTCGCGGCGGCCACGAGCGCGGAATCGTGGATCCGAACCCCGTGGTGGAGCTCGTAGCGCTCCCGCAGACCGCGCAGGATCGAGATGGTGTCCTCCACGGTCGGCTCGGCGACGGTGACCGGCTGGAACCGTCGCTCGAGGGCCCCGTCCTTCTCGATGTACTTGCGGTACTCCTGGGTCGTCGTCGCGCCGATGCAGTGAAGGGTCCCCCGCGCGAGCGCGGGCTTCAGTAGATTCGAGGCGTCGAGCGCGCCCCCCTCGGTCGCGCCGGCGTGCACGAGGGTGTGCAGCTCGTCGATGAACAGGATCACCTGGCCCTCGGAGCGCTCCACCTCCTTGAGCACGGCTTTGATCCGCTCCTCGAACTCGCCTCGGAACTTCGCGCCGGCGAGAAGGCTACCGAGATCGAGGGCGATCACCCGCCGGTCCCGGAGCGACTCCGGGACGTCTTTGGAGGCGACCCGCTGGGCGAGCCCTTCGACCACCGCGGTCTTGCCGACGCCCGGGTCGCCGATGAGCACGGGATTGTTCTTGGTGCGCCGGGAGAGAATCTGGATCACCCGGCGGATCTCATCGTCCCGCCCGATCACCGGGTCGAGCTTGCGAGCGCGCGCCAAACCGGTCAGGTCCCGTCCGTACTTCTCGAGCGCTTTGTACTGGGCTTCCTCGGAACGGCTCTCGACCGGATGGTCCGGTCCGCGGAGGTCCTGAAGGGCGGCCTCGACCGCCTGACGTCGCACGCCGAGCTCCTCGAGGATCTCGCGCGCCTTCGAGGGGACCGAGAGGATTCCGAGCAGGAGCTCGTCCGCCGTCGTGTACCGGTCCTTCCGCTTCTCGGCCTCCGCCTCGGCCGCGTCGATCACCTTCGAAAGCTCGCGCGAGAGGTACTGATCCGAGGGAGCGATCCGATCCGCCGTGGGAAGGCCCTTGAGGCGATCGGTGAGCCGGGCTTCGAGCCGGTCGACCGGGACCTTGAGGCCGGCGAGGATGGTGGTCGCTGGGCTCTCGGGATTCTCGAGGAGCGCGAGGAGGAGGTGCTCGGGTTCGACCGACGGATGCCGCAGCTCCGCAGCCCGCTGGAACGCCTTCTCGAGGCCCTCCCGCGCCGCGTCGGTGAGCCGTTCCAGATGCATGGGTGCCTACCATCCGAGCGAGGCGATTTAAGCGCAGCACTCGTCCCGGCTCTCGTGGCCGAACTGGCGGTTCGCTGCGCCGGGGTGAACCTGCGGAATCCGTTCCTGCTGGCCTCGGGGGTCTGGGGCGAGAGCGGGGAATCGCTCGCCGGAGCGTGGAAGGCCGGAGCGGGCGGAGTGATCACGAAGTCGATCGGGTCGTCCCCTCGTCCCGGGTACCCTAACCCAACGATCGAGGCGTACGGCCGCTGGGGGCTCCTGAACGCGATGGGCCTCCCGAATCCGGGGATCGACGAGTACCCGCGGGAGATCGAGATCGCCGAGCGGGCGGGAGCGACGGTCATCGGATCGATTTTCGCCGGCGACCCGGAGGAGTTCGCTCGGCTGGCGGCCCGAATGGCCTCGACCAAAGTGGTCGCCCTCGAGCTGAACCTGAGCTGTCCTCACGCCGAAGGGTTTGGGACCGAGATCGGGAGCACGCCCGAGAACGTCGAGAAGGTCGTCCGAGCGGTCACGAAGGCGGTCTCGCTGCCGGTGATCGCGAAGATCACTCCGAACACGGCCGACGCCGCGGGGCTCGCGCTCGCCGCCGAGCGGGGTGGGGCGGCCGCGGTCAGCGCCATCAACACGCTGCGCGCGATCGCGATCGACGTGCGTCTTCGCCGCCCGGTGCTGGCGCACGGTCTGGGAGGGCTGAGCGGCCCCGCGATCAAACCGGTCGGGCTCGCCTGCGTCTGGCAGATCTTCGAGAAGGTGTCGATCCCGGTGATTGGCGTCGGGGGGATCGCGACCGCGCAGGATGCCCTCGAGTACGTCATGGCCGGAGCGCGAGCGGTCGAGGTCGGAACCCAGGTCGCCTTCGAAGGGATCGAGGTGTTTGGGCGGCTCTCTCGCGAGCTCTCGGGCCTGCTCGACGAGCTCGGATTCGCTCGTCTCGAGGACGCGGTGGGTGTCGCGCACGCGTCGAGCTCGCCCCCTTCGCGGTAGCCGTCCCATCCCAGGGGCTGCCCGAGCGGCTATATCGGCCGTCCGCTAGGAGGCAGCCGTGCGCGAGGTCGTGCCGGTGACCGAGCGGGTCGTCGAGACCCCGTCGACCGTGACCTTGCGGTTTCCGTACTCTCCGATAGCCGACCCGGGGCAGTTCGTTATGATCTGGCTCCCGGGCGACGACGAACTTCCTATGTCGCTTTCCTACACCGACGGCGCGTCGAAGGGCGTCACGATCAAAGCGATGGGGGCGACGACCCAACGGGTCCAGTCGATTTGCCCGGGGGACCGGGTAGGCATCCGGGGGCCGTACGGGAACCGGTTCGACCTCACGCCGAAGCGGATCCTCATCGTGAGCGGGGGTTCGGGGGCGGCGGTGCTCGCCCCAGCGGCCGAGCGGGCGCGCGCGACCGGCTCAGAAGTGACCGTCGCCCTCGGGGCGACCCGGGCCCCCGAGCTCCTGTTCAAGGAACGGTTCCGCCGGATGGGCGCGCGCCTCGAGATCGCCACCGACGACGGCTCGGAGGGAACGAAGGGATTCGTCACCGTGCTCGCCGAACGTCTTCTCGAAACCGAGCCGTTCGAGGCGGTCTGGACCTGTGGCCCCGAGGTCATGATGAAGAAGGTCGTCGTCGCTGCGGCCCGTCGGTCCGTTCCCGTCTTCTGTTCGATGGAACGGCACATGAAGTGCGCGCTCGGGATGTGCGACGCCTGCGCGATCGGCCCGTTCCATGTCTGTGTCGACGGTCCGGTGTTCCCCGCCCGGGCGCTCGAGGGCGTCAGCGATTTCGGCTCGTTCCACCGGGACGCCTCGGGGCGCCGCGTCCCGTTCTGAATCGACTCGACCGCGTTGCGAACGGTTCGTCACGTGCCGGCGTTCGTCGGGCGGGCAGAGACTTTATGCGAAGGGCCCACTACACGGGCGCGTCGGAGGTTCAGTGAAAGTATTGGTGGTGAGTGGCGGGGTGATTTCCGGCCTCGGTAAGGGAATCACGACGTCCTCCCTCGCGCGCCTCCTCAAGGCGCGCGGCATCGCCGTGACGATCGTCAAGATCGACCCGTATCTCAATGTCGACGCGGGCACGATGAACCCGTACCAGCACGGCGAGGTCTTCGTGCTGGACGACGGCACGGAAGTGGACCTCGACCTCGGGAACTACGAGCGCTTCCTCGGTCAGAGCCTTGCCGGCACGCACAACCTCACGACAGGAAAGATCTACCGCGCCGTCATCGAGAAGGAGCGACGCGGCGACTACCTCGGGAACACGGTCCAGATCATCCCCCACGTGACCGGGGAGATCAAGCGGACGATCCGCGAGGTCGCCCAGGCGGCGGGCGCGGAGGTCGTCCTCGTCGAGGTGGGCGGCACGGTCGGCGACATCGAGTCGATGCCGTTCCTCGAGGCGCTTCGAGAGCTCTCGTACGAGCTCGGAGAGGGTCACATGGCGTTCGTCCATACGACCTTGGTCCCAGTGGTCGGTCCGGTCGGTGAGCCGAAGACGAAGCCGACGCAGCACTCCGTCCGCGAGCTTCGGGCGATCGGGATCCGACCGAACCTGATCATCGCCCGAGGGCCGCTCCCGCTCTCCCCCGACATCAAGGCGAAGATCTCGCTGTTCTGCGACGTTCCGCCCGAGGCCGTGATCTCGGTGCCGGACCAGCCGGTGATCTACGAGGTCCCTCTCGTCCTTGAGGCGCAGGGGGTCGGCACGATCCTCACGCGGATCCTCAAGCTCCCCGAGCGGCCGCCCGACTACACGACGTGGAAGGAGTTCCTGGCGTCCTACCGGCGCTGTGAGGGGTCGGTCGAGGTGGCGGTCGTCGGGAAGTACACCGAGCTCAAGGACGCGTACCTCTCCCACACCGAGGCGTTCCACCACGTCCAGGGAGCGCTCGGCGCCGAGGTCCGCCTCCAGTGGTACGACTCCGAGGACATCCCGAAGAACCCGTCGCTCCTCGCTCGCCTGCAGCGCTCAGACGCGATCATCGTTCCCGGCGGCTTCGGCGCCCGGGGCGCCGAGGGCAAGATCCGGGCGATCGAGGTCGCCCGGACCGGCGGGATTCCGTACCTCGGCATCTGCTACGGGTTCCAGCTCGCTGCCATCGAGACCGCCCGGAACGTGCTGAACCTTCCGAAGGCGAACACGATCGAGAACGATGCGTCGACCCCCGACCCGGTCGTCTGCATCCTCGAGCAGCAAAAGGGGCTCCATGATCTTGGCGGCACGATGCGCCTCGGGGCCCAGCGGATCATCCTGACGCCCGGCTCCAAGATCGCCGAGCTGTACGGGAAGAACGAGATCTGGGAGCGCCACCGGCACCGTTACGAGATCAACCCGGACTACATCGAGCGGCTGAAGGAGCACGGCCTCCTCGTCACTGGGATGAGCGTCGACGGCCGGGTCGAAGCGCTCGAGATTCCTCACCATCCGTACTTCGTCGGGGTCCAGTTCCACCCCGAGTTCCTCTCCCGCCCCGAGACGCCCCATCCCCTCTACGTGGGGCTCGTGCGGGCGGCGCTCGCCCGCAAGGAGGTCGCGTCCCCTGTCGCCCCCGCGCCGGCTCTCGCGTGAACTGAGAGCGCTTGACGGCGCGACCGTCCGGGTGGCGGGCCACCTCGAGGACTATCGCGCCCTCGGAGGCGTGGCGTTCGCCCTGGTCCGGGACGGATCGGGCACGACCCAGGTCACGCTGAAGAAGGGGACCACCGACCCGGCGCTGTTCGCCCTGTTCGCCGAACTGCCGCGCGAGTCCGTGGTCTCGGTCGAAGGGACCGTTCACCGATCCGAGAAGGCGAACCGTGGCTTCGAGCTGCTTCCGACCACCGCCCAGGTTATCGCGCGGGCCGAGGTGCCGCTGCCACTCGGCATCGTCGACAAGGTCGGGGCCGAGCTCAACACGCGGCTCGACCACCGGGTCCTTGACCTGAGGAAGCCCGCCGTGAGGGCCGTGTTCGAGCTGCGGACGGTGCTCCTCTCCGGGTTCCGGAACGCGTTCCTCTCCCGGGGATTCCTCGAGATCGCGACGCCGAAGCTCCTGCGCCAGGGGGCCGAGGGGGGCGCGACGCTCTTCTCGGTCGACTATTTCGACGGGACCGCGTATCTCGCGCAGAGCCCGCAGCTGTACAAGCAGATGCTGATCGGGGCGGGATTCGAGCGGGTCTTCGAGATCGCTCCGGCGTTCCGCGCCGAGCCGTCCGACACGGTCCGGCACGTGACGGAGTTCTCGAGCCTTGACGGGGAGATCGGATTCATCGACTCGGTGGAGGACGTGCGCAGCGTCCTCGAGGGGGTCGTCGCCGACTCGTTCCGGACGACGCGCAAGGAGCTCCTCGAGCGGGGGAACCCGCTCGCCGAGCGGATCCCAGAGGCGACGACACCGTTCCCGCGGGTGACGTTCGCCCAGTGCATGGAGTGGTTGGGACGGGCCGGGTCCGAGGAGGACCTCGGTACCGAGGCGGAGAAGGCGATCGGGGACCTGATGGAGGAGAAGTTCCACGCTCCGCTCTACTTCATCACGGACTTCCCGACGGCGATCAAAGTGGGAACGTTCTACGCCCAGCGCCAGGACGCGAACCCGCGCCTCACGTACTACTTCGACCTCGACTTCCGGGGGCTCGAGATCGCGAGCGGCGGGGCGCGGGAGCACCGCCTCGACCGCCTGCGCCAGAACATCGAGACGGCCGGCCTCGACCCCGAGAGGTTCGCGGGGTACCTCGAAGCGTTCCGCTTCGGGATGCCGCCCCACGGCGGCTGGGGACTCGGGGTGGACCGGATCGTGCAGGTCCTGGCAGGGCTCTCCAATATACGCGAAGCGATCCTATTCCCCCGAGACCGTTATCGCCTCGAGCCGTAGCGAAGGTCGTCTCATGGTCGCTGTCAAGAGGACCCTCCCCGCGCCGCCCGAGCTCCAGAGCCGCTGGGCGTCGGTGCTCGAGGAAGCCGGCATGCGACCCCGGATACTCGAGCTGCACGACCGCTTCCCCGAAGAGCGGTCGCTCGAGGTGCCGTTTGCCGTCGTGGACAGCACCGACACGCCCCTTGCGGATCTTCTGCTGGAACGCCCCGAAGTGGTGATCGGCGCGGGCGTCCGGGCGATGCGGGACCTCCTCCCGGTCGCCGGGAGCGAGGCCGACCAGCTCCGAATCCGGGTCGTGGGGCTGCCGCCGACCGCCCATCGGGCCGTTCGGGCGATCCGGGAGTCCGACCTGAATCGGTTCCTCGCCCTCGACGGGATCGTTCGGCGTGTCACGGAGGTCCGCCCCCAGATCCGGGACGCGGTCTTCGAGTGCGTCTCCTGCCGGACGAAGTTCCACGAAGAGCAGGATGAGACCTCGCTCGTCTTCCGCGAGCCGCTGGAGTGCCCCGAATCCCAAGGGGGGTGTGGGAAGACCCAGGGCCGAACGCGCTTCCGCCTCGTCGCCGAGGAGTCGACGTACATCGACGCGCAGCGCATCGAGATCCAGGAGCATCCGGAGACGCTCCGCCACGGGGCGCACCCCCAGGGAATCTCCGTGCTGCTCACCGAGGACCTTACCGGGAAGGTGCTGCCGGGCAACCGGATCGTCCTCAATGGAGTGCTGAAGAGTTTCCAGCGGGCGACCGCCTCCCGGGGGGGCGTCGTCCGCAACACCACGTTCGACCTCATGATGGTCGGAAACTCGTTCGAGTCGAAGACTCGGGAGTACGAGGAGATCGCCCTCACCCCGGAGGACATTCGCCTGATCGAGCAGTTCCGGGGAGACCCGACGGTCGTGGACAAGATCGTGCTCTCGCTCGCCCCCACCATCAAGGGCATGGAGGAGGAGAAGGAGGCGATCGCCCTCCAGCTGTTCGGCGGCGTGGAGAAGCGTCATGCCGACAACGTCCGGGTCCGGGGCGACATCCACTGTCTCTTGGTGGGCGACCCCGGGACCGCGAAGACCCAACTGCTGCGCTACATCGCCGAGGTCGCTCCGCGCGGCATCTACACATCGGGCAAAGGCGCCACCGCGGCGGGATTGACCGCGGCCGCGGTCAAGGACGATTTCGCCGGAGGCCGCTGGGTCTTGGAGGCCGGGATGCTCGTCCTCGCCGACGGCGGGATGGCCATTGTCGACGAGCTCGACAAAATGAGCCCGGAGGACCGGTCCGCCATGCACGAGACCCTTGAGTCGGGGACCGTGTCGATCGCCAAGGCCGGGATCACTTCGACGCTCAATGCCCGGTGCCCGGTGCTCGCCGCGGCCAACCCGAAGTGGGGTCGCTTTACGAACGATCGTACCATCGCCGAGCAGATCGATCTGCCGCCGACCCTGCTCTCCCGGTTTGACGTGATCTACTCCATCCGCGACGTGCCGGAGCAGGAACACGACCGTCTGCTCGCCAGCAAGATCCTCGCTTCCCATCGGGACGTCGAGCAGCCGGGTCCGTACGGGGAGTTTGGCGGCCCGGGGGGCGCCCCCTTCCCTCCGGACCTCCTCAAGAAATACATCGCCTACGCGCGCCGAAATGTCCGCCCGCGCCTCACCCAGGCGGCGCTCGATGCCATCGAGAACTTCTACGTGCGCGTCCGACGCCAAGGCGAGGAGCCGAACGCGCCGGTGCCCATCACCGCCCGACAGCTCGAGGCCCTCGTGCGCATGAGTGAGGCCGCCGCCCGGGCCCGTCTCTGCCCGGACGTGGAGCTGCAGGATGCCGAACGGGCGATCCATGTGATGGAGAGCTTCCTGCGTCGCGTCTCGATGACCGAGGAAGGAAAACTCGACATCGACCTCACCCAGACGGGCGTGAGTCACAGCCAGCGCGAACGGATGGACATCGTCATGCGGGTCATGCGGGGCCTTCAGGAGCAGCCCGGCGCGACCTTCACGATGGAACAGTACCACGAGGCCACGGAGAAGGCCGGGATCTCGCGCGCCCACGCCGAATCGATTCTGCAGACGCTGCGCAACCAGGGCGAGATCATCGAGCCCCGCCCGAACCAGTTTCAGCTGGTCCGCTTCTGAGCGGTCCCCGACCTCTCTTTATCCTCTCCCGCTGCTCCGGTAGCTCGAGGGCACTCGTGGACGACGGCGTCGTGATGCGGGTCCATCGGGTCCGCTCGGAGTTCGTGGTCGCCGCCTGCGACGCGGACCTCCTTGGGCGGGACCTCCCCGTCGGCGAGAAGGGGCGGACGGTGAAGGTCAGTGCCCAGTTCTACGGGGAACGCCGTGTCACGCGCGACGAGCTCCTCTGGGCGCTCGAGCGGGCCACGATCGCGAACCTCCTCGGCGAGCGCGTGCTCCGCCTCGCGGTCGAGGGAGGTTTTGTCACGCCCGAGGGAACGGGTACGCTCGGGGGCGTCCCGCACGCCGAGATCTTCGCGATCACCGGCTAGGGCCCGGCCCGCGAGCCCGACCGCGAACCTTACGAGCGACAGAGGCCGTGCTTCTCCTCCAAAGGCCGGACCCATGAGCGAAGGGGAGTTCTGCGTCGTCTGCGGGGCGACCGACCGCCCGCTCGTCGACGGCGTCTGCGCGGAATGCGCGGCGGACCGGACCCGCCTCCTGTCGGCCCCGAAGCGGGCCGAAGTGACGATCTGCCCTCACTGTGGGGCCCGCCAGGTCGGGGCGCACTGGGAACGCGCGGGATCGAGCCCCGTCCTCACTGCCGAGGATCTCACGCCCTTCCTCGAAATCCCGGAGGGGGTCGGGGTTCGTCACGTGCAATGGGACGAGACCGCCGTGACCGCGACCGTCCGCGAGTTCGTCGGTCACGCGCGGGTCCGTTTCCGAGGCGTCGAGCGCGAGGTCGAGGTGCCGCTCTCCGTGCGGACCGTGCACAAGACGTGTCCCGAGTGCAGCCGGAGGAGCGGCCGGTACTACACCGCGACGCTCCAGCTTCGAGCGGCGCTCGACGACGGGCCGAGCGAGAAGGCCCATCAGCTGCGCGCCCGCCTCGACACGGAGTGGACTCGGCTGGTCCGCGAAATGCGACCGGATTGGCGGAGGGCCGTTTCGTGGCGCGAGGAGCTCCCCGAGGGATGGGACTGCTTCTTCACCGACTCCCTCGCCGCCCGGGCGGTCGCGAGGCTCGCGAAGCAGAAGTTCGGCGCCTCCGTCAAGGAGTCGTCGAGTCTCGTCGGTCGAAAGGGCGGTCAGGACGTCTACCGGGTCACGTTCTGTCTCAGGTTCCCGCGACGGCCGGACGACCGGGCCGACTCTCCTCGCTCCCAGGGCGGTGAGCGCCGTCTGGAACAATAGCCTTAAGAAGCGAACTCTCAGTCGAGGCTCCCGGTAGCGGGGGCATTCCTCCATGAGCAAAAGCGGCATTCTCCGGCGGCACCACGGCGCGGACACGCTAGAAGAAGGGACGTTCCTCGACCTCGGCGCGATGAGCTTCGAGGACGAGGCCGGAGCGCTCGCCGGCCAGAAGGGGACCGTCCGGCTGGCCGAGATCATCCGGTTCGAGGACCTCCACCAGATCTCGAAGCTCGCCTACCAGGGCGACATCGTGCTGCTCGACTATACGTCGATCGCGAACGACCAAATGGCCGTGAAGCGGATGAGCATCGACCTCAAAAACATCGCAAAGGATACCGGCGGCGATGTCGCTGGTATTGCGAAGAACCTGCTCGCCATCACTCCCGCTGGGATCCGCATCGACCGCCAGAAGATTCGCCCCTCATTCTAGGCCGGCCGGACCATGAAGGTCCAGGTCGACCGCCGCGACGGCCTCACGGCCGCGGCGGATGTGACGGCGAGCGGCGTCTTTGAACGGCCCGAGAAGGACGACACGTTCCCCCGCTCCCTCCAGAAGGAGGACGAGGCGGTCCAGGGCCTCGTCCGGGCCGCCTGGACCCGCAAGGAGGTCAAGGGGAAGCGCAAGGAGTTCGAAGGTCGCTTCCGAGGGGAGATCACGGTCTTCCACCGCCGCGAGGGGAAGGGTCGGATCCTTCTCATCGGCCTCGGAGCGCGCGCAAAGTACACGACCGACACCGTCCGACGGGCGGCCGCCGAGGTCGTCCGGGGGTGCGACGGGAAGGGAGTGCGCACCCTCGCGTTCTGTCTCGGTTCGTTCGTGGCGGAGAACGTTCGTCCGGAGATGGCCGCGGCCGCCCTCGCGGAAGGGGCGATTCTCGGGAACTACGAGTTCCTGAAGTACCAGTCCACCACGGAGGGCAAGGTCGAGGAAGTCACGATCCACTTGGGCGAGGAGTTCGCTCGGGAGGAGGCGACGATCAAGAAGAGCGTCGCGAACCAGACCGCGCTCGACGATGTGGTCGTTTGGACCCGGGACATCGCGAACCTCCCGGCCGATACCGCCTCTCCCCAACGCCTCGCGGAGGAGGCGATCGAGCTGGGGAAGGAGCTCGGACTCAAGGTGACCGTCTTCGACGAGAAGAAGCTCGCCGAGATGGGCTGCGGCGGCATCCTCGCGGTCGGCGGCGGCTCGTCCAGCCACCCGCCCCGCATGATCATCATCGAGTATCCGGGCGGCGCGCGACGGGGTCGAACCGTCGCAGTGGTCGGCAAAGGGATCACGTTCGACTCGGGCGGGATATCGATCAAGCCGGCCCTCGGTATGCAGGAGATGAAGTTCGACAAGTCCGGGGCCGTGGCGGTCCTCGGGATCCTCCGGGCGGCGGCGACCCTCAAGGTCCCGCCGCACGTGATCGGCGTGATGTGCTGCGCCGAGAACGTCCCGAGCGGCACCTCGTACCGCCCCGGCGACGTCGTTCGTTCGTTCAACGGGAAGACGATCGAGATCATCAACACGGACGCGGAGGGCCGCGTGGTCCTCTCGGACGGCCTCGGCTACGTCGTGAAGCAGTACCATCCGGACGAAGTGATCGACCTCGCCACGCTGACCGGCGCTCAGGTGACGGCCCTCGGGGACGACACCGCCGGGCTCGTCTCGAACGACGACCGGCTCGCCGAGGGGCTCCTCGCGGCGTCGGTGACGGCCGGGGAGCCGGCGTGGCGGATGCCGCTCACCGACTACCACCGGGAGCTCGTGAAGAGCGACATCGCCGACGTCCGCAACTCGACCGACCTCCCCATCGCCGGGATGCTCACCGCGGCCGCGTTCCTCGAGACGTTCGTCGGGACGACCCCGTGGGCCCACCTCGATATCGCGGGGCCGGCGTACACCACGTCGCGGACCCGAAAGCTCCAGCCCGCGTACCAGAACATCGGCGCGACGGGGTTCGCCATCCGGCTCGTGACCCGCTACCTCGAGGCGGCTTCCCTTCGCGCGTAGGCCCGCTGGGCGGGCCCCCTACGCCGCGACGACCTGGACGCTCTCCCCGCCGTGGCGGGTCGAGCGGGGGCGTACCTCGCAGAAGAGCGGCGTGTGGTAGCCGCCCCCGGTGATCAACGCGACCCCGACCGGGAGCGACTGGATCATCTCGGTCATCCCGTTCGTGAGACCCTCGATCGAGGAGGTGATCGCCTTCAGGTCGAGCGGGTTCGTCACTTGGAGGATCAGCTGGGTGTTGCACTGCGAGAGGACGTTCTTGTCGATGCGGGCCGCCCGCTGGGTGACCACGCAGAGGCCGAGCCCGAACTTCCGTCCCTCGCTCGCGATGTTCT
>DASPQG010000077.1:0-42437 GCA_035625085.1 Thermoplasmata archaeon
ATCGCGCCGACGGGCGAGCTCCGAGTCCAGGTGAAGCGGTACCTGCCCACGTTCGGACCGTTCGAGGAGGGAATCCAGTTCACGCCGGCCGAACGGAGCGTTGCGGTGACCCTCGCGGGCACGAAGGTCGGTCTCCAGGTCTGCTACGACGTGTTCTTCCCGGAGGTCTCCCGAGAGCTGGCCCTCGGCGGCGCCGAGCTCCTCGTGGGGGTCTCGGCGGCCCCGGTGACGAGCCGACGCCTGTTCGACCGCCTGCTCCCGGCCCGAGCCATCGAGAACGCGATGCCCGTCGTCTACGTGAACCGGGTGGGCGTCGAGGATGGCGTCGTCTTCGGTGGAGGCTCGGGCGCCTGGAATCCCCGAGGAGAGCCGATCCCTTCGACACCCGTACCCTTCGCCCCGGCGAGTCCGGAGGAGGCGCTCTCGCTCGTCGAGGTCGACCCCGGAGAGGCGGCCCATTGGAGGCCGTTCCGGCCGGTCCTTCGAGACGTTACCGGCCGCCTTGGGCCGGCGGAGGCGACCCCCGAACGGGGTCGTCCATCTTCCGACCCGCATTCGATTCCAACGCGGGCCTTATAGGGGCCGCGCACCCCCCGGAACACGGTGTCTCCGCCCCCGACGATCGCTCAGCAACTCGCGGCGAAGCAGCGAGAGATCTCGGTCGCCGAGTTCTTCGAACGGAACCGGCAGATCCTTGGGTTCGACAACCCCCAGCGGGCCCTGCTCACCACCGTCAAGGAGGCGGTCGATAACTCCCTGGACGCCTCGGACGAGGCGCGCATCCTCCCGGACGTCCTCGTCGAGATCTCCAAGGAGGGAGAGGACCGGCTCAAGGTCTCCGTGACCGACACCGGACCCGGTATCCTCCGGCGGGAGATCCCGAACGTATTCGCCCGGCTCCTCTACGGCTCTCGCTTCCACTCGAACCGTCAGGCTCGCGGGCAGCAGGGGATCGGGATCTCCGCAGCCGTGCTGTACGCGAACCTCACCACGGCCCGGCCGGCCCGGGTGATCTCGAAGGTCGAGGAGGAGGAGGCCGCCCACGTCCTCGAACTCGCCATTGACACCCAGAAGAACCAGCCCCGGGTCGTCTCCGAAGACCTTCAGCTCTGGGATTCCCCGCACGGGACCCGCGTCGAGCTCGTCCTGAAGGCCCGGTACGTTCGGGGTCGCCAGTCCCCGTACGAGTACCTGCGGGGCACGGCGATCGTGAACCCTCACGCGCGGATCGTGCTCGTCGAGCCGGACGGCACGCGCGTCACGTTCGAGCGGGCCTCCGCCGAGCTTCCGCCGGTGGCGAAGGAGACGCTCCCGCACCCGTACGGGCTCGAGCTCGGAGAGCTCGGCTACCTCCTGAAGGCGTCCAAGCGGTCGAACTCCGTCGAGTTCCTGACGAAGGACCTCCAGGGCGTGAGCCAGCGGGCGGCCCGGGAGCTGCTGACGGCCGCCGGCATCAAACCGAATACCGCCCCGGCCACGGTCTCGATGGACGGCCAGGACCGTCTGCTGCGCGCGCTGCACGATGCCCCGCTGATCGCCCCGTCGCCCGAGGGGCTCTCTCCGATCGGCTCGATGCTGATCAAGAGGGGTCTTAGGAACGTGCTCGGGGACCTTCGGCCCGAGTTCTTCGCCCCCCCGGTGAGCCGACCGCCCAAGGTCCATGCCGGCTTCCCGTTCATGGTCGAGGTCGGGCTCGTTTACGGCGGTGGCCTCCCGGGAGACCAGCCGATTCAGATCCTTCGGTTCGCGAACCGGGTGCCGCTTCTGTTCCAGCAGGGCGCCTGCGCGATCACGAACGCGATCGCCAACCTGGACTGGCGTCGCTACGGCCTCGACCAGAAGGGCGGCTCGGGAGTCCCGTCCGGCCCTGCGCTCGTGCTCGTGCACGTCGCGTCCACGAAGGTCCCGTTCACGAGCGAGGCGAAGGAAGCGGTCGCCGAAGACCCCGAAATCGACAAGGAGCTCACCCTCGCGCTCCAGGCGGCGGCGCGTCACCTTAGGACCCACATCTCCCGCAAGAGCCGTCGGGAGTTCGCGGGCGAAAAGTTCGCTATCATTCAACGGATCTTGCCGAAGCTCGCCGAGAAGACGAGCCACCTCGTCGGAAAGCCGATGCCGGACCTCACCCCCGTCGTGACCCGGATCATGGACATCGTCAACCTCGAGGTGACGTTCGTCTCCGAGAAGGACGCTGTCCACGGTACGGTCGAGGTCACGAACTACACGCCGCGGCCGCGAGTCCTCGAGCTGTTCGTCGAGATCCCTCCGGACATCTTCCCCCTCGGAACGTTCGCCCCGGCGCCGGACGGCACCGAGCCGGAGCTCGGCCGGGCGTGGTGGACTCTCCCGAGGCTCGCGCCGAACAGCCGGACCTCCCTCACCCTCAGTTTCCCCCCGAAGACGGACGTCGAGACGAACGACCTCGACTGGTACGTCGCCGGGATCGATGAGGCCCACATCCTCGGAGCCGACCCGCTGCCCGGGGACTGGGACGTCCGGCTGCCCCGCACGATCGTCGAGGCGGCCGAGGCCGCTGCCGCGGACACCGCGGCGAACGGTGCCACTGCCGAAGAGGAGGTCGACTACGATGCCGCCGAAGCGAGCGCGCACATCCGCGAAGAAGAGTGACGACGAGCCGACGGAGGTCCGGGCGGACGCTCTCGCGCCGACGCTCGGCCTCGCCGAGCAGATCTACGACCAGCTCGAGCGAGGCGAGATCCCTCGCATGCGCCTGCCGCTGCGAACCAAGCAGAACATCCTGTTCCAGCCTCGGGAGGGGGTCTGGAAGCTCGGGCGCGCGATGGGAACGCGCAGCGCCCGCAAGCTCGACGGGGCGCTCATGCTGCTGCGCACGTTCTACCTGGTCGATTTCATCAACGAGATGGCCCGCGACCGGAAGACCTCCACGCTGAGGGAGCTCTACTACATCAGCGAGGCGTGGGAGGACGCGAAGTTCCACGCCGAGGACGAGTCGAACCTCTTGATCGAGGACCTCGAGGTGATGTGCGAGCGGCTCCGTGAGGACTTCCGCCTGCATCCCGAGGAGAACGGCGCCTCCGTGATCGGCGACATCACGATCAAGGAGCGGAACCGCAAGGGGGTCGTGAAGAAGATCAACTGTCGCGACGACGTCGGGGACGGCGGCTACTCGCTACCGTTCAACGTCGAGAAGGAGAAGATCGAGCTCGTCGGGACCAACGCGAAGTTCGTGATTGCGATCGAGTGCGGCGGCATGGTCGACCGCCTCGCCGAGAACGGGTTCGACGAGCAACACGACGCGGTCCTCGTTCATCTGAAGGGCCAGCCGGCGCGCTCCACGCGGAGATTCCTGCGCCGGGTGTCGGACGAGCTCAAGCTCCCGGTGGTCGTCTTCACCGACGGCGACCCCTGGTCGTTCCGCATCTTCGCGTCGGTCGCGTTCGGCGCGATCAAGACGGCGCACCTTTCGAGCTACCTCACCACCCCCTCCGCGGAGTTCCTCGGGGTCACCGCCTCCGACATCGAGAACTACGACCTACCGTCCGACAAGCTCTCGGAGCAGGACATCCGGGCCCTCCAGGCGGAGCTCACCGACCCACGGTTCGCGACCGCCGAGTGGCGGGCCGAGATCGAGCTGATGCTGAAGAACGGCAAGAAAGCCGAGCAGCAGTCGCTCGCGAAGTACGGCCTCAACTACGTCACCGAACACTATCTTCCCGAGAAGTTGACCGAGATGGGGGTCCTGTAGCCACCCGCGCCGTTTTCCGTCCCGGCGATAGGTTTTAGAGACCGAGTTCCGGTCGCCGGCGCATGGCGTACAGCTCGGGCCAGAAGTATCTCGCCGAATTCGTCGGGACGTTTGGACTGCTGCTCGCGGTGGGGGGCGCCGCGGTGCTCTCCGTCGGCCTCCTGTTCTCGGTCCGGGTCGTGCTGATCAGCCTATCGGTCGGATTCGGGCTGATCGCCCTCATCTACGCGTTCGGCGACATCTCCGGCGGCCACTTCAATCCGGCCGTGACGATCGGCGCCTGGGTCGCGGGCAAGTTCCCAGCGCGGGACGCCATCCCCTACATCCTCTCGCAGGTCGCCGGCGGCATCCTCGGGATGGGCGTGGTCGCGGCGATCGCCTACGGCAACCCCACCTCCTGGAGCGGGGTCCAGGCCGGGGCGCTGGCTTCCCAATGCTACTCGGCGGGATCGACGACGTGCTTCGGATACAACATGGGCGCGGTCTTCCTCATCGAGGTCGTGTTCACGTTCTTCCTCGTGATGGTCATCCTCTTCTCGACCCGGGCCGAGGGGTCGGCGAAGAACCTCGCCCCGATCGGGATCGGGCTCACGCTGCTGATGGCGAACCTCGTGGCGATTCCGGTCGACGGCGCCTCGATCAACCCGGCGCGCAGCTTCGCGCCCGCCGTCCTCTCGTCGTTCTGGTCGAGCGGGAACTGGGCGATCGGCCAGGACTGGCTGTTCTGGGTCGCTCCGATCGTCGGCGGCGTCCTGGCTGCGCTGCTCGACCGGACGCTCCGGGCGAAGGCCTAGGTCGGTGGGTCCCGCGGGTCAGCCGCCCACGAGCCGGGCGAGGGCGCTCGGCGTGAGGAGTACCGTCTCGAGCTCCTCGGGGGCGTAGACGAGGAGCCCTCCCGGACCCGGAACGCGCTTCCAGTCGATCCCCTGCTCCGTGAACTCGGAGGGGTCGGCGCCGACCTCGGTGATCGATTCGACCAGGCGCGCCGGGATCGTGGTCCCGTCGCGGGCCAGCAGGAGGACGTCGTTCGGTTCGTCGAAGACGACCCATCCCCGTGGGACCACGATGCGCAGGTGGACGAGTCGAGGACGGAACTGGCTCTCGCTCTCGGTCTCCGTTCGGGAGAAGACCGCGTACTCCTGACCCTCGTGCTCCACGAGTCGATCGAACTGGAAGGAGCGTTGCCGGAACTCGAGGACGTTCACCTCGAGGTCGCTCTCGTCAAGCACGGAGGAGCGACGGCGGTCGGGAAGATAACGGGCCGGGGGCACCGGCCCCACCCTCCGACGAATCCCGGCGGAAGCGGCCCGCCTCTCGTAACCCTAATAAACGGTCACCCGTACCGCCGCGCGTTCGGACTGAGAGGGAATGAAACGTTCTTCGCGGGTCTGGAAGAAGCGCGGCCACATGCGCTGGAAGTGGCGCAAGAAGCGGATGCGCCGACGCATGCGGGCGCAGAAGATGCGGAAGCAGTAACGACCCGCCGGGTCCTAACCCGTTCCCCGCCTCACCACGCCGCTCGCTCGAGCTGGCGGGCCTTCTTGGTCGCCTTCTTCCACTCCCGATAGTGGTCCCGGCAGAGTGGGGCGCGACGCCCCCGTTCGGGAAGGTTCGAGAACGCCTTCCGGGCCTCCGTGAGCGATAGATGCCGGGCGGCCGGAGCACCGCACCCGGGCACCAGGCACGGCTCCTCGCCCTCCACCTCCGGGCTCATCGGCGGGCCCCCCGGACCGCTTCCGCGATCAGGGCCGGAATCTCGTACGGGAACTTCGCGACCCGGGCTCCGGCGGCCTCGAGGGCGGCGACCTTGGTCTCGGCCGTCCCCTTCCCCCGCGTGATGATCGCCCCTGCGTGCCCCATTCGCTTCCCGGGCGGAGCGCTGCGGCCTGCGATGTAGGCGACCACCGGCTTCGTGAAATGATGGCGGATGTACTCGGCGGCGTCCTCCTCGGCCGTGCCGCCGATCTCGCCGACCATCACCAGCGCGTCGGTGTCGGGGTCGGACTCGAAGAGAGGGAGCGCGTCGACGAACGTGGTCCCGACAACCGGGTCGCCGCCGAGGCCGATGCACGTCGACTGGCCGAGCCCGATCTCCCTGATGCCGTTCACGATCTCGTAGGTGAGCGTGCCACTCCGAGAGATCACCCCCACCCGGCCCGGTTGGAAGACGACGTTCGGGATGATACCGACCTTCGCCTTCGCCGGGGCCCCGATCCCGGGGCAGTTCGGCCCGATGATCCGCATCCCCTTCGACCTCGCGTAGGGGTACATCACGAGCATGTCGTGGAACGGGACGTGTTCGGTGACGACGACACCGAGCCGGAGTCCCGCGTCGGCTGCCTCGAGCACCGCGTCCTTGGCGCCGGGGGCCGGAACGAACACGCAGGACGTGTTGGCCTGGGTCTTCTCCACGGCGTCCCGCACGGTGTCGAAGACCGGGACCCCCTCGACCTCGGTTCCCGCCTTGCCGGGGGTCACCCCGGCGACCACTTGAGTCCCGAATTGCCGCATCTGTCGGGTATGGACCGTCCCCTGATGACCGGTAATCCCCTGCACGACGACGCGGGTGTCCCGGTCGACGAGGACGCTCATGCTCGCCCCCGGGCCGCGTCAACCGCGGCTTGCGCCGACGCGCGAAGGTCGGAGATCGCCGTGACCCCGGCCGAGCGAAGGAGCGCGATCCCTTCGGCCTCGTTGTTGCCGCGGATTCGAGCCACGAGCGGGAAACGCTCCGCGGCCGGCACCTGTTGCATCGCCTCGACGAGACCCTTCGCGACCGTGTCGCATCGGGTGATCCCTCCGAAGATGTTGAGGAACACGGCGCTCGGCCGCGCGCGGGCCATCAGAAGGAACGCCTCGGTCACCTTCTTCGGGTCGTCGGTCCCCCCGAGATCGAGGAACACCCCCGGTGCCCCGCCCAGCTCCTTCAAGACGTCGAGTGTCGCCATCGTGAGCCCCGCCCCGTTGGCGATCACTCCGATGTTCCCGTCGAGTTGGACGAACGCGATCTCCTTCTCGCGGGCGATCTCTTCGAGCTCGGTGCGGTCGTCCCGGACCTCGGCGTACTCGGGATGGCGGAACGCTGCGTCGTCCTCGATGATCACCTTCGCGTCGAGCGCCACCAGAGCGTCCCCGACGACGGCGAGCGGGTTGATCTCGACCAGCTCGGCGTCCTCTTGCTGGAACGTCTTCCAAAGGGCGTCGAGCACTTGTCCCAGGGACCGCGCCGGGCCGCCCGAGAGGCCCAGCACCTTCGCCGCCCGTCGCTTCTCGTATCCCGTGAGACCCGGGAACGGGTCGACGGGCTGTCGGTCGATCTGCGCGTCGGGGACGGATTCGATCTCGACTCCCCCTTGGGCGCTCGTGATCAGGATGGGCAGCCGCTGCGCACGGTCGAGGGTCATCGACACATACAGCTCGCGAGCGATCGGGAGCTTCTCCTCGAGCAGGAGCTCGCGCACCTTCTCTCCCTTGAATTCGAGCCCGAGGATCGCGGCGGCCGCGTCCCGGACCTCCTCCGGGGTGTTCGCGAAGCGAACGGCACCGCCTTTCCCGCGTCCTCCGGCGAGCACCTGTGCCTTGATGACACACGGGAGCGGAACCTTTCCCCCGCGTACGAGGGCCTCCGCTTCCGCGGGAGTTCGGGCCACTTCGCCCCGCGGTAAGGGGACGCCGTACTTTCGAAAGACGACCTTCCCTTGCCACTCGGCAAGTTTGACCATACGAGATTCCTCGGCGCGCGCATGGGGCCGGTGTATTAAGGGCGGCGGTCAGCGCCGCGGTGGAGAACCCCCGGAGGGGAACTCAGTGGGTCCGGGCTCGGTGACGAGCCGTCCGACGGGGGCGGTGGACCGGCGGCGCCGGACTCGTAGCTACATTGGCGAGTTCCCGACCGATATCATCGAGGAGTTTCCCCGCGAACTCGCTCTTCGGCCCTCGAATCCAGTGGCGGCCGCCGGAAGGAGGCAGTACGAGCGCGGTGGTCTGAGCGGCGCCCATCACCGCCACGTCGTTCGCGACGACCCAGTCCGCCCCGCTTTCCCGAGCCAGGAGGCGGCCCAACTCTTCCAGTTCGGCTTCCGACCTTCCGGGCTCGAGCTTGAACGCCACGAGCCGGGTCGGCGGCGGTGCGAGCCGCCGCAGTTCGGGCAGCACCTTCGGGGCCCGGCGCAGCGTGAGCGTTAAGGTCTCGTGGTCGCGGGAGGGGATCTTCCCCGGGCGGCGCTCGAGGGTGAAGTCGGAAAGGGCGGCCGGAACGAGAACGGCCGACGCCGCCGCCAGGGCGGTGCGTCGACGGCGCGCGAGCTCGAGGAGGTCCGCCACACTGCGCCATCGGGTGGCGGGGATCCATGGAGGGACGGTCACCTGAAGGGCCCCGGCCCAGAGCTCCACTTCCGCCCCCCGGTAGAACGCCTGGTTCGCGAGGGCGACTGCGGTCGTCCCCGAACTCTCGTTCGTCACCGAGCGTACCTCATCGATCGATTCCCGGGCCGCGCCCCCGATGACGATCACCGACCGTCCCTTCCACGGACCGGAACCGAGCCGATGCAGAACGGCCGACGCGACCTCCTCCGGAGAGGCGATCTTCTCCTCCCCCTCCACGGAGGCACCCGAGACGATTTCCACGCCCCAACCCCGGAGCTTCTCGAGGTTCTCGAGGACCGCCGGGTTGACCCCCATGTGGCTGTGCATCGCCGGGGCGATCAGCATCGGGACCCCACCGCCCAGCGCCACTGAGGCACAGGAGGTGACCGGCGTGTCGTCAATCCCGTGGGCGATTTTCGAAATCGTGTTGGCGGTCGCCGGAGCGATCAATAGCAGGTCGGCGCGCTCGGGCCCGGGTCCGAGCAGGGTGACGTGCTCGACGTTCCCCGTGAGCTGCGTCACCGGAGGATGTCCGGTAGCGAACTCTAAGGTCTCGGGGGTCACGAGGCGCGCCGCCTCGGGGCTCATCACGGCGCGAACATCGGCGCCGTGCCGGATCAACTCCCGGATGATCTTGGGAAGCTCGATGGCCGCAATCGAACCCGAGACGCCGATCACGATCCGTCGACCGGCCAGCAGCTGGCTGGCCCGTCCCCGGATCACGTGGCTCGGATGCATCGCAACTCCGAGGGCATCCCTCGGGGGAGGGAGACGCCCAGCGCTATTAGCGCGACCGGCGCCTCGGCATCTTAAAGAGGAGGTCGGGCTGGCCGGCCTCGTGCCCCTTCCCAAGGACGCTTCGCCGAAGGAAGAACCCGCTTCGTTCTCCCCTCCCGCGAGCGGAACGCTGCCGATGGTCTCCTCGACCAGCCAGTTCGCCGAAGTGGGGCGCCCGGGGCGCGGCCCTCGCGTTGAAGTTCCACCGCAGCGGGCGGAACGCGGAGTTCTCGCGTTCGACTTGGACGGGACGTTGCTCGACGACCTCGCCCTCATCAGTACGGTCGCCGCCTCAGTGCTCGCGAAGTCGTTCGGCACCCCGGAGGAGGAGGCTCGGATCCACTATCTCGCCACGACCGGGATGCCCTTCGAGGCCCAGCTGGCTCAGTTGTACCCGGAAGCGCCGCTCGACCTGCGCTCCACGGCGGCACGGACGTTCCACCAGCGCAAGGTGGTCGAGGCGTACGCCCGTGCCCACCCGTTCCCCGAGGTCCCGAAGCTCCTCAAGACGCTGCATCGGGAGCGGTGGACGCTCCTCGTCGCCACGGGGGCGGAGACCGAGATGGCGGAGCTGCTCCTTGAGCGGGAGGGGCTAAGGTACTGGTTCGATGATGTCCTCGGCTCCGGCGACGGGACGAAACGGGAGCACCTCACCGAGTTTCGTCGACGGTATCCCGAGGCCCCGATGTTCCTCGTCGGCGATTCTCGCTTCGACATGGAGGCCGCGCTCTCGGTTCCGGGGGTCATCCCGATCGCACGGGCCTCCCGACTTCCGGGCTGGGCGTTGACCCCGACCGATCTCAAGCGGTGGGGGGCGGCATGGGCCGACTATTCTCTCTCGGACCTGCCCGACACCGTGGCGAACCTCTCTTCCCGTCCTAGGGCGAAAACGGCCGCGGATAAGACCGCCCGGCGACGCCAAAGGTAGGGCCGGGACCGAGAGTCTCACGGCGCGGGGGAGTGCCCCGCGTCGCTTTGAACCCGGGTCGAGGGATCCACAGTCCCCCAGGATAGGCCAAACTACCCCATCCCGGCCACGTCCGTTGGACGCCGTGGCCGTAAGAAAAGGTTTCCCCGCCCCGCGCCGACTAGTGCGATCCCGACCCAGGCCCCTCCGGGGGTTCTCGCTCGACCCGTGCGAGGAAATCGAGACGGTCCCGATGCTCCCCTCGCGCCACGTACAGGAAGAACGCGCCGAATCCTACGGCCATCCCGCTCGCGAGCCAGGCATCAAAGTAGTCCGACCCTGCCCCGGCCCAGAAGAGCCCGACCCCGAGGAGGAGGCCGAGGGCGATGGTCACGGCCCCGCCGATCAGGAAGGTCGTTTCGCGAAGCATCGGGGGAGACCACGACGCCGGGAGTAGGGCTGGCCCAACCGGGTCAATAAGGTGTCAGCCGCCCGGGCGTTTAGAGGTTCGCGACCCGCGTGCGAAACCGTAATGCCCGTCATCCGCCCCTCCTCCGAGAGGGAAGCGGATGCCCGACGGCAGCAACCGGGGGTTAGCTCTTCTCTTCGGCCTTCTGTCGGCACTCCTCCTCGTCGTCGCGGGGATAGTGGCGTTCGTGGGTGGGTTCATCTCCCTGGCCTTCGGCTTCGGCTCCATCGCGCTGGGCGCCTGGGCCCGCTCGGTGGTCTACGTGGTCGTAGGACTCGTCGTGGGTCTATTCACCGGGGTGGGCCACTCCGGCGATCGCGATCGGACCGCGGCGTGCGGAGCGGTGTTGATCGTGGTGGCGGTCGTGGGCTGGTTCGGCCTCGGATTCGGGGGGGAGCTCCTTGCCCTCTTGGCTTCGCTCTTCTGCCTGATCGCGGGCGTGCTCTACCTCGTGTCAGGTCGGTGAGCCGCGCAGAGAGCGCCGCGCCCGCGGCGCTCGGTTAAATCCCTCCGATGGGGTGGGGGCGGCCGATGGCGATCTCGCCGCTCTCCGCCGTGGACCGTACCACCCTTCGATGGCTCCGGACTCGGGAGCGCCCGGAGGCGTTCTCGCTTCTCTCGGGAGAGACGACCGTGGCGACCCTGGAATGGGTGCAACGGGAAGGCTCCCTCGCGACGTTGCGAAGCAGTTCGGGGGAGTGGACGATGAAGCGCGGCGGGTTCCTGAACCCGCACGTCACCGTGAGATCGGAGGAGAAAACGCTCGCCCGTCTCTCGGTTCACCTGAACTACCACTCGATCGAGGTCGCCGGCGGACGCTCGTACCGGTTCCACCGGGCAGGAGTCCTGATCCCAGCCTGGAAGGTCTCCTCGGCGGGCGGGGAGGAGCTGCTGCACGTCGAGCCGGTGCGGGAGGGCCGGCATCTCACGGCCGGGGCGGTCGTGGTCGCCCCTCGAGCGTCCGAACTCGCCGATCTGCTCGTGCTCGTCGGGCTCTCGTGGTACTTCATCGTCCTCGCCTGGTTCGAAGACGAGGCGGTCGAGACGCTCGCGCCGTTCGAGGGGCCGGACGCTCCGGTCTCTCGGTCTTCCCGTTGAAGAGCGCCTAGGAAGGCCGGGGAATCGCTTCCCGCTTGAGGGCGGCGAAGCAGGAAGAGCAGAGGTTGTGCATCTTCGGCCAGCCCTCGGCCGGTATCTCCGTGACACGCGTGATGCTCTTCTGACAGGCGTCGCAGACCATGCTGCCGTCGCGGATCATCGGTTTCCTGCCACCTTCCGAGAGGCGGTTCTCGCAGCACGAGCCGAGCGGGGTACAAAACGGATTCTGAGTCCCTATGGGGGGCGGCTCCCGAGGGCCGTGAGGAGCCGGGGGATCATGACGTCG
The DNA here is from genome assembly GCA_035625085.1 of Thermoplasmata archaeon. Taxonomy (GTDB): domain Archaea; phylum Thermoplasmatota; class Thermoplasmata; order Lutacidiplasmatales; family UBA184; genus Lutacidiplasma. Next base: position 11,630 of record DASPQG010000077.1, read on the forward strand.
TATCGGGGGCCCCCATCGGCATGGATCCCGTCGAACTCCTCCAGATCGACGTGCGCCCCGGCCGACCGCGCCCTCTCGGCGAAGATGCGGGCGCCGATGTCGAGACTGTACTCATCCCGGATTCCGCCGTCGACGTAGAGGTACGCCAGCTTCCGGGCCGCTTCGCGGTACCGGTCCTCGGAGATCATCCGGACCGGGTCCCAGGCGAGCCACTTCGCCCAGACGTCAAGGCGTAGTGCCCCCGACTCGAGGTCGAACGGAAGGTCGAAACGGCCCGGTTCCGCCTCGATGGGGGAGTAGCACGACGCGTACGCCATCACTTCGAGGGCCTGGATCTGAGGCTGTTTCGGGCCGAAGCCGCTCACGGGGTCGTGCAGCAGGTTCGCGAGGAGCTTCTCGGGGCCTCCCGCTTTCCGGATCTCGCGGAAGGCGATCGGAAAGTCCGGAACGTAACAGTACTCGAAGTACGCATCGCCCGCATTCGACCCGGCGGCACGGAATACGTCGGGATGACGCAGGGCAAGCACCATCGACCCGTACCCCCCGCTCGAGGTCCCGAGGACGGCGGTCGGTCCCGTTCGGTACCGCTCTCGGACGAACGGCACGATCTCCTCGACCACGTAATCTTCGTAACGCCCGGTCGCCGAGGAGTTGAGGTACTGACTTCCGCCGAGCGTCGTGAGACAGTCCGGCCCCACCATCACGGCCTCCGGGGCGAGCCGGTGCCGGATCAGCCGGTCGAGCCGCCCCGGGATCGAATCCTGGAGGTAGCGCGGTCGCTGGAAGTGACCCCACCCTGTCCCCGTGTAGCCCGATAGGAGGACGAGCAAGGGAAGTCCCTCGGTGCGCCCGGACGGAGGAATGTAGACGGGGAGGTCCCGCTCGACCGGGTCGCCCCACGGGTTTCCCTCGAGAACGTGGCTGCGGAACCGGTGGGTCTCGACCGTGCCGCGCATCGGCACCGGGAAGACGCGATCGCTCCTCGCCTCGATTGGAATCCGCCACGACATGGAATCCCTCGGCCGGGGCGAGACGCGTCGGGTTCAATACGGGACGGGTCGTCGCCGGATCGCACGTTCGGCCGTTCGAGCGTGCCGAGCGAGATCCCATGGAAACCCTGCCCCCCGACGCGTTCGAGGGATGTCGCCTCCGTCGAGGCGGAGTGTGGGTAGTGGCGTTCCTCGCGGATTGGTGTCCGTTCTGCCGGCGGTTCCGGTCCGAGTTCGAAACGTTGGAGCGCGGAGACGACTTTCGGACCGCCGTCGGCGATGTCACCGATGACGGGAGTCCCCTCTGGGATATGTTCGGCATCGAGGTGATCCCGGCGCTCGCGGTGTTCCGGGACGGAGAGCTGGTGTTCCGCCAGGACAGCGACCCCGGTGCGGGCCTCCCGCCCGGTGCGCTGAAGGGGGCCCGTAGGGCCGCGCGCGCCCACCCCGGCCGGCGCGGGTGGCGCGGCGGCCGTAGTGGGAGACAACGGACTTTCGGACCGTGCCGCCGGTTAGTTTCTTACGGGGGTCGGAACTGGGCCCGGCCATGACCGCGAGCTCCCCCCATCGGCCGGAGGCGAAGCCGGTCGCTCTGATCACCGGCGGCGGTACCGGTCTCGGCCGAGCCATCGGGGTCGCGCTCGCGGAGGACGGGTACAACCTCGTGATCGCCAGCCGTTCCGCGGAACACCTCGCGTCCGGGTCGGGCGAACTCCGGGGCCATGGGGCCCGGGTGGTCGAGGTGCCCACCGATGTGCGGGTGCCGGAACAGGTTGACCACCTCATTGAGGTGGCCCGGTCGGAGTATGGTCGCCTCGACGTTCTAATCAACAACGCCGCCGGGAATTTCGTGGCCCCGGCGGAAAAGATCACCACGAACGGCTGGAAGGCCGTCGTGGGGATCGTGCTCGATGGGACGTTCTTCTGCTCCCGGGCCGCCCTCCCCTTGCTCCGCCGTTCGCCGACCCCGGCAATCGTGAACATCGTCGCTTCGTACGCATGGATGGCCGGTCCAGGGACCGCCCATTCCGCCTCCGCGAAGGCCGGCGTCCTCGCCCTGACCCGAACCTTGGCGGTGGAATGGGCCCGCTATGGGATCCGGGTGAACGCCGTCGCACCGGGGCCGGTTCACACCGAGGGCACCGACGAACGGCTGTGGGTATCCGAGGCAGTGGAGAAGGCAGTGACGAGCGGGGTCCCCCTCGGCCGGTTTGGGACACCACAGGAGATCGCTGAGGCGGTCCGCTTCCTCGCGAGCCCTCGGGCGAGCTACATCACCGGGCAAGTGCTCGCGGTGGACGGCGGGCAGTGGCTCGGCAAGGGCGTCATGGATCTCCTCGACCCGTTCTTCGCGTCGGGGGACCGCCCCCCGCGTTGAACCTCGCTGACTCGCTCAACCGTCCCCGAGGTCAGCCGGAGGTCACGATGGACCTCCATCGAACTCGCCAGCGTGCGGTCCCGGCGCGCAGAGACCCACCCGTGCTCCCGGTCCGGGCTCACGTGAACGGGACATCCCGTTCGACGAGAAAGCTGTGGATCAGTGCGATGAACTGGTCCGGGTCGGTAAGGTGAGGCACGTGACCGACCCCGGGCAAGGTCCGTACGGTCCCGTTCCGTAAGCGCCGTCCGGTGCATGCGACGATCCGCTGCAAGAACGGCGGGCTACGTTCTCCGGTCGTTAGAAGCACGGGGATCAGTAAGTCGGTAAACAGCTCCGCCGCCGGCCGGGTCGCCTCAGGGTCGTTCAACTCCTCCGCCCAGCGGTCCACGTGGCGAACGAGCGATCGCTGCACGCCCGGAGAGAGCCGGCTCCAGCCGCCTTCCTCCGTCGACAGTGCATCCATTACCTTGCGCACCGCGAGTTCGGGATGACCGTCGCGGACCAGCGCCTGCATCGCGTGAAACTCGACCATCAGGCGCTCTACCTCTGGGGCCGTGGCCAGATCGTCATCGAGGACCCCGAAGAACATCGGTTCGTGCAGGGACAGACTTCGGACCATCTCGGGTCGGTCGACCGCGAGCCGCAACGCGACCGCCCCGGCGTACGAGTGCGCGATCAGGTGCACGGGAAAGAGGTCGATCGCCTCGAGAAGGGCGGCCAGGTCCCCCGCGTCGTCTCGGACCGGATGGTGGCGCAGGGGACCGGTACTCTCCCCATGCCCGCGACGGTCGTACGCGAGGACCGTCAGCGCTTGGGCCAGCCCCGGGCGCACCGCGTCCCAGGTGCGGCGGTCCACGAGCGACCCATGAAGCAAGACGGTCGGGTCCCCGTGGCCGGAGACATCGTACCGGAGCTTCACCTTGGCAAGCGACGCGACCGGCATTGGTGACTGACACCCCTCCGCCGCTCCTCGGCGGACCGATGGGGACGGAGGGGAAAGCCGCCCTCGAGGTCATAGCTTCGGCGGTGCCCACGACTCCCGAGCCGCGCCCGAACGGTTTTGTAGGGGACGGTTCGTTCGGGGCCACCATGCCGTCGTATGTGATCTTGGTGAACTGGACCCCTGAAGGCATCCGAAACGTGAAGAAGTCCCCCGAGCGGGGCGATGCGTTCCGCAAGGCGGTCGAACAGGCCGGCGGGAAGGTCGTCTCGTTCCTCCACACGATGGGCGCGTACGACCTCGTGGTCGCGGTGGAGCTCCCGTCCGACGACATCGCGAACCAGCTGGCGCTCCGTACCGGGATGCAGGGATTTGTCCGGACTACCACGCTCAAGGGATGGACCGCCGGCGAGTTCGCCGAACTCGTTCGGAAACTCTGAAGTTCGGTTGATCGACGTTCGTTCGGTACGAGCCGCCCGGAGTCCCCGTGAGCCACTTGTTCCAGCGACCCCTGTGCGACATGGGACGGGCGTATGACTTCGCGTTCCGCCCCACCGTGGGCGCGCCGGCGGCGGAGGACGGAGGGCCGTGCGACGACCGGCCCCACCGGATCGAGCTGTTCGCCGCCGGGGCCGACCGGACCACTCCGGGAGCGCCCTGGCAATCGTTCTCCGTCTGTCCGGAACACGAAGGGCAGCTGCGGCGGTACGACGAGCGGCTGCGACAGCAAGGGATCGCCCCGAGGTTCCGGGCCGAGGGCGGACGCTAAACGCCCCCATCCATTTCGGTTCGCATGCCGATTCCGAGCGGCTCCACTATCGCTTCCCGCGTTCGACTGAACCAGGGACCCGAGATCCCGTGGCTCGGCCTCGGAGTCTTCCAAACGCCCCCCGGCGCCGTGACCCGAAACTCCGTCCGGTTCGCCCTTGAGGCCGGATACCGCGCGGTCGACACGGCCGCGATGTACGGCAACGAGGCGGACGTCGGCGAGGCGGTCCGCGCAAGCGGGCTTCCCCGGGACGACGTGTTCGTGACGACCAAGCTCTGGCACACCGATCACGGGTACGAGCCGGCGCTCCGGGCGGGCCGCGCCAGCGCGAAGCGCCTCGGGCTCGGGCCGATCGATCTCTATCTCATCCACTGGCCCCGAGCTAACTCGCCGCAGGATCGTCTCGATTCGTGGAAGGCGCTTACCGAGCTCCAGCGCGAGGGCGTCTGCCGGGCGATTGGTGTCAGCAACTACACCGTTCGGCATCTCGAGGAACTGCGGACCCACTCGGGCGTGGTCCCGGCGGTCGACCAGGTCGAGTTCCACCCGTTCGTCTTCGACCCGGAGCTGCTCGGGTACTGCGAGACGCACGGCATCCGCCTCGAGGCATGGTCGCCGCTGACCCGCGGACGCCGGATGGACGACCCGACGCTCGCGACGATCGCCGCGGCCCATCACCGTACGGCCGCGCAGGTGCTGATTCGCTGGGGGCTCGAACACGGGATCGTCGAGATCCCGAAGTCGACCCACAAGGAGCGGATCCAAGAGAACGCCCAGGTGTTCGATTTCTCGTTGACGCCCACCGAACTCTCGGCCCTCGACGCCCTCCGCGGCGGTCCCCGCGTCGGGATGTGGAATCCCGCCGATATTCCCTGAGCCCGGCCCACGTCGCGAGCTAGCACGACCGCCGGCCGGACGGAGCCGGCCGTCCTCCACGGAACGACTTAATATACGCCGGCTCGGTGGGAAGGCGGGTAGTCCATGGTCAGTGTGGAAGTTGCCCATGAGAAGTGCACCGGCTGCAGCCACTGCCGGGATGTCTGTCCAGTGACCGTCTTCGAGATGCAGCCGCGGGAGAACTGGCCGAACGTCGTGGACGACCCCGGGGTGGCCGCGAAGTTCCAGTTCCGGGCCGAGAAATCGGCCGTCATTCACGGCCCGGACTGCATCATGTGCGAAGCCTGCCTCTTCGAGTGCGAGGGGGAGTGCATCACGATCGTCGACGACGAGGGCACGACCCACCAGTCGACCTACAAGTAGCCGCTCCTCTCCGTCCCACCGTCCCCGCCCGAGGGACGGGCGCCCCGATCGATCCGCTCGGCTAGATGGGGTGCTGCATCGGCCGGTAGAACGTCGAGTGGACGTCCGCCGGCCCCCCGTTCGAGGGGAACCGCACGCGGACGCCGGGGGACCGGCCGAGCATCGTGAACTCGAGCGAGTACCAGACCGCGACCCATACGCCCCCGGGCTCCTCGAACGCCTCGCCGAAGTGGTAGGTCGACTGCAGAACCCGGCTCGCGCGGCGGGCGAGCGGGTACGACCACTCGAGCGCCTGGGCCGCGGAGGCGGGGCGCCCCGCGTACGGCGTCGGTTCGACCGGTCCCTCGACGCTCAGCGGACCTTCGGTGACCCCACGGCCGAGGCGGTAGCGGGCCCACGTCGTGCGGAGCCGTCCGTTCTCGAGCTTCTCGGAAAGGAGCATCCACGAGAACGGGTTCCCGGTCGGGACCGTCTCGGCGTGGACCCCGAGCACGTCCCGGTGCCGCTGGATCGCGGTTCGTCCCGCGAGACGGATGGCGAAGTAGGCGACGAAGAACGCCACGAGCACCCAGAGGGTGCCGAGGTAGACGCTGTAGGCGACGTGGTTGCGCTCTACGCCGAGGAGGACGTAGAAGCCGACCACGGAGACGACGAGCGTGACGAGGCTGATCGCCCGGTCCGCGTCGAGGTGGAGCCGCTTGTCCGAGAACGGGGCGAGCGGCGGCACGGAGAACTGCGTGAAGGCGTCCTGGAGGATGTGGGCGATGCCCCCGAGCTCCATCACGGCGAAGTAGACGAGCGCGGAACCGGGAAGGATCATCGGCGCGAGGAGGGCGCCCGCGACCGCCACCACCGTCACGCCGCTCAGCGAATGGGTGATCCCATGGTGGCCGAAGATCGGCCAGCGGCGAGCGAGGGGGAACAGCAGGATGTCACCGTCGGGAAGCCCCCCCGCGAGCGCCCCCGCCGCGAGGTACTGCGGCTGCGAGCCGAACAGCCCGAAGGTGACGAGGTAGGCGACCAGTACATGCGAGAAGAGGTCCACGGCCGCCTCCCGGGGTTCCCGGGGCTTAGAGGAGCCCCTGCTCCATCACTTCGACGGATTCGACGTGCGGGACCTTCGCGATCGACCGCTCCGCCATCTCGAGGAGGCCCCCCGCGTCGTTCATCACGACGGCCACGAGGAGCGACTTCAGACCGAAGGCGATGTCCTTTACCTGCATCCCGCGGATCGTGACCCCGGTCGGCAGGGCGTCGTGGACCCCCTTCGCGAGGGCGTTCATGTCGGTCTCGACGCCTTGGGGCATCACCCGGAGCAACACCGCGACCTGACCCATCGAGATCTCCGCCCCCGTCGACCTCTACGGCCCTTCGAAGCCGCACTTCGGGCAGTGAAAGAGGACGCTCTGGTCGCGGCAGCGGGCGCACCGACCGATCGTCGCCTCGCCGCAGTTCGGGCAGAGGAACTGGGTCGCTCCCTTCGCGGGGACCGTGCGTCCGCACGAGGAGCAGTGCAGTTCGATCCGTGCCGCCATCCTACCGAACCTGCCGGGGCGTTCCGCCGTTCAACGGCGAATCGCACCCCGCCGGCGCGCGGCCACCCGGGATACGAATATAAAGACAGCCCCGAAGAAAGCCACGATTCCGACGACGTACCAGAGCGTGTAGTCCGGAGCGGGTCCGGTGACGTAGACGGTCAGCGAGTAGACGCTCTGGCCGTTCGCGAACGTCACGAGGCCGTGCGACTGGACCAGCGACAGCGTGAACGTGTGCGACCCCGTGGAGAGTCCGAGGGTCGGGTACCGGTACTCGATCCGGGTCGATCCCTCCGCGGCGAGGCCGGAGACGTTGACCTGGCCGACGGCCGTGCCGTCGAGCGTGACGTACACCGCGAACGCGCTCACCGTGACGTTCGTGGGGTTGACGATCGTCGCCGTGATCACGTACGGCTGCACGATCGAAACGGAGTAAGAGATGTTGATCGACTCGTTCTGCCCGTGGTACGTCGAGGAGATCATGATGTCGATCGAGATCGTTTCCGTGGCGTTCCCCGGCACCAGGTTCGCCGCAATCGACTGGTTGCCCGAGAACTTCTCGGAACCGGGGGTGAATCGCACCTCGGTGAGGTTCGGGCCGACCGGCGTCGCGTAGTACGTGAGGTTCCCGACCAGCGAGCCGCTCTCCGAGACGGCCGGCCCACCGTAGCCCGAGACGTGGAAGACGTCGGTCGAGTTCGTCGAGACCACCGAGGGGCCCGTGATCGATCCGGTCACGGGCAACGTTGCGGCCGCGCGGACGGGGGCCGCGAGCACCGAAAGGCCCACGACGAACGTCGGCCCCACCAGCAGCAGCACGAGAAGGAAGGACACCCATCGACGGCTCATCGGCGGGTCCACCTCCGGGTGCGCCACCAGCGGTACGTCAGAACCCCGACCACGAGGGCGATCGTGGGAACGAACGTGAGCAACGGCACGAGCCAGACCGGCGGGAGGTTCGGGGCCGAGCCGATCGCGGGTCCGCTCACCGAGAACGGGGAGGGGGTCGTGGTGGAGTGGACCGCCACGACGGGCACGTTGAGGGTGACCGTGCGGGAAAGGCTACCCGAGGCGTTCAGGACGGAGACGGTGACCGTCACGGTGCCGGGGTAGACGAAGATCGACGACGTCGCGGTGAGGTTCACGTACAGCGTGAGATTCGCGCCCTGGGCGAGGGGCTGCGCGAGCGGGGACGCCTGCATCGGGGCGGTCGTCGTCGTGCTGAGACCGCTCGACCAGCCAAGTCCCGAGAGCCGAACCGAGTCGGCGATCGAGACGACCACGGTCTCGTCCTGGTTCCCGGTGTTCGCGAGGTAGAACGGGATCGCTGCGCTCGACGCGGTCACCGAGGGGAGGCTCGTCGTCGGAATCCCCACCGCGACGCCGTAGTACCCGACGACCGTGACCGTCGGACCCGGCGTGACCCGCCCGAGGATCGTTCCGTTCGCCGAGGCGAACTCGATCGTGAGTCCCGGATGCGCGACCGGGGTCCCCGCCGGCACGACCACCCGCACCTCCCCGGAGTAGACGGCGGCGTCGGGGCCCGGCTGCAAGGTCACGTTCGGGAAGCTGAACGAGAAATTCCAGTACGACGGTGTTCCAATGGGGTGGACCGTCACCGGCACGTTCCCGGTGTTGCGCACGGTGAACGAGAACGCCACGCTCCCGCCGGCGAGCACGGTGGCGGAGGACGGGCCAACGAGCGTCCCGGCCACGGTGGCGCTCGGGGTGAAGGCGAGCGCGAGGACCGTGCCCTGGTTACCCCCGACGATCGACACCGCGGAAACGGCCGTGGCGTTCGCGGGAACGCCCCCGAAGGAGCCCGCCGCCACGGCGCGGAGAGTGTACGTCCCGAGCGGGAGCGCAAGGGCGAGCGGGGAGTTGACCGGCTGGTTCGTGTACACGGCCTGCTCGCCGAGCGGGTTCGTGACCGTGAGGGTCACCGAGCCCACGCTACCGAGGGTGGGGGGAGTGACGGTGACCGTGTCGGTCCAGGTCGGAACGAGGCTCACCGAGACGGGGCTTAAGCCGGTCGACGGGAGCACGAGGACGCTCGTCATCGCGCCGAGCGTCTGGGCGGTCCCAGACCCGACCGCGTACAGGGAGTACGCTCCCGGCAGAACCGGGACCGAGAACGTCCCGGTCGGGACCGAGAGGACGGTAGAGTTCGTGGACGGGTACGGGCCAACCAAGCGCACGGTCCCCGGCGCCGGCCCGGTGACACCGGAAGCGACCAGCGTCCCGTTCAGCCAGACCGACTGGACGAGCCCCGTCATCGCCACGCGACAGTTCGAGCTGAGGGCACCGGTCGTGCAGCTGGCTCCGGCCACGCTGCTCCACTCCTTGTAGTAACTGCCGTTCGGCCCGCTCGTGACCGCGGTACCGTTCGCGAACACCGCGTAGGTGGTGCTCGAATCGAGCGCGAGAGAGAATGTGCCGTTCGTCGCGCTCGTCACTACGGTGGCGCCGCCGGGTCCGACCAGCGTGACCGAAGTGTTGAGCGGCACCGCGACACCGAGGGAGTTCACGAGCGTCCCGGAGAGCGTCGGTCCGGAGGCGGTGAGGACGATGCTCGGCGTGATCTTGCCGTCCGTGGCGATGGTGACGGTCTGAAGCGTCGCGAACGTGGTCGTCCGCAGCTTCGTAGAGACGTACGCGGAGTACGTCCCGGGCGCCGCCCAGAACCCGCTCTCATAGGCGCTCCCGTTGACGTTGACGGTGAGGGAGGGGGAGGTAAGCGAGACCGAGGCCGACGCGGCGGAGACCCCGGTCGGTAGCGACAGCGCGCCGGAGGCGTTCACCTGGGGGATCATGACGATCGTGATCTGGGAACCGGTGCCCCCGATCGGGAGCCTCGTGGAGAAGGCGCCGTTCGGCAGGTAGACGACCGAACCGCCGTCAATCACGGCGCGTGCGGTGATTCCGTAGAGCCCGGGCGGCAGGGAGAGGGCGAACGAGGGGCCGCCCGAGACCGATCGATTCACGGCCGAGCGGCTCTCGGAGGTGAAGTTCAGGACGACCGTTGTACCCGAGGGCAGGCCCTGTACGGTGACCGTCACCGGCACGGAGTTGAGCGAGGTGGTGACCCGGGTGAGCGCCGCGAGTCCCGAGGGAGAGAGGCTACACTGGCTCGTGGAAGCAAAGCCGAAGGCCGAGGTCGTGAGGCAGTACGACCCGGCCGACAGGGGAAGGGTCCCGGGGACGTACAGGGCGACGGCCCCGGTCGCGTTCGACACCGTGGAGACCGTCGGCCCCTTCGGACCCGCACTCACGGACACGGCCGCGCCGCTCGCCGGGAAGAGCCGCCCGCCTGCGACCGGAGCGCCGACCGTGAACGCCACGCGCTCCGCGAGCACCGGCGCGAACGAGAGCGACGTCGGAGCGGTGAGAGTGACGCCCTCGAGATCCGCCCAGGCGTCGGAGCCATGCACGGCCGAGCCCTCGAGGGCGAGGAGGGCGTACGTACCGGTAGGGAGGGCGAGCGAGTACGCTCCCCCGGTCGCCCAGGTCACCACTTGGCCGCCCGAGGCGTAGGCGACCACGGCGGTCCGGCTCGACGAGCCTCCTGCTCCCGCCGTCGCCACGCTTCCCGCAAGCCGGAGGGCCGGCGCGAGGGAGAGTGCGACAGGCGACGCGCTGACGCCGGCGGTGATGTTCATCGAGCCAACTCCCGCGTACGTCTGGCCGTCGATCGTCCCGTAGGCGTAGACGGAGTACATGCCCGCCGGGAGGGTCGCCGTCACAAAGCCGGAGCCCGAGCTCACGACCACGGTCGAGTTCCTCGAGGTGTTTTCGAGGATTCCGAGCGGAGAGGCCGAGGCGTTCGTGAACGTCGCGGTCGGCGTGAACCGGACCGGGATCCCGGCCGCGGGTGCCCCGTTCACGGTGAGCGAGAAGCTCGCCTGGCCGGACGGAAGGACGGTGAGGTTCACGCTGAGGTTCGTCAGGCTCGAGAGCACCTGCACCGGCACGCCGGCGGAGCGGAGGTCGCGCCCGGGAAGGGTCGCGGTCACCGTGTAGTTGCCCGGGCCGACACTTCCCAGCCGGAATGTTCCCGTCGGGTTCGTCGTGTACGAGGAGATCGTGCCGTTCGGGCCGGCGAGGGTGACGACGACGCCGTTCGCGATCGCCCCGTCGCCGTACTTCACCTGGCCGGTCACGATCCCCGACCGGAGGCCCTCGGTGGCGTTCGCGATGCCGCCTGGGGTCACGGTGACGGGCGTCTGCGTGTAGTTCCGCCCGCTGAGGAGAACGGCGTACTGGTACTCCCCGGGCGCGACGTTCCCAATCTGGAACGACCCGCTCGCGTCCGTGATCACGCTGTACCGCGTGAGGTTCGTGCCCCAGAAGACGACCTGGGCGCCGGGAATGAGCGTATCGGTGGAGGGATTGTAGCTGGTCGAGTTGACGTTATGCCAGTAAAGGAACCCGTCGAGCGCACCGGATCCGACGACGAACGACTGGACCTGGCTCGGCGCGTCGAGGCTGAGGCCGATCGCGTTCGGGACGAAGATCTTCACGGACTTGAGAAGGGTGCTGCCCTGCTGGGAGAGCCCCTGGAGCGTTCCGGTAGTGAGGTTGAGGGTGTCATTGCCCGGCGGGAGCACGATCGAGAACGAGCCGTCCTGCGCCGTAAAGACGGTCATGTGCGGGATCCCCCACTGGTCGGAGACGGTCACGCGGGCTCCTCCAACCGGGGCGCCGCTCGCGAGCTCGACGGTACCATAGAGAGTCTGGCCGGGATAGTACTCGAGCATGGACTCGCCGCCGCCGAAGTAGCTGTACGCCCGCGTATCCGCCGAGCCGTTTTCGCGCGCGGCCTGGGCGATCGCGACCGGTTCGTTCGTGGCGACGCAGTCGCCGCCGAAGCCGGGCTTCGAGCAGAGGTAGGCGGTCTTGTAGACCAACTCAAAGTGCTGCAGCATCCAGCCGGGCTCGAGGGTCGAGTTCATTGAGAGGCCCGGGATCCCCGCGGCCTGCCCGATGTCCGTCCCGTTGTAGCCGACGTAGGTGCGGTAGATCATCGAATTGTAGAACGGTGCGTAGTAGTTGATCACCGGCTGGCCGACCTGGGTGACCCCCGGCGGGAGCTTCCCGTAGGGGTAGTAGTTGCCGTCCGAACCGAGAACGCTCAGGTTGAAGAAGGTGGACGGCTGGCCGGTCTGGTCGATGATGCGGCCCGTGAGGTCCGCCGGCGCGTAGAAGATCCCTGTGTCCGTGCCGGCGAACGGGAACAGCCGCGAATCGGCCATCGCGTAGCGGATCGACCAACCGGTGTACGACTGGACGTCGTCGTACACCTTGGCGACGCCGCTCAGCGGCAGGGAGGTGGCCAGGAAATACTCCATCGCAAGGTACATCGCGTTGTCGTCGGTGAGAGTGTGCGAGTCCACCGGGAGGTACCGCTCCGGGTGCGCGACCACGAGCGTGTAGTCGGCGCTCGTGTTCACAAGCAGAGTGTGGAGCTCGTTGAGGTTGAGGCCGTCGGAGGCGAGGATCTGGTTGAGCGCAACCGGGAGGTACGGAAGCTTCGTGGATTTCTGCTCCGTTTGGAGGAGGGTGGTGATCAGCACCCCGATCGCTTGCGACTCGTTCTGGGAGAGGAGGAACTGCCCGGCCGGGTCGATGCCGTGTTGGAAGTTGTCCGCGACGCTCGGATGGCCGCCCTGGTCGATCGCCTGGAACCCGTAGTCCCACCAGCTCACGAACGCGGGCCGATCCTGCGGCGGGACGTTCGTATCCTGCTGGGCGAGCCAATTGTACCCCGCGCTGTCGTACTGGTTCGGCGTGTCGAGCGCGCCGCCCACCGCGCCGAAATAGTAGGAGCTCGGGTTCGAGGTGTTGAGCTGGAGCCAGCTCGGCAGCGTCGAGGCGACTTGGCTGGAGTACTCGCCCTTCGAGTTGCCCGGGATTCCCGCGTCGATGGCGACCCAGACGTTCGGGAGCACGACCCCGAGGACGAGCGCCATCACGAGCACGTGGCGGGGCTTGAACGCCTTACGGAACGCCGAGAACTGGCTCCGACGGTCCGAGAGGGCGGCGGTGGTGCGCCGGAGCTGGCCGTAGCCGGCAATGTCGAGCAGACGACGGAACACCTCGGCCGGTAAGAGGGCGAAGATCGGCGACGCCACGAGGAAGAACTTCGCGGCGGAGACGGGGAGGTAGAGGGAGAGGAGCGCGAAGACGAGGAAGACGATGTGGTGCCGCTTGAACCGGCCGTGGACCATCACCCAGACGAAGACGGCGAGGCCGACGAACGCGAGGAAGAACGTGATGACCCCGAAGGCGAGCACCAGCTGGTCGATCGTCGGCGCCTGCGCCTCGGCGACCGTCGAGTAGATGAGGTTCTTGACGAAGTAGCCCTGGCCGGTGGCGAGCGTCGAGTAGGCGGTCGGGTTCACGAGATAGAGGAGCCCAACGCCGCCCGCGACGAGCACGACGAGGAACGGGACGGAGAAGACCCACGGGACGTCCCGCATCACGAGGAACGGAAGGAGCAGGGCCAGGACGCCGAAGAAGAGAAGCAGCGGCAGGTCGAACCAAGTGGTGAACTGGCGCTGCGCGATGTAGTACGGCATCGCCATCGGGAACCCGACGAGGCCCACGATCGCCGTGGCGACGTAGAGGCCGAACGAGTCGACGCGTCGGACCCGCTCGATCACCATCGCGGCGACCAGCGAGATCGCGATGACGACCACCGCGTAGGTGTACCCTTGCCACGCGAGCGCGAGCGCGCCGAGGGAGACGCCCGTGAAGACGGCCCACTTCACGGCCGAGAGCTCGGTTCTAAGGAACGCCCGCAGCGCCGGGAGATACTGGCTCGGATGACGGTAGTCCTCGACCCAGCGGCGGCTCCCGACCGCCTTGACCGTCCGGATGTACGAGTAAACGACGACGAGAATGATGAACGTGTAGAACGAGAGGTAGTTCGCGTAGCCGAAGATCGAAGAGTCGATGTTCCCGCTCAGGAACGGAAAGATCATCGCGGCGACGAGGCCCGTCCGGCGGTCGGCGACCTCACGTCCGATGAGGTAGACGGGGAAGACCCCGAGCGCGGACCAGAGGGGCGCCTGGAGGTCGAGGAACCACGCTCCCGCGGTGACCGCGTTCCCGCCGAAGAACGGGGCGAACACGATCCCGAGGATGGCGTTCATCCAGTCGAAGAGCGGTTCCCGCGGGTTGATCGCCCCGACCGGGAAGTTCAGCATCGGGTCGAAGATCAGATTGTGTCGATTCGCGATGATGTACTCCATCACGCGCGAGTGGTAGTACGAGTCCGACCCACCGCCGTACGTGTAGAGGGGACCCCACTGGGCGATGATGGGATACGCCCAGATCGAGCGGATCGCGAACGAGATTCCGAACGCGGAGAGGAGGATCGCGACGGTCCACCCGTGGCGACGCCACCACCCGAAACCGGTCGATTCCATGCAGCGCCGGCGCCCCGAGCCGGCGGCGCGCGAGACCTAGGGGGTGTATAAATAGCCTACTCTCGGAGAATCGTCAGTGACGTCCCGCCGACCGACCGGAGCACGCCCGGCCCCGTTCCGACACCTACGGGCCGCTTCCGTGCGGCCCGTGTGCCGAGGTCGAGCCTTCGACCGTGCGGAACCGATAGAACATCCGGCCGTCACCGATATCGTACGTCTCGAAGCGGACCGGCTCCCCGATCCGCAGCTCGGTCCAGGGGCGGCCCTCGATCCGTCCGAACAGCCGCAGCGGGACACCGTCCAGATCGACCAGGCCGACTGCGAAGGGGACCTCGGACTCCATCCCGAGCGGTGCTCCCGCAAGGACGGCGCTGAAGGCGTAGACGTGACCGTGCTCGGGGAGGTCGACCCAGTCGAGCTCTTCGGAGCGGCAGGTCGGACACGCCGTGCGCGGAGGCCAGTGCAGGCTCCCGTCCCGGCGACAGCGGGTGGTCGCAACGCGGCCCTCGCGGAGGCGCTCGTAGAACCGGTGAAGACGGGTCTGGTCGGCGGTTTCGAGAGGGAAGAAATCCAGGAGGAACGGACGCTTTTCAATCGACTTCCGCGAGGCCGCCGGGGATTGTCCCTCCGCCGGTCGAGTCTCGTTGACCGGCTCGGGCGCCGGGACTTCCAGGGCAGGGGAGGGCGTCGGTCGGCGTCGGGGACGTTCGGGACTCATGCCGCGCCTCCCCGTTCGTAGACCATCACCGAATGGACGTTCGCGCTACCCGAGAGGTTGTGGACAAGAGCCCATCTCGGGTCCGGCACCTGCCGCGCCGCGGGCACGGTGGAAGAGAACTGCTGGTACACCTCGACGGCCTGTGCGACGCCGGTGGCCCCGAGCGGGTGGCCGCAGCCGAGCAGCCCGCCCCGTGGGTTGATCACGATGTCGCCGCCCAGATCGCCCCGACCATCCGCGGCGAACCGGCCCCCTTCCCCTCGGGGGCAGAGGCCGAGGGCTTCATACTCGACAATCTCGGAGATCGTGAAGCAGTCATGCAGTTCGGCAAAATCGAGGTCGCCGACCCCGATGCCGGCGCGGCCGAGCGCCTCCCGGGCCGCCCGGGTGAGCCCGGTCCATTCGGTGAGGGAGCCGGCGTTCGCGAGGTTATGGAAGTCAGAGTACTGGCCGCTCCCGCGGACCCAGGCCGGCGTGTCCGAGTACGTCCGCACCCGGTCCTCCGCGGCGAGGACCACGGCGGCGGCGCCGTCCGTCATCGACGAGCAATCGCCGAGGCGGAGCGGCGGGGCGATCAACGGAAGCCGGAGGAGCTTATCCCGGGAGAAGGTCTTCTCGTGGAACTGCGCGTTGGGGTTCGTGTTTGCGAACCGGTGGTTCTTCTCGGAGATGATGGCGAGCTGCTCGGGGGTCGTGCCGAATTCGAGCATGTGCCGTTGCGCGACCATCGCAAAGAACGGCGGGGCGGTCGCTCCGGCGGGACCGTCCCACGGGCGGTCCATCACGCATCCCATCGCGGAGTTCGCCTCCGCCATCGAGGGGAGATTCATCTTCTCGACACCGACGACGACCGCGACATCGGAGAGCCCGCTCGCGATCGCGGCGTACGCGGAGCGGATCGCCGACTGGCCGGAGGCGCAGGCGAGTTCGTTGCGCTGGAGGATCCGGTGGGGTTTCAGCCCCAGCTGCTCGGCCGCGAGCGGCGCGACGTGCGACTGGAATGCGAATCGCTCCGGCTCCGCCGCCCCGACGAACAGGGAGTCTACGTCCTCGCTTCGGAGACTGGGGACGGCCCGGGAAAGCGCGACGCCGACCTCCTGGACCAGCTCGGCCCAGGTCGCCGACCGAACACCGAACTTCGTCGTGACGCCGCCCACGATCGCCACCGAACGTCCGCTCATCGGACCTCGCTCCGGACCGCGTCGATGACCCGGTCGCCGGCCTCCCGCGTCGAGACGGTCCCCCCCTGGTCGTAGGTCCGGGCCCTCCCGCCCGCCAGCGTGCTCGCGAGCGACCGCTCGAGCCGATCGGCCTGCTGAAGGAGACGACCGTCGGAGTGACGCCCTCCCAGCCAACGGAGCATCTGTTCGATGGCGAAGAACGTGGCGAAAGGGTTCACCTGGTTCTTGCCGGCGTACTTGGGCGCGCTCCCATGGACCGGCTCGAACATCGCATGTTCGGAGCCGATGTTGCCGCCGCTAGCGAACCCCATCCCGCCCTGGAGCACCGCGGCCAGGTCGGTGAGGATGTCGCCCATCATGTTCGTCGCCACGACGACATTGTAGTGCTCGGGGTTCCGCACGAGCCACTGGGCAAAGGCGTCCACGTACGCGTAGTCGCGTTCGAATTCGGGGAACTCCTGGGCCACGCGGTCGAACGTCTCTCGGAAGAACCGACATCCCTCCATCACGTTCGACTTATCGACGCACGTCACTCGGCGGACACCGTCGTCGGGAGCCCCGCGGGAACGGGCTCGAGCCAACTCGAACGCGTAGCGGATGACCCGTTCCGACCCCTTGCGGGTGATGATGCGGGTGTCGATCGCGACCTCGGTCTCGTCCGCCCGGCGCAGTCGGCCCCGCGCCGGTGTGTAGAGATCCTCCGTGTTCTCGCGAACGATCACCATATCGACGTTCTTGGGGGCCCACACTTCACGATACTCGCCGCTGATCCGGTGGCGGACCCCCGGGTAGAGTTTGCACGGCCGCACGTTCGCGAAAAGGTCCAGTCCCTCGCGAAGTCCGAGGACGAGCGCTCGGCCGGCGAGATCTCCGTTCGGGAGCGTCGCCCCCGGCCAGCCGACAGCGCCGACCAAGATCGCGTCGGCCGAGCGGGCCGCCGCGGCCGCCTCGGGCTCCCACTCCCGGCCCGTACGAAGATAGTACTCGCCGCCGCCCGGGTACTCGGTGCCATGCCACGGTGAGGGCCCACCCTCCGCGAGCGCATCGAGCACGCGCCGCCCCTCACGGATCACCTCGGGGCCGGTGCCGTCGCCGGGGTAGATGGCGAGCTCGTACCCGGCCTCCTTCATGGAGCGCCCCCCGTCGCGGCCCGCGCCGCGAGCTCGCGGCGGACCTTCTCGACGAGGCCGCCCGCCTCCAGGAGGTCGAGGAGGTGGCTAGGAAGAGGGGGGAACGCGACCGACGCCCCGTTCCTCAGGTTGGTGATGCGACCGTTCGTCATCTCGATCCGGGCCGCATCCCCCTTCTCGAAGATCGCTCGGACCCCCCGTGCCTCGATCGCGGGGATCCCGAGGTTGATCGCGTTGCGGAAGAAGATCCGAGCGAACGAGTCGGCGACAACCGCCCCAACCCCGATCGCCCGCATCGCCTGGGGAGCGTGCTCGCGGCTCGAGCCGCACCCGAAGTTCTCGTCGGCGACCAGGATGTCCCCCGGCCGAGCCTCCCGCGCGAACTCGGGGAGCGCGATCTCGAAGACGTGCTTTTTGAGCTCGTTCGGGTCGATGATCGTGAGGTACTTGCCCGAGATGATCTGGTCGGTGTCGACGTCGGCGCCGAGCGTCCAGACTCGACCCTCGATGACGTCCTGCATCGGGCCTCCTACCGGAACTCCCGCGGGTCAGCGATCTCGCCGCGGATCGCGCTCGCGACGACCGCCGCGGGGGACATGAGGTAGATGCGGGCTTCCTTCGCCCCCATGCGGCCGGGGAAGTTCCGGTTCGACGAAGAGGCGCACACCTCGTCCGGGGCGAGAATCCCCATGTTGCCGCCGAAGCAAGCGGAGCAGCTCGAGTTCGTGAAGACGGCGCCGGCGTCGGTGAACGTCTCGATGATTCCCTCGTGGAGGCACTGGTCGTAAATTGGGGTCGAGGCCGGCGAGACGATGAACCGCACCCCGGGCGCGACCTTGTGGCCCTTCATGAGCGCCGCGCCTTCCCGCAGATCCTCGATCCGGGCGTTCGTACAGGAGCCCAGAAACGCCTGGTCGATTGCCACATGCTCCCGCGCTACCTCCGGGAGCGCCCGGACGTTGTCGGGGGAGTACGGGCAGGCGACCATCGGGGGCATGCCGTCGACGTCGATATCGATCGTCCGCTCGTAGTGGGCGTCGGCGTCCGAGCGCATCGGGTGCATGGGATGCTTCGCGATCTTCGCGAGGTAGTCTTCTGTCGTGCCGTCCGGGGCCACCATCCCCGTCTTGGCTCCCATCTCGGTGGTCATGTTGCAGATCGTGAACCGCTCGGGCATCGAGAGGCGCTCGATCGTCGACCCCGTGAACTCGACCGCCTTGTACGTCGCCCCCGTGGTCCGGACCTCGCCGAGGATGCGGAGGACCAGATCCTTCGCGGTGACGCCCGGACCGAACGAGCCCCGAACACGGATCTGGATCGAGGGTGGCACCTTGAGCCAGAGCCGGCCGAGCGCGAGGACCGCGGCCATCTCCGTCGGCCCAATCCCCGTCGCCACGGCGCCCATGGCGCCGAGCATGTTCGTGTGAGAGTCGGTGCCGACCGCGAGATCGCCGGGCACGACCCAACCGTTCTCGGCCAGGATCTGGTGGCAGATACCGTGGCGACCGACGTCGTAGAAGTGGGATAGCCCGGTCTCGGCCGCGAACTTCCGGAGGATCCGGTGGAGGACCGCGGCTCCCTCGGTGGAGGCGGGGACCCAGTGGTCGATCGCGATCACGACGCGATCCGGATCCCAGATCCGCGTGGCGCCCATCTGGTGGAACGGCGCGACGGTCTGGGCCCCTTGCTCGTGCATCATCGCGAGGTCGACCGTTCCCTCGACGATCTGGCCGGGCGTGACGCGGTCGAGCCCGGAGGCCCGCGCGAGCACCTTCTCGGCGAGGGTCGCGCCGTGGCCGGTGGAGGCGCTCATGCGTTCGAGGGGCGGATCCCCATCGCCTCCACGATCGACCAGAACTCGGCGTCGCTCAATCCCGGGGCCTCGAACATCGAACGGTAGTAGTGCAGGAACTTGCGGAGACCTGCTTTGGACTGGGACTCGGTCTCCGTCTTCACCCGACGGAGCAGCTCGAGGAGGAGAGGGTCGGACGCGGAGATGCCGCGCTCCTTGAGCTTCTCCACAAGGGCCGCCTTCCCCGTGTGCTTACCGAGAATCATCCTCCGCTGGCGACCCACCAACCCCGGTTGCAGGGGCTCGTAGGTGAGGGCATGGGCCAGCACGCCGTGGGTGTGGATGCCGGCCTCGTGCGAGAAGGCGTTGTACCCGACGAGCGCCTTGTTCGCCGCGACCGGAACTCCCGAGAGTTCTTCCACGAGCTGGGAGAGCTCGTGGAGCTTCTCGGTCTTGATACCGGTGCGAATCCCGTAGAGGGTCTCGAGGCCGAGGACCACCTCTTCGAGCGCTGCGTTACCGGCGCGTTCCCCGATCCCGTTCACGCAGACGTGGGGGGAGCGGGCCCCGCACTCGACGGCCGTGAGCGTGTTCGCGGTGGCGAGGCCGAAGTCGTCGTGGCAGTGGACCGAGAGGTCCTTCGGCTTCACCCGACGCTGGAACTCGGTGAGATACCAGCGGAACGTGAGCGGGGTCATGATGCCGACCGTGTCGGCGACGACGAGCCGATCCGCGCCGGCCTCCTGCACGTCGCGGTAGAGGCGCTCGACGAAATCGAAGTCGGCCCGGACGGTGTCCTCGGTCACGAACGCAACGTGGAGGCCGGCCTCCTTCGCCTGTCGGACGCATCGGAGGGAGGCCGCGTGGACCTCGGCCTGCGTCATCTTGAGCTTGAACTTGAGGTGGACGCGGCTCGCGGCAACGAAGATGGCGATGTGCGTCGCGCCGCTCTTGACCACCGCCTCCACGTCGGAGGGGACTGTGCGAGCCGCGGCGAGGATGTGCGCTTTGAGACCCGCGGAGGCGACGAGCCGAACGGCACGGGCTTCCTCCTCGGAGACGATCGGAATGCCCGCGTTGATCACCCCGACGCCGATCTCGGAGAGGAGGGTGGCGATCCGAAGCTTCTCCTCGGGGGAGAAATGCACCCCGGGCATCTGTTCCCCGTCGCGAAGCGTCTCGTCCCAGATCTCGATACGCGGCGGAATCCGCCGCTCGTGATGGGTCGCCGTGTGGTAGTTCTCGACCAGGCGCGCCTTGGCCATTCCGGCTTCTACGAGCCGCAGTGAATTAACCTTTCTTGGCACGAATTTCGGGTTTTCCCTCGGAGCTCCCGTCCGGCGGGCTGATGGCTTAAATACACAACCGACCTGAAACGGGACACAAGTCGGCGACGACCTGTGCCTGGAGAATTCCATGTCCCCTGCGGCGGCCCAAATCGCTCCTCTCACCGAACAGTCCGGACCGGGGGTCCCCCGACCCCCCATCGAACTGAACGACGTCAGCGTCATGATCGGGGGCCAAGGGGGGGACGGGACGCTGACCGTCTCGGACCTCCTGGGCCGGTACTTCCGTAAGCGGGGGCTCTACGTCTACACCTCGAGGAACGTGCTCTCCCGGATCCGGGGCGGGCATGCCGACGCCTCCATTCGGGCGAGCCGCGACCCCCTCCTCGCGGTCAAGGCCCAGGTCGACGTCCTGGTCGCCTTCGATAACGAGGCCGTCGAGATGGGCAAGGCCGAGCTTGCTCCGCACGGCTTCATCCTGTACGACTCCACGACGTTCCACATCGCCGAGGCGCATTCGGCGGGGTTCCCGTTCGCGACCCTCGTCGGGGGGCCGCTCGGCCAGCCGATCTTCAAGAACACCGCGGCGTACGGTGCGCTCTCGGTCCTGTTCGGCTTCGACCCCGCCCAGACCCGAGGGGTGATCGAGGAGCGGTTCAAGCGACGCGGCGGCGAGGCGTTCGAGAAGAACCTCAAGGCGCTCGAAATCGGACGGAAGGCCGCTCTCTCGATGCCCGCGGTCGAGAACCGGTACTCGATCGCGAGCGGCGATGCCCACAACATGATCCTCACGACCGGCAATCAGGCCGTCGCCCTCGGCTTCGTCGTCGGTGGCGGCCGGTTCTTCGCCGGCTACCCGATCACCCCGGCGACCGAGGTGATGGAGTACCTCCAGCGGTACCTCCCGCCCTTCGGCGGTGTCGTTCGCCAAGCGGAGGACGAGCTGGCCGCGATCAACATGGTGATCGGTGCGTCGTACGCGGGGGCGCGGGCGATGACCTCGACGAGCGGGCCCGGCCTCTCCCTCATGACCGAGGGGCTCTCCCACGCCGGGACGGCCGAGCTGCCCATCGTGGTCGCCGACTGTCAGCGGGTCGGCCCCTCGACCGGTCAGCCGACCCGACACGAACAGTCCGATCTATCGCATCTTGCCAATCTCGGGCACGGGGAGTATCCCCGGTTCATTCTCGCTCCCGCGGACCCGGCCGACTGCTTCGAAATCACGGTCGAGGCCCTCAACCTCGCCGAGCGTTGGCGCGTCCCCGTGATCCTCCTTCTCGACCAGGCGCTCAGCCAGAACACCACTACGAGCCCTCGGTTCGATCTCGGAAAAGTGCATCTCGACCGGGGGAAGCGGCTCACCGCCGAAGCGGCCTCGAAGCTCGCGCAGTACAAGATCTACGAGCTCACCCCCGACGGGGTCAGCGCGTACGCCCCTCCCGGGACGCCGGGCGTCTGGGCCGAGGTGACGGGCAACGAGCACGACGAGTGGGGCCACGTCTCGGTGAATCCCACGAACCGGCTCAAGATGATGAAGAAGCGAATGGAGAAGATGGTCCTCGCGAAGGGGGAGCTTCCCTCCTCGCGCCTCTTCGGACCTCCGAGCGCGAAGGTCGGCCTCATCGGGTTCGGGAGCACGTCGGGGCCGATCCTCGAGGCGCAGCATCTGCTCCAGCGGCGCGGCGTGGCGACCCGCTACCTCCAGGTGCGCACCGTCTACCCGGTGCCGGTGCACGAGATCGCTCCGTTCCTCAAGGAGGTCGACGTCGCCTACGTTGTGGAACACAACTACACCGGCCAGCTCGCGCGACTGCTGCGCGAGACGATGCCGTCCTACCACGAGAAGCTCCGATCGATCCTCAAGTACGACGGCTACTCATTCCGGGCCCCCCAGATCATCGCCGCCATGAAGGAGGTGTCGTGAGATGGTCCAGTCCGCGAAACCGGTCCAGCCGATCTGGTGCCCGGGATGCGGCGACTTCGGCGTTCTCGCCGCCGTGAAGCGGGCGGCCTCCGAGCTCAAGATCCCGACTCACGACTTCGTCCTCGTCGGGGGTATCGGCTGCTCGGGTTCGATCCACAACTTCCTCGAGGTGAACGGCATCCACGCCCTCCACGGCCGTCTCCTGGCGCAGGCCGTCGGCGTGAAGCTCGCGAACCCGTCGCTCACCGTCGTGGCCGCCGGGGGTGATGGGGACGGGTACGCGATCGGGATGGGCCACTTCATTCACGCCTTCAAGAAGAACGTCTCGATCCTCTACATCGTGATGAACAACGAGACGTACGGGCTCACGAAGGGGCAGGCCTCCCCGACGAGCCAGCTCGGTTTCGAAGGCAACGTCGAGCCTCCGTTCCACTCGATCCTGACGGCGCTCTCCATCCCCGCTCCGAACTTCATCGCGCGGACGTTCTCGGGCGACCCGAAAGGGATGACCGCGATCCTGACCGAGGCGATCCGGTTCAACCGGGAGGGACGCGGCTTCGCGTTCGTCGAGGACCTCTCCCCGTGCGTGACGTACAACGACACGTACAAGCTCTGGCGCGAGAAGGTGATCGACGTCGCGACGCTGCCGGGGTACGACCCTACCGACCGCAAGGCTATGTTCCGGATCTGCCTCGAGACGATCGAATCCGGCCGCATCCCAATCGGCGTCATGCATCGTCCCGAGGTTGTCGGCCGGGACGGGCTCGAGGTCAAGCTGGTCGGGGAAGGACCCGGGCCGGTGCGCTCCGATATCGGGCTCGAGACGAACCTAGCGGCGTACCAGAAGCTGCTCTCAGGGCTCGCCTAGGCCCCGGGCCGCGGCTTCGCTCGTCCTCCGCGCCAATGCGCCAGGGGGTGGACACGATCTGGATCGGAATCGACGACACCGACAGTCCCCGGGGCGGATGCACAACCTGGGTCCTCACCGAGCTGCTCGTGCTCGCGCGGGAAGAAGGGGTCGACCTCCTCGGAGAGCCGCGACTCGTCCGGCTCAACCCGAACATTCCCTGGAAGACCCGAGGCAACGCCGCCCTCGCGGCACGATTTGGTCGAGGAACGGGTCACCGGCGGCGAATCGGGGAGGCGGACGGGCGCCCCCTCTGGAGCCACGAGCGTGGAGGGCCACTTCCGGTCGCCACGGAGCGATCGTTCGTAGAGAAGGCCTGGGCGCGGGTGCTGGCGGGTTCCCGACGAGGCGAGCCCCGGACCGACCCCGCATTGGTGGCCGTCCGCCATCGGCTCCCGGCGCGCCTGTACTATCGGGCGGTCCGAGAGATCGTCCCCGTCGAGGAAACACGTCGTTACCTCGAGTCCGTCGGTGCCGAGGTCCGCGCTGAGGGGGACGGGAGAGGCCTGGTAGGAGCCAGCGCGGCGATCGCCTGGCCCGGCCGGCGGGTCACCTGGGAGCTCCTCGCGTACCGACCCCCCGTTCGGGAGGGAGCTCGGCGCCGGATCGACGGGGAATCGGTCCGGAGAACGGCTCGGCGCCATCCCGGTCTGTTCCTATGCCACGACCCACGGACGCGTCGGCTCCTCGTGGCCCCGCACACTCCGTGTCCGATTCTTTTCGGGTTGCGAGGCCGCGCTCCCGCCTCGCCCATGGCGGCGCTCCGGGAGGTCCGCTCCGAGCCGGTGGAGCGCTGGGTCCTCTTCCGCACGAACCAAGCGACGGGCGATCACCTGGTCCCGCGACTGGCCCGCGAACTAGTGCCGTACGCGTCCGGTCGCGTGACCGGTCGGCTCATGGAAGCGCCCCGGGTGCTCCGGGGCGGCCACGTCAAGATCCGCCTACTCGACATCGAAGGGGAGGAGCTGGAGGCCATCGCCTTTGAACCCACCAAGACGTTGCCCCGGCTCCTTCAGCAACTCACGGCCGGAGACCGGGTCGAGGTCTGGGGAAGCCGGGGCACGAGCCCCGTCCTGAAGATTGAGGGCGTCCGACTCCTGGCCCTCGCTCCCCGCTGGTCGACGCTGTCCCCTCCGGTCTGCCCGAACTGCGGCCGCACCACTCGCTCGCTCGGAGCGGTCCGAGGGTACCGTTGTCCTTCCTGCCGACGTCGGCTGCCCCCCGAAGCGGCCCGGCGGGTCCGTCGCCCCGCACCCGTGGCGCTCGGCGAGTACCATCCCACCCCGTCGGCCCGCCGGCACCTCGCCCCGCTCGGCCCGGAACCGTGAGCCGGCGCACCACGGCCACCGAGAGCTTTTGAGCGGGCCACCGGTATCTACCACAGGTCCTTCCGCATGGGCGCGCGAGTACGAACGGCGGTCCTGTTCGCCGTCATCATTGCGATCTTCATCCTCGTCGGCGGCCTCGTCGGCGAGTTCGTCTTCCAGTCGTGGCTCGCGGGCCTCATCATCGCCCTCGGGCTCGCCGTGGTCCTGAATCTCGTCTCCTACTTCTTCTGCGACCGGATCGTCCTCTGGTCGACCAAGGCGAAGATCGTGAGCCCGCAAGAGGCGCCGCGGCTCGCGAGGATCGTCGACGAGCTCGCCCCCGAGTTCGGACTGGTCGCCCCCCGCCTCGCGATCGTGCCGACGCAGACCCCGAATGCGTTTGCAACCGGCCGGGACGAGCGTCACGCCGTGGTCGCGGCCACGGAAGGGATCCTCCGGATGCTGAATGACCGAGAGCTGCGGGGAGTGCTCGCGCACGAGCTCGCTCACGTGCGCGACCGGGATGTCCTCCTGATGACGTTCGCCGCGACCGTCGCGGGGGCGATCTCGTACGCCGCCAACATCGCGTTCTTCTCGATGTTCTTCGGCGGATCGAGCAACCGCAACGGGGTCAACCCCATCCTGCTGCTCGTCGCGCTCGTCACGGCCCCCATCGCCGCGATGCTCATCCAGCTCGCAATCTCCCGCTCGCGAGAGTACCGCGCCGACGAGGTCGGGGCGTTCACCCTCGGGGATCCCGAAGCGCTCGCGAGCGCGCTCCAGAAGCTCGAGGTGGCGAACAGTCGGCAGCCGATGAACGTCGGCTCCCCGGCGCAATCGAGCCTCTACATCGTGAACCCGTTCCGGGGGGCGTCGTTCGCCACCATCTTCTCGACGCATCCGCCCACCCCCGAGCGGATCCGGCGACTTCGCGCGATGCGGAAGGACCCTTCGTACCGGCCGAAGGTGAAGGGCCCCTCCTTCTCCCAGAGCTCGGCCGGCCGCTCGGTCGGGAGCTAGATCGGGGCGCTCCATGCCCGCCTGTCCGGCCTGCGGGGCGGAGGTGGCCGGGGACGCGACGCAGTGCCCTCACTGTCAGCTCTCGGTCCATCTTTTCGCCGCGGTCCGTGAGGCCGCCGGACCGTCGTCCGACTACGACCCGGCCTACATCCGAACGATCGGCGAGCTGCTCGCCACGGTGGACCTCGCGAAGCCGGCGACCCCGCTGGTCGAGAGCTCGCCCCAGCCCCTTCTGAGCCGGCCCCGTCACGGCGCCGGCCGCGGCGCCCCGCCCACGCAGAAGAAGCGGGAGGCGAAGGAGATCGCCCCGCTCACCGACCTTCCGCGGCTCCCTTCGGCGGCCGAGGATCCGGAACTGCGCCGGCGGGTGCAGGAGTACTTTGAGCTCGGCCGTCGGCTCGGGGCCGACTTCACCGACTTCGAGGTACGCTCGAACGCCGCCGCAGTCTCCGGGGATGGGGGCTCGCTCGCGGTACTCGCGAAGGAGATGTTCGTCCACCTCGTGAGCGCGATCGCGGAGGAGTTCGAATCGGTCCTCGCCGAGCGCAACGAGGTCTCCCAGCTCGTCCCGACACCGAGCGCGGACGTCGAGCTCGGCGCGATCCGGGAGTCGATCCGACTCGGGGACCTCGCCGGGGCGCTGCGCCGGCTCACCCACGTTCGGGACGAGCTCGTGCGGCTGCAGGAGGAGTGGGAGGTCGGCAAGATCCTCGTGAGCGAGTGCGACCTCCTCATCCAGACGATCCGGGAGCTCGGCGGCGACCCGGGCCCGGCGCAGGGCCCGGTCGAGGAGGGGCGGAAGTTCCTCGCGAAGGGCCGGCGCGCCGACGCGGAGCAGCTCCTGGCGCACGCCGCGGTGGCTCTCTGGACGGTGCTCGAGCCCCGACTGTTCGAGGACCTGCGCCGGATCCGGGACCGGATGAACGACGCGCGTCGCTCGGGGGCCGACATCGCTCCGGGGGTCACCGATCTGCGCGACGTGGCGACCGAGCTCCGGCAGCGGAACTTCGTGGGGATGCTGATGGCGTACCGGCGCCTCCGGTCGTTCGCCGACGGCCTCGGGATGCCGGAGACGGTCCCCGCCGAAACCGGGGTCGTCGCGACCGCGCTCCGCAACGGCCCGCCCGCATAGTCAAATAGCTCCCCCGAGGTCGCGGGGTCGTGCCCATGGACGCGCTGCGGGGATTCCGGGACTATCCGCCTCCCGAAGCCGGCGCCCGGAGCGAGCTTCGGCGCCGGATGCGCTCCGCCGCGCGGAGGGCGGGCTACCGCGAGCTCGAAACCCCGTGCGTCGAAAGCCTCGAGCTGTACCAGAAGAAGAGCGGGGACGAGGTGGTTGGGCAGACGTGGGCGTTCACCGACAAGGGGAATCGCCCGGTCGCCCTCGCCCCTGAGACGACTCCGTCTGTGGCGCGTATTCTCGCCGCCCGGGCGAAGTCGGAGCCGCTCCCCGTGAAGTGGTTCACGATCGCGAAGCACTGGCGCTACGAGGAGCCCCAGACCGGGCGAACCCGGGAGTTCCTCCAGCTCAACCTCGACATCTTCGGCGTTCCGGGGGTCGAGGCGGAGGCGGACATCCTCGCGACGACGGCCCTCGTGATGGACGAGGTCGGCGCCGAGGGGCTCTACGGATTCCGCCTGAGCGACCGGGCGATCGCGGAGGGACTCGGTCGATGGGCCGGCGTCAGCGCGTCGGCGCCGTTCTTCCGGGCGGTCGACCAGTACCGCAAGATCGCCCCCGCGGAGTTCGCGCGCGAGCTCGAACGGGCGGGGGTCGCTTCCGAACGCGCCGAGGACCTCCGGGCGCTCTTCGAGAGCGCGGGCCGGGGGGTCCCGCTCCCGAGCCTCGAACCGTACCTCGCCGAGCTCAGCCGAGGTCTCGACGCCCCGGCGCTCGCGGGCATCGAGCGACTCCGCAAGCTGTTCTCCCTCCTCGACCGGGTCGGCATCGCGGACCGCACCGTCTTCGACCCGACGGTCGTCCGGGGCCTTGCCTACTACACGTCCAGCGTCTTCGAAGGCTACGCGAGTCACGGCGAGAGCCGTGCGCTCTTCGGCGGTGGCCGCTACGACCACCTGATCGAGCTGTTTGACGGCCCCCCGACTCCGGCCGCCGGCATCGCGATCGGCGATCAGACGCTCGAGCTACTGCTCAAGGGGGCCGGTCGGTGGCCCGAAGGGGAGCCCGCGCTCGACACGTTCGTCGCGGTCGCCGACCCCGCGCTCGCGGGGGAGGCGCTCGCGCTCGTCGCCGAGCTGCGACGGGCCGGGGTGAGCGCGGACTGCGACCTACTGTCGCGCACGCTCTCCCGGCAGCTCAAGGAGGCGGCGCGCCGCCGGAGCCGGCGTGCGTTGATCCTGGGGCTGCGTGATGCGAAGCCGGGTGCGCTGGTCGAGCGTGATCTCGCGACGGGTGAGCAGCGTGAGCTCGCTCGGGACGCGGCGGCACGACGGGCGTAATCCCTTCGAACGTCTCCCCGTCCCACAGGAGGATTCCCGGGGGCGATTCGGCCCCGTCCACGTACCCGTACCAGTACACGACCGCCCCCTCCCCGAACAGCTGAGTGTACGGGGCGAGCTGGCGGCGGAGGTTCTTCCGGAGCTCGACGTCGTCGCCGAAGTTCGCCTTCGACTCGATCCAGGTGAGCTTCTGCCCGTAGAAGATGATCGGCTCGTCCAGGAGGGCATCCGGGGTCTTCGCGTACTTCCCCCGCAGGTCCTTCTCCGTTCGGTAGCCGATGCCGTGCTTCTCGAGCCACGTCTGGAGCCGCTCCTCGCCCTTGCGGCCACGCTCCCGCTGGAGCTCCATCCCGTGGGGCGAGTAGATCATGTCCGCGGCGAGCAGCTCATCGACCTCCTTCCGAAGTCGGGCGTCCGGCGCGCTCTCGGGGTGCAGGAACGCGCCCCAGACCTTCTTGCGCGGAATCCCGAGCGCGCCCAGCATCTGCTGGCCCATGAGGACGGGCGGGAACTTCCACTCCCGGGCGATCTCGAGGATGGACCGGCCGTGTTTCCATTGCGACACCAGCCGGGGCAGCTGGCGCTTCACGACGTAGAACCGGCGGGTCGCGTCGCGAGTCACCCGATGGGTATGGATGACGAACAGGAGCTCCTCGTTCCAATGCTCCTGGTGCGCGATCCGGTGGACATCCTCGTAGGTGACGAGGGCGTCGTAAAGGCGCTGGTACGTCGCTCGGTCCATACGGCAGCACTAGTGGCGGATGGCGCCTCGAGCCACGCGTGGGGATAACGTTACGCCGGTAACGAACGGTGCGCGCGCCGGCCTCGGAACCGTCATTCCCGCCAGTCGAGGCCGATGGTGCGCAACCGCACCTTGGGGACCGGGGGGAGGCGACGCTTATGGCGGAACGCCAGGACCCGCGCCTCGATGGAGCGGACCCGCTCGACCGGGATTCCCGTGAGCGACGCGATCTCCTCCGGGGTGCGCAGCTGTTCGATCCCGAGCAGGATCTGGTCGACCTCTTCGTAGGTGATCCCGAGCTCCGCCTCGTCCGTCTGACCCTCCCAGAGGCCCGCGGTCGGCGGGCGCTCCCGGATCGCCACCGGAAGGCCGAGCTCCTCGGCGATGGCCCGGACGTCGGTCTTGTAGAGGTCGCCGAGTGGCAGCAGATCGACACCACCGTCCCCGTACTTCGTGAAGTACCCGAGCAGGAGCTCCGACTTGTTCCCCGTTCCGGCGACCAGCCGTCGGCGCTCCCGCGCGATCGCGTACTCGATCGTCATTCGGATGCGGGCCTTCACGTTCCCGAGCGCCACCCGGTCGGCGAGCTCGGGGAGGGTCGTGCGATAAACTGCCTCGACCGGCTCGATCGGGACCGTTCGGGACTCGATGCCGAGGTCGCGCGCGTACTCCACGGTCTCCTCGAGCAGGGTCGCGGGGAACGCCGCATCCGGGAGCAGGACCCCGAGCACATGCTCGGGACCGAGCGCGTCGCGGGCGAGCCGGGCCACGAGGGCACTATCGATCCCGCCCGAGAGGCCGACGACCACTCCCTCGGACCCGGGACCGAGCGCGTGGGCCCGCAGGAACTGGGCGATCGTTTCGACCGCATGCGGCGGGCGCCGGGGAACCAGCGGATTCACGCCTCCACCCCCAACGGGACGTATTCGAGGGTCGCGCGCCATTCGTCGCGGCAGGCGCAGTCGAGCTCGTCGAGCGGGCCGAACTCCTGGGCGAGCGACGCCTCACGGACAGATGCGAGCACGCGGGCATCGCAGGCGCCGCAGTTGTGCGGACCCCGGGGCAATCCACCGGCGGTCGGGAACGAGACGAGACGAGCCGATCCCCGCTCCGCCGAGCCGCGGCGCAGCGCCTCTACGACCGACCAGAGCCAGGGAGGGCGGTACCGGCCCCGGTGATACAACCACTCGACCACGGTCCCGTTCTGGATGTGGACCGGATTGATCGACATCGACTCGAAGTGCGACGCCGCCTCCCCGACCGAGCGGACGACGTCGGCGACGGCTTCGGACTCCGCCAAGTAGGGCGGCTTGAGGAGGAGATAGGCCTTCGGGTGGGCCCCGAGCGCGCGGAGACGGTCGGCGGCGGCGAGATACTCCGCGGGGGAGGAACCCTTGTTGACGAACCGCCCGAGCACGATCGGGTCCGTCGACTCGAGACCGAGAGCGACCTCGAGCTCGCCCGCGAACCCTTCCCGGAGGGGAGCGATGAGCTCGGGCCGAACGAACTCGGGCAGGGTTTCGAAGAGGAGCCGGCGGGCGCGCCCGGAAAAGGCCGAAACGATCGCCTTCCGGCTCGACGGGTCGACCTCCCGGTCGTCGAGGAAACTTCCCGAGGTGTAGATCTTAACGTACGGCTCGTCCCGGTACCGGGCGAGGGCCCGCGAGAGCTGCTCCGCGAGCTCCTCGGGCGTCGCGGAGCGACCGAGAGTGTCCTTCGAGTAGCCGCACATCGAGCACCCCTTGAGGTCGGCCCAGTAGCACCCCCGCGTCCTCAGGATCAGAACGAAGGCCCGCACGCGTTCCGCACCGATCGCCTCCTCCTCGACCCACTGGTTCACGTACCGACGGGCCTCTCCCGTGGGAGCGGGGGGAGGGTGACGGTCTCGGGCGACCGCGCGGCCGATCGATTCGGGCGTCACGACTCCTCGATAGCGATCTCGACGGAATCGTTGTCCTTGAGATGCAACACCTCGCGGAGGCAGTCCCGGGCAATGAACTCGATGACGTCCTTGTAGTGGCTGCGGTCGGGGTGGAT
>DASPQG010000078.1:0-66584 GCA_035625085.1 Thermoplasmata archaeon
GGGGTCTGGAGTGATCTGGAAGGTTTTGGGATTGAACGGATCGCGCTTCCACCGGCGCGCCCAAACGCCGTACTCCTCGAATGTGTCTGGAGTTGGCCCGGGCGGATCATTCACCGCGAAGAGGTACGTCTCCCGAAGGTCCTGGGGGACGGTGTAGGTCCGATACCACACGTCGCTCCGGCGAAGCCGAACGAGCTCGTCATCTCTACCTTGGTGAGCCACCATGGAACGAAGGGTGACCCGCTTCGTGCCCGGTCGTCCGCGCCACACGAAGGTAACCAGTCGCTCACGCGGGGAACTACGCAGCCGTTCCACCAGCGGGGTGCCGGTTCTTGATGCCCGTGCCCAAAACGGTGCCAGCGCCGAAGGGCCCCGATCCGAGAGAACGGATTCTAGACGCCTGAGCGCCGGGCTTTGAATCTCGCTTTGAGCGCTCATAGGATTCGTTTCATGGCATGGCTCCGATGGTAATGTGCCCTTTCCCGTCGCCCGGACCGCGGTGGGTGAGGACGGGTGCGGTAAGGAAAGGGTCGGGGGAGCCGGCGAGAAGGCCACGCATTCCGTTCGCGGACTCGCGTCCTCAGTTAGATCCGACGCTTTCCGAGGAGAGCGGAGGCGAACGAAAAGTGGATTTGACCGGTAAACCGGGCGCGGAGGGATTCGCCCAAAGAATCTGGCGGTCGGTATCCTCCAGGACGAGGACTCAGGTCCAAGTAGCGCGCTAGGCTGGTGGGACGGAACGGATGTCCATCCCGCGATGGTTTTCTTCTGAGAACTGACCTTTGGGACCCATCAGGGTCTCGACAACGTCGTGGGCAGATTCAGCTTCTCGAGCATCGCCCGGAACCTCGGATCCTTCCGAATCGGGTCCCACCGCAGCCTCTGATGATCGAACGGGAGCCATCTTT
This sequence comes from Thermoplasmata archaeon, assembly GCA_035625085.1. GTDB lineage: Archaea > Thermoplasmatota > Thermoplasmata > Lutacidiplasmatales > UBA184 > Lutacidiplasma. The sequence goes on from DASPQG010000078.1 coordinate 909, forward strand.
CCCCCTCGCGATAGGCGCGATCGAGAAGCTCCAGTGCCTTTTCCTTCTCGCGGAGCGAAGCGTAAACGGCCGCGACGAGCACAGGGTTAACATACCGAGTGTTCGAGGCGGCTTCCCACTCTTTCGTCAAGAGTCGGGCCTCGTCGGGATTTCCGAGTGCGGCCCAAAGAATGGCTCGTTGAAGTCGATAGGCTTCGTACGCGACTCCGGGTGAGACGATGGCCCCGGTCAGTTTCTCCGCCTCTTGCCGTGCCTCTTCTATCCGAGCCGCACGGAGGTAGACCTCACCGAGCAGGAGATGCGTGTCGGGGTTTCCAGGGTTCCGGTCCCGTATCTCCTGCTCCAGAGAAATCGCCGACGTCAGGTCCCCGGAATAGAGGTAGACCAGGACTTGCAGCACCTTCGGACCCTCCCAGAGCGGGTCTAGCTCGATGGTCTTCCTGAGCTCTGCAAGTGCTTCGTCAAACCTGCTGAGTATGAGCAATAGGTTCACGTACCACACTCGAGCGTCGGCGTTGCTCGGATTGAGTGCGATCGCCGTCTTGAATTCGGTCTCAGCAATTGTCCAATCTTGATTCTGCTGGAGGGCGAGGTTCCCCGACGCGGTGTGCACTTCGGACGAGTTTGGGCCCAACTCAAGCGCTTTGGTGATCAGTTCTTTGGCTCGGGGGAAGGCCTCCCGAGCTGGAAGCCATGATCCGGCTAGACCGATGTACGTGTTCGCGAGGCAGGCGTACGGCAGGGAAAAGCTCGGGTCCTCTTTGATCGACCCTTCGAAGAACTGAATCGACTCGGATACTCCCTCGATTCTTGGTTGACGAGCGGCATGGAGGCCTTTCAAGTAAAGATCATAGGCGACGAAGCTCGAGGTGGGCTTCTGGCGTACCGACTCTTTTCGAGAGCCGAGCAGTTCGAGCCGGAGGGACTTTGCTGTCCTTTCGGCGACCTCGGCTTGGATTACGAACACATCGTCGAGCTCACGATCGTAGGTCGTAGCCCAGATATGTTCCTGGGAGTGGACGTCGATCAGCTGCGCCGTTATCCTCAGGTGATTCCCGGCTTTTCGCACGCTCCCCTCGAGAATCGACGAAACACCCAGTTCCACCCCCACCTGGGCGATCGGTTTGGAGCTGGACTTGTACTGCATCACCGAAGTTCGCGCGATTACCCTAAGCTCGGGTACGTGGGAGAGCACCGTGATCATCTCTTCCGTTAGGCCGTCCGCAAAGTACTCGTCCTTGGGGTCCGGGCTGATGTTGGCAAAGGGCAGGACTGCGATCCTTGGGAAGGCAGCCTCCGCGTGGACTGGTTCGAGGCGGGAGGGCCGGGAGACCGACGCCCCGGCTTGTCCTGCCGCCGCGAGGGGCATGGATTCGACTCGAACAAACGAGTCTTCGAGGCCCGACCGCACTGCCCCTGTCGCCGCCCAGAACTGCTTGTTCTCCGGGTCTCCGGCCCCGAACAAGTAGTCGTATCGGATACGATCCTCCGCGGGCGGGATCCGCAAGGCGCACTGAGCTACCCGGCTTCGGAGCTGCCGAGCGCTCATGAACGACGGATGAACCGCGAGGTAGTACAGGGCGAGCTTCTCGACCTCGCGAATCGCGCGGCCCTCCTCGTGGGCGGCCAATACGAGCTGCGCGATGGAGACGAGGATCTTGTCACCCACGCCCAGCGGGGCGACGGTGAACTCGTTTCCCCGAGGAATACGGCTCAGCAGGTCACTGCCTTTCGGTCGCGCTCGAATCTGCTCGGTCAGCTCCTCGAGATCCTTGCCGCCACTCCCCGCCAGGCAGTAGGCCGTGGGGAACCGACGGGGAACTGCCGGATCAAGGTACGGCAACAAGGTCTCGTACGGCCACGCTTGATCCGATTGGGCATCCACTTCGTCGATGAAGCAGAGCCCGGGACCCGGCGCCGCCACGAACGCATCGAGACCGGCCCGGGAGGTAGCAGGGTCCAACTGCGCAAGGTTCAACTCGTGATAGTGCACCTCCGACGGGAGGGACTTCGCGGTCTGCTGGACGAGGTAACTCTTTCCGCTCCCCGGTGAGCCCCACAACAAGAAGTTCCTCGGTGTGAGACTCTTCGAAAAGAAAGACTCGGCCAATCTCTGCCGGAACTCCTTCAGGAGGTTTCGGCTCCGCTCGTCAAATCGGAGACAGTTCCCCGCGACGGAGTACCTGTCAAGGTCGACGGTTTCCAACGAGACAAGCAGGTGACGCGCCTCGTCCGGGGCCGGCACCTTGGCCGCCTTCGGACGAGGCGACATCCCCCACGAGCACGCCCCACGGGCTCTTAGACCGTTCCTCGGCCCTGTTGCCGGGCGGATACACGGTGGGGTATTCGGAACTGAGAGAACCGGGCGCGGAGGGATTTGAACCCTCGACCGCCGGGTTAGGAACCCGGTGCCCTGTCCAGACTAGGCGACGCGCCCTCACCCCCGGTTTCTCGGCGAGAGGATATCAGGGCTTCGACGGAGCGGCCCGAAGCTCCGCCGGGAGGAGCCGGTCGTATCGGTGGTCGACTTGCGCCACGAACCCACTCGCTGCCTCCTGAAGGATCTCGATCCCTTCGAGGTAGAGGCGGAGCGTCGGCAGCACTGGCCGGCGGGGGCCCTGCACTCCGGCCGGCACCGGGGTCGAGCCGCCCAGCGCACTGATGAGCCACCGGTCGGATCCGACGACGAACAGGAAGGGGAATACCCGACACTCCCGCGTCAGCGTGGCGAAAAGACCCTCGGGCCGCGCACCGGGTTTCGGCGACCCAGTGAGGAACACGACCTGGTCGGCCGCCTTGCCCCGATGTTCCGGCACACGCGCCGGATCGAGGAGGGTCCGATGGGTGACCCATCCCCTGGCCAACATCTTTCGCTGAGAGAACGGGAGACCGAACGGACCCACCAGATGACCTCCACGGCCCTGATCCGACGCCACGAATGGGCGGCGGAGCAACTCGCCGATCGCCCATCGCTGATGCGAGGTCAGCGGGGCGAGCGCTACCTCCTCGTCGGCAGCCCCGTCGACCGGACCTCCGAGGCCATGCGGGTAGGCCAGAGTTCCCTCGAGACCGGCCAGGTGGCACCAGAGTCCCTCGAAGTCGAAGTAGACCGGGACGGTCGGCGCGTCGGCGCGAACCGTCACCGACCAAGGCGATGTCGTTAGGCGGCTTGACTCGATTCGAGCGAGCAACCGCTTCGTGTCCGCCGCCTGAGCGTGGAAGATCACCGCGACGGTCATCTGGGCCCCCGACCAGAGGACGACGTTCCCGGGATCCTCCGCGACGGTCCGGCCGAACTCCTCGACCCGATCCGCGAAGGGGCGGGCGACAAGGAACGTCACGAAGGGCCGGCCGAGCGGAACGGGATGGGGAACGTACCGATCGCGGAGCCATCCTTCCTCGTACGCCCGTCGGCGGACCGCGTGGTACGTCGATCGAGGTACCGGGACCTGATGCAATCGTTCGCGCTCCCGATCGGGTCGGGCCGCCAGGAGGACCGCGATCACGCGGGCTTCGGCGTCCGTGAGCGCCCTCAGAACCGGAACCTCCCGTGATTGCTACGGTGTAGCACGGCGTCCAAATCCGAGGGAGCCGCCCGGAGCGTCCGTTTAAAAGACGGTCCTTTCATGATTTCATTCGGACGATTCCACGGAGGAGCGAACATGAGGCGCGCATCGAGGAGCGAGATCCCGGTTCTCGGCACGGTACTGGTTGCAGGCCTCATGGTATTTGTTCTCGCCTCCACTCCCGTTGAAGCGGCCCCCGTCCCCGCGAGCTCCACGTCTCTCGGTCACTGGTCGTACGGCAACCTCACCGTCATCAGGGTGCCGCTGCAGCACGCGGCCGGCGGGTGGATGTACCAGGGGAACGCGGCGTTTGGCTACACCGTGACCATTTACGAGAACGCCACCTCCGCGTCCACGCTCGAGCTGACTGTCTTCCGGACCATGGGGCTCTCGTTCTCCGTGAAGTTCTGCACGCCGTCGTGCTCCAGTCCCCTCCAGTGGGCCAACGAGTCGTTCCGGCTCTACGAATCCACCACGACGTTCGCGAACTTCACCGATCAGGGGTCGGTGACGGAGAACGGAACGACACCGGTCCTCGCCATCGCCCTCGATAACACCACGTCGTTCCTCCACGCCAACCTCACTGAATCCTCGGACAATTACCTGCCCTCCCTCGGGCAGCGTGGCCCTCACCTTACCTACCTCGGAGCGGACCTCAAGGCCCACTCGACGATCTCCTTCACCCCGGCCCTCGGGCTGTTCCCGAGCAACCCGTCCGACTTGGTTCCCGGGAGCACGTGGAACTCGACCAGTGACTTCCGACAGAGCGGCGACGCGGCGTACTCGTGGTACTATGCCGCCCACGCACCGATCGGCCCAGTCATCCTGGGCCCGATCTCCGGTCACATCTCGGTCGCCACGAGCGGGGACGTGGGCCTCCAGGGATCCTACCGGGACGGCAGCACGTTCCCGTACGGCGGGTACGACTACCCGGCGATCTCCCTCATCGTCACCGGCCCGTTCGATGTTCGGGAGGGGTTCATCTTCGTTCCCAACTCCGCCGACGTCTTCGGCTCGAGTGCCTTGCCGTGGGGCGGTAACCAGTCGGGCGCCGCCTCGGCGCAGATGGCGACCCTCGACGTGAAGCCCGTCTCCGGCGATCAGCTCCAGCTCGTCGCTTCGAGCTGGGCGTTCGCATCGTCCACCGCGAATGCGGGGACCCCGACCTCGGTGACCCCCGGCACTTCGGGGCTCCTCCCGGCCAGCGTGTCGAGCAATCCGGTGACCTCGGGCACCCTCCAGGGCTACCCGGAGAGCGATGACCAGGCCAGCAGCTACCAGCAGTGCCTCGTAACCGGGAACGGCTGCAGCTCCAATTCCGGGCCCAACCTCCGTGGGATCGTCGCCGACATCGCGCTTGTGGGAGTCACGGCCACCGTGGCGGTGATTGCCGTCGTGCTGGTCACTCGGCGCCGGCGCGCTCCTCCCCCGGTCTACCCTAACGCGGTGCTGTACCCGCCCGGAGCGGCGTACCCTTCGGCGCCCGCGGGAACTCCCCAGCCGCCGGCGGCACCTCCCCCGCCCGAGGACGACCCGCTCGATCACCTCTGGTGATCGGCCGGCCCTCGCCTCGCCTCTCGGGCCTATCCGGAAGGCGACGCCCTCGCGGGCGGTGAGGCCCGGGACGGGAGGGGGTACCGCAGGAGCGCCGCGACGCCTCGGAACGCCTTTGCGAGGAGCTCTCCTTCCTCGCTCTCGGTCGACACGAGCCGGGCCGTCGCGCCCGATTCGGCCGCGCGGCGGAAGAGACCTTCCACGTAGTCCTCGCTCGTCTTCTCCGTCAGCGTCCGCTGCCCGCACTTCGGGCACGGACCGTCGAGGACCGTGTCGATCTCCTCGTCGTGCAGCGATCGTTCGAACTCGTGGCCACAGGCGGTGCACGCGAAGCGGACGCGCTGCTGGCGGAGCCCTTCGGAGACGATCAGGGTATCCACCGCGCCGAGGTCGAGGGCGTGGTTGACGTCCACCTCGCCGTAGGCCGCGAGCCCGGATTCGGCCTTGCGGATCTCGTTGAGGAGCCGCTGGATGAGCCGCTTCTCCTCGGTGAGCTCGAGCCCGTGGAGCGTCTGGGTCGCCTTCTCGACCAGTTCGCGGAGACCGTAGTCGTCCGTGTAGCCGGTGTCGAACAGCGGCTGAACGACCTTCTGCTGGAGCTCGTAGTGGAGGTACCCCTCCTTGTAGAAGTACTCCTTGGTCGCGCCCGGCCCTCCGAGGAGGATCCCCTTCAGTTGGTCCTTGCGCGGGAGGAACAGCTCCGCCGCCATCTCCGCGATCTTCACGAAGAACTCGTGGGCGGCGTGCTCGATCATCCGCTCGAACCGGTGCTGAGACTGGCCGCCCCGACCGTGCTTGCTCGGGACGAGCGAGGAGCGGTTCCGCAGCGCCTCGACCCGCTTTCCGCGCAGGAGCCCGAGGGTCACCTCGGCCCGGTCCATCACGATGAGGCCCCATACGTCCGGCTCGTGGACCATCGCGAGCAGGGGATCCAGGAAGAACGTCGAGTCGCACCGGTAGAGGTACGTGTTGAGCGCCTCGGGAGGTTCGACGATGAACGTGACCGGTTCCGTCTTGTCCGCCCCTACCGCCTTGTTTCCGACGAAGAACGCCACCCCGTTCGGGGGCGGCTCTTTGAACGCCCGGACGCGGCCCATGAGCGACTCGATCGCCCACATGACGTTCTTGCGGGTCGTGCGGCTCTTGATGTTCGAGCTCTGGGCGTACTCGTTCCGGAGGTAGCTCATGACGTCCGAGATCTGCTTCCCCGGCGAGACGTACAGGCTGATCAGTTCGGTCGCACGACCCCGGCACGCCGCGATCTCGTCCAGCTTGCGCTGGAACGAATAGCGCGCGAGCTGCAGGTCGGCCGCCGGGGCACTCATGTCGGCCCCCCTAGCCGAGCAGGACTAAACGACTGCGGAGGCACGAGGGCAAGAACCGGGGGGCCCGCCGCCGGCGGCCACCCGTTCCCCGGGCTGCGGAGTCAGAGGAGCCGGCGGATGTGCTCGTCGATGACCTCTTCGGGGTACGCCCCGACGATCCGGTCGACGAGCTTCCCCTGCTTGTAGAAGAGGAGCGTCGGGATGCTCATGATGCCGAGGGCGCCCGCCTTCTCGCCGTTGTCGTCGGAGTTCATCTTGCCGAAGGCGACCTTGCCGTGGTACTTCTGGCTCAGACGGTCGACGATCGGGGAGACCATGCGGCATGGCCCGCACCAGGGCGCCCAGACGTCGATCACGGCGGCGGAGTTCTCCTGGGCGAAACGGTCGTAGTTGGCGTCGCCAACTTCCTGCACACTCATCGGGCTTCCTCGAGGTCAACGAGGCGACTCGGCTATTAAATCGTTCTCTGACGCCGGGGAAATCGAGCGGTGCCGGCTTCCCTTCGGCCGCGCGGCGCGGCCGGGTAGGGCGAAGTGTCTTTGTAGACCGGAGACCATTGAGTCCCGTGACCTTTTTTTCGAGTGCCCGGGATGGGCCGGGCCTATCGACCGGCGGAAGCGCTCGCTCCGGCGATTCCGTTCCCTACGTCGACCGGGTCCGGTCGCGGCCGGCCGTCCTCTCGCCGGCGGCGCGGAAAGGGATCCGACAGCGGATGCTGCTCTTCCGGAGCGCCTCCCTGGAGCGCATCTCTCAATTGACGGGGGCGCCGGCGTCGGAGCTCTCGAGGTTCCGTCGCGAGTTGAAGGAGGGTGACCTCCCCGACACGCTGCTCAGTCGAGGCGCCGGGGTCGCGTTCACGCGGGAGCTTCCCCAGGGAGCGCTCCTCTACCTGATCGTCCGTGCGGCGGCCCCGCGTCGCGTCGTCGAGACGGGCGTTCGACCGGGCTACTCCACGGCCTGGATCCTGTCGGCGCTCAACGCCAACGGCGAGGGGGAGCTCACCTCGCTCGGCCCGGGTCCGACGAACGGGCGCTCTCCGGGGGTGCGCGACGTCACCGTCGGTCAGTTCGTTCCGCCGACCCTGAGGACCCGCTGGACGCTCGCCCTCGGGAACAGCGAGGAACGGCTTCGGGAGATCCTCGCGGGGTCGAGCCGTGTCGACTTGTTCCTCTACGATAACGGGCCGGTCGCGGCCCGCGCTCGGTTCGAGCTCCGAGCGGCGTGGGAAGCCCTCTCTCCGAGAGGGATCCTGCTCGCGCACCACATCGAGGCAAACACCGCGTGGAACGACTTCTGCCGGAACCAGGGCGTCGCTTCCCAGCTCCTCGACCCCGGGCCGCCGCCGATGGGCGCGCTCGCGGTCCGGTCGCGCGCCTAGTTCGTCGCGGGGGTTACCGCTCGAGCTCTTCGACCAGGTGGATCGCCCCGGGGACGATCAACTTCTCGATCGCGGTGCGTACGGCCCGCTCGCTTCCCGGGAGTGCGAAGATCGGCTTTCCCTGGATGACGAACAGCGAGGCGCGGCTGATCATCGCGAGCGGCCCTACTTCGGCGAAACTGATCGAGCGGTAGAGTTCGCCGAACCCCTCGAGTTTCCGGCCCCCCATCGCCTCCAGCGCGTTGACGGTAAGGTCTCGGGAACTGACCCCCGTCCCGCCCACGGTGATCGCCGCCTCGACCCCCACCTCCCCGAGCCATGGTTCGAGACGTTCCCGCACGTCGGCAATCGAGTTCGCAACCAGCGCGTAGTGCACGACCTTGTGCCCAGCCTTCGAGAGAAGGTCGCGCGCGAGGTGGCCGGACGGGTCGTCCTGTTCGGTGTGCGTGTCGGAGACGGAGAGGACCACGAACCCGAGCGATCGGGTCCCGTGCAGATGGTGGCGGCTCGTCGCTTCCGGCGTTCCTTTCGCTTCGCTCATGATGCCTCCGGGGACGACTTCGCCTTCGCGACGACCCGGACCGGACCGAGGGAGGTCGTCGGATAGAGCCCCCGCGCATCCTTCTCGAGGTACTTGACCATGTCCCATACCGTGAGGAGCGCGACACTCGCCCCGACCAGCGCCTCCATCTCCACTCCGGTGCGATCGACGGTCTCGGCCTCGACCCGGACCCGGACCCCCTGGCGGGAGAGCTCGAGCTCGACCGAGCTCGAGGTGAGGGGGACCGAGTGGCAATGGGGAATGAGATCCGAGGTGCGCTTCATCGCCAGAAGGCCGGCGAGCTCCCCGGCGGCGAGCGGATCTCCCTTCTCGACCCGGCGAGCCCGGATCGCGTTGCGCGTCGACGGCCGCATCCGGAGCTCTCCCTGGGCGATCGCGCGTCGATGGACTCGGGGTTTCCGTCCGACGTCTCTCTGGCGGGCCATCTACTCCTTTCTCCCTTCGGCCCCCGCCGCGACATGGGCGAGAACCGCTTCTAGTTGGATGCGGTCCGAAGCGCCCTGCGCGAGCCGGAAGTCCACTTCGCCCAGGTACTCGAGGAGGCGCACCTTGTCGCGCGCCGACAGCAGGTTCTCGGGGATGTCCGGCAGGTAGCTGTGGATCGCCCTCAGGATATCTTCACCGGAAGCCCCTCGCTCCACGAAGAGCGAGAAGAGCCGGTCCCGAGCCTCGCGAAAGTTCCCGGAGAGGGCCGCCGAGAGCATCCCCTCGACCTCGCGGCGGAGCGGTACGGTAGCGTACTCCTTGATCGTCTCCGCGGAGATGTTGTCCGTGTGCGTGCCGGCAAGCTGAAGGAGATTGGTCGCCCGCCGCATGTCCCCACCGCTCGCCGTCAGGATCGTTTCGAGCGCGTCGGCCGAGAGCTTCTTGCCTTCCGCGGTCGCCACGCGTTTGAGTTGGGTACGGACGGCGTCGGGGGAGTAGGCGCGGAACCGGAACACGGCGCACCGCGACTGGATCGGGTCGATGATCCGCGAGGAGTAGTTGCAGGAGAGGATGAACCGGCACGACCCCGAGTAGCGTTCCATCATTCGGCGAAGCGCCCCTTGCGCTTCGGAGGTGAGGTTGTCGGCCTCGTCGAGGAATAGGAGCTTGAACCCGATGTCGCCGAGCGGAGCGGTGCGCGCGTACTGCTTGATCGTCGTCCGGACCGTGTCGATCCCGCGTTCATCCGACGCGTTCGTCTCCAGGAAGTTCTGGCGCCATTCGGTCCCGTAGAGGTCTCGTGCCAGGGCGAGTGCCGCGGTGGTCTTCCCGCTCCCCGGCGGTCCGGCGAACAGGAGGTGCGGCATCGACCGCTTCTCCGCGTACGACCGGAGCAGCGGAATGATCGCCTCCTGGCCGACCATGTCCTTGAGGGAGGTGGGCCGGTACTTTTCGACCCAAACGGCCTCGGACCCGCGAGCCGCCATTTCGCTACCGCCAGCTCTCGCGGGCGAGCTAATTAGGGTTTCTCGGCGCGAGGGACCGCACGCGCCAACGGTCGGGTGTTCGACCTTGCCTCGAGCCACCGTTCGTCCCGGCGGTGCCGGCGCAACGCCTCCGCGAGCACCCGGCCGTACTGGCCGAGCGCCTGCCGGTGACCGCCGTGACCGTCGGACTCGACCACTCGGTAGAACCACCAGAACTGCTCCAACGAGGTGTCGAACCACTCGTGATCGTGCAGGATCACTTGGGCGCCGCGGGCCGTTTCCCCGCCTGCCGATCGCAGGGGAGCGACCCATCGGTCGGCCTCCTTCCGGTGGGATCGAACCGCATCCTCCACCGCGTCGATCGCCGCTTGGATGTCACGGAGGGGGTACTCCTCGAGCAGCACGAGGCTGTAGCTCCACCGCTCGAGCCAATCGATGAGGTCGTCGAACGCCGGCGGAGGGGAGCGAATGTCGACCTCGGGCCGAGGAAAGGGCACCCCCGCCCATCCGGCCGACTCGGGAAAGCGGTTGCGGCGCTTCGATTCGCTATCGCTCGGCGCTCACCGAGCGTGAGTTTCGCGTGTGCGTCCGGGGAATACCCCTCCGAACCATTCCGAACTCGATGAACGGCCTCTACGCGAGAACCGCCATAGAAATCGCCACCAACCGCCGAGAGCACCCCGAGACTCCGTCCGTCCGGGACGCTTCGAGTTACGCAGGACGCCGCGGGCTCGTTCCGGAGCAACGGTACTGGACGCGTCCCATGGAGTGGATCACTGGGACCTGAGCCCGCCTAGTAGTGCCACTGACGGACGCGGGAGCTTTCCGCTACCCGCGTCCCAACCTTTGTTCTTTGTACGACAGGGACCCACCCGCCGGTGGCCCTCCCGAAACCGGCCCTAGGTATCTGGGGGAGGAGCCCACGACGCACCCACCGGCACCTTCACCAGGTTGGTGCGGGCCTTGAGTTTCCGGTCGAGGCGATAGAGCAGGTAGACGAATATCGCCGTCACGCCGAGAATCCCAGGGACCAGGATGAACTCGATGAGGACGTCCCAAGCGAACAGGGCCGAGAGCATACCGACCGCAAACCGGAACTCGGAGCGTTCCAGATCCTGAGTCCCGACCCTTACGAGCAGGACCACGAGCACTCCGCCGTTGGCCACCAGCACGAGCGACGCGCTGGCCAAGGCGGGGATCGCACGCGTGCTCGCCATCACCAGCACGATGACGTAGACCGCGAACTCCACGGCTCCCAGAAAGACCAGCGCCGTCCGCCCCAGTCTCGGCGGCCCGGGAACGGTCCTCAGCAGATCGCGCGGCACCCAGATGGCCAGAGTCGCCAGCGTTGCGACGACCGCGAGGAAAAGAAGGAGCACGGGCGGAGACGGCCCGTGGCCGACCACGAATGCTCCGAACCCCGCGACCTCCCCGAAGAAAAGCACTGCGAGCAGCGTCACGGTGCGGGGCGTGAGCCAGCGGTGGTCGCGCTCCTCCGGGAACCAGAGCCGAACCAAGAGAATGGGCAGGGCAATCGAGTAGGTCGCGTGGAAGAGGGTGAGGAGGAGCGCCCATAGCCAGTTGACCCCGAAGAGATGGCCGTAGGACCCCAGGGCGCCCACAGGGGTTCCCGACGGTTGGAAGAAGGTGTGCACCTCGAAGCCTTCCTCAGCAATCCCGTACGCGGCCCCGAGTAAGAGGATCGAGGCCCACCCCTTACGGTAGACCACCGCGAACTCACGGATCAGGAGCGCACCCGATCCGTAGAGGGCGATGTCGAGGGGAAAGCCGACGGCGAATCCGACCGGATTGAAAACGAGATTCGAGATCGGAGTAGAGCCCGTCAGAAGCTCCGGGATCGACGGGGCGAGCAGAAGGAGGGAGAGCGCCGGCAGGTTGCGACGCACCCAGCTCCGAAACCGACCCGGGGCCTCTCCTCGACGGGCCACGTCATCGATTGCTCGAGGCGGTTACTTGAAACATCGGTCGGAGAGCGCCGGGCCGGAGTTATTAGCCGAGACGGCCCTCCGGCCGGGGGACGATGCGCGAAGCTCTCGCCCATGTGGCCTTCCGAGGGACGATCCGGGAGCGAACGGTGGAGCCGTACCTGCGGCTCCTCAAGGTACTTCGATACAAACGTCGTGTGAAGGGAGTCCTCCTCGACCTCTCGAGCGGAGGCGGGGAGGCGATCGCTTCGATGGACTTCTACCTCGGCGTGAAGCGGCTCAACGAGGTGAAGCCGGTGTACGCCTCCATCGGGTCTATCGGGGCGTCCGGCGCGTACATGGCCGCGCTCGGTGCGCGGAAGATCTTCGCGTATCCGGAGTCCGATGTCGGCTCGATCGGGGTGATTTCAGCCCACTTCGCCGTTCGGGACCTGCTGCGCCGCCTTGGGGTCTCGGTCGAGCTTCTCCACGCGGGCGTCCACAAAGACGCCTACCAAGGGTACCGCCCGCTCACCGAGGTCGAACGGGCCAAGCTGCAGGCGATCACCCAAGAAGGGTACGACGTGTTCGTGCACCTCGTGGCTCAAGAGCGCAAGAAGACGGTGGAGGAAGTCCTCCCGCTCGCCACGGGAGAGTTCTGGACGGGAAGTCAAGCGCTCAGGCTCGGTCTCATCGATGGGCTTGCCGACCGGGAAGCCGCGCTCGAAGCGCTGGCGGAGGTGACGGGCGTCTCCTCCCGTCGGACGCTCCGACTGAGCCCGCCGAGGCCGCTTTTCGACCGACTCCTGAACGGTAGCGCATCGAGTCTCGGCTCCGGGCTCGTCAGCCGGATCCAGGACGCTATCGAAGACGCGGTCCTCGAGGGCGAGCGCTACTCGTTCCGCCGGTAGCCTCCCCGAAAGCGGTTATATAGCGACCTCACGCTTCACGGGTTCGACATGCCGGAGAAACGCCAGCGGGGCTTCTCGAGCGCCGCCGGTCTCATCCAGTACTACGACATGGAGGAGACGCGGGCGCTCAAGCTCAATCCCTATCTCGTGATGGGAATGGGGCTGGCGGCCGCCGTCTTCATCGAAGTGCTGAACTGGCGGCTGATCTAGTTCGACGTGGACCCGCCCGTTCGGTCGTCAGCTGCTCACGGCCGCGGCGGCTATTCGGAGCGGGCGCTCGACGGGGCTGCGTCCGGGAAGAAACCGACCCTCGTTGGACCAGCCTAGCAGAACGACCTTGGAATCTGGTGACTCGTCGAGGAACTGATAACCGGTGCGCGTGGCGAGCCGGTGGGCGAACTCGGCGACGTCGCCGTGGGTCGGCTCCTGGTCCCGCCCCAGCCGCCGCCGGGACTTGCCCATGTAGACGTACCCCTTGGGCTCGATGAAATCCGGACGCGCCTCAAGATCGAGCTCCGCGTAGGATTCGACCCAGCCGAGATTCCAACCCTTCACCAGGGTATGGCGGACCACGCGGCGGGTCTTGAGGTCGCGGACGATGCGGAGCGACTCGAGCAGGCGCTCCCACGCGTCGTCTTGCGCCGGCAGCGTGAGACGACGGAACACCTGCGCATTCGGGGCGGTCACCGAAACGTAGAGCTGCGTCGGCAGCGGGTCGAGAGCGCGGAGCGCGTCCGGGTTCGTGCCGTTGGTCACGAGGAACGTCGTGATTCCGCGCTCGTGACAGAGCTCGAGGAACCGGTTCATCTTCGGGTAGAGCGTCGGTTCCCCGGTGAGGGAGATCGCGATGTGGCGGGGGGTCTGGGACTCTTCCCACCGTTCCGGCACGACGGAGGGGTCTCCCTTGAATCCCGAGAGGATGCGCCGCTGCGCCTCGACGGAACGGTCGAGCAGCGTCTCGGGGTCGTCGAACTCGGGCATCGATTCGTCGTTTTCCCACCCTTGGTTTCTCCAGCAGAAGCGGCAGTGGAGATTGCACGAATCGATCGCCGGGGACATCTGCAGACACCGGTGACTCTCGATGCCGTAGAAGCGGCCCTTGTAGCAGTCCCGTCCCCGGGCGAGCGACTCCCGCGACCAGTAGCAGAGCTTGACGGCGCTGTGCTTGCCCACGAGCTGGTATCCCTGCCCGGTGAGCTCGTTCGAAAGGTCCTGGTCCGCCATCGCTCGGCGGCTCGACCGAAGGTTTACCCATAAGGCTTTGCGAATCCGCCCGTCGACCTCGGTGCGTCGGGGGGGAACAGGGTGGATCGCAATGTTCGCTGGCTGGGGGCCAGCGGGGCGATCCGGGCGACCGGGCAGAGCCTGGTTCTGCCGTTCATCGTGCTCTACCTCCGGAACGTCCTCGGGATAGGGTACGTCGAAATCGGGGTGCTCGTCGCCCTCACCGGTGTCGCGCCGCTCCTGATCAACCCGCTGGCGGGATTGCTCACCGATCGGGCGGGTCGTCGCCGGGTGTTCCTGATCGCGCTCACGATCGAGGCCGCCTCCTACCTCGGGCTCGCCGTTGCGATGCAGGCCCGCTCGCTCCTCGAGGTGTTCCTCTTGGCGACCGAAATCCAGGTGGTAGGAGCGATCGCCGGTCCGGCGATTTCCGCCTACGTCGCCGACTTCACTCAGGGCTCCGACCGGACGCTCGGCTTCACGTGGCTCCGAATCGGGTGGAACGTCGGATTCACTGTCGGAGTTCTCGTCGGGGGGTCCCTCATCGGGCTACTGGGGTTCGTCGACGTAGCACTGGCGGCGGGCGTCGTGCTGCTCGCCGGAACGGCGTTCGTGGCCGCGTTCCTCGACCCTTCTCCCTACGACCTCGCCCGAGTTCGTTCCCGGAGGGGCTCGTCCGAAACCAGTCCCCGGCCGCGGCCGGGCTCGATCCGGCAGAGCCTAGCGGTCCTCGCCCGCGACCGACCGTTCCTAGCGTTTTGCGGAGCCTGTGCGATTTCCCAGCTGACCGTCGGGCAGTGGGGCACGATCTTCCCCCTCTACGTCAACAGCGTGCTGGGGATTCCGTACGCCATCCTTGGTGCGGGCCTCGCCCTCAACGGACTGATCGTGGTATTCGGCCAGGCACCGATGACCCGCGCGTCCCTTGGCCGGCGACACACGCTCCTGTACGTCCTCAGCATCGCGCTGTACGCGGCCGGTTTCCTCTTGCTCGGAGTCGTGGGACAATGGTCGTTCCACCTGGTCCCCGCCTTCTTCGCGGTCGTCTTCGTCCTCACGCTCGGCGAGAATTTCGGATCGATCCCCAGCACCACGCTTCCGTCGAACCTCGCCAGCCCGACAGAAATCGGCGCCTACAACGGGATCTTTCTGGCCATCCTCGGGGTGGGCCAGATCCTGGCCCCCGTGCTGGGAGGCGTGGTCCTCGCGACGAGCTCGAGCCCGCTGCTGGTCTGGTCGGTGCTGGTGGCACCCGTCGTACCGGCCGGTGCGATCCTCGCGCTCTACGTGACCCCCCGCCTTCGGGCCGAGGCGAACACCGCGTAGTCCGGAGGCGGGCGACGGTCCTACGTGAACTCTTCCCGCTCGAAGAAGAACAGCCCCGCGAACGTCGTTCCGATCCAGTAGCCGAGCATGACGCCGATCCCCTCGAGGTAGGTGGGGTTGTACGCGGTGGAGGTGACGCGGGTGAATGGGTTCCGTACGTGCTGGATGTGCGCGGGTACCCCGCTGAGCGGATAGCCGATCACTCCGTTCGCGTAGGAGAGCATGAACCACGGCTCGATGTGCGCCAAGTCGAGGACGACCGTCTGCACGATGCTGAACCCGAACAGGAACAACACGGCGACGACGAGGACCGCGTAGACGCTCGTCTTGAACATCGAGCTGAACAGGAAAACGAATCCCATCAACGCGAGAAGGTAGAGGATCGCGAGCGCAATCGATGCCGCGAGTGGGCCGAGGTCCGAGAACGCTCCGACCCCGAGGTAGTACGTGCCGTTGCCCATGATGATCGCGAGGTAGACGAGGATCGAGACCAGGGAGGCCAATAGCACCGCGAGGTACTTGCCCGCGTACACGGTGGCCCGGCGCACGGGGAGACCCATCAGGAAGTAGCCCGTCTTGTTCTGGAACTCCCCCGCGATCGCGTCTCCGCCGAAGATGATCCCGGCGAACAGGATCAGAAACGTCGCGCCGCCCGCCCAGAGGCCTCCGTAGAAGTCGTTCGCGTTATCGAGGAGGGAAGACGGCCGGAAGTAGGCCACGACGGCGGTCAGGATGGCACCCGTCGCGGCCACGATCGCCATCATCAGGATGAACCGCCGGGAGCGGAGGTAATCCCGGAACTGGTAGCGGGAGAGGAGGAGCACTTGCTGGAACGTGCTCGGGACCTGCCCGAGGGTTCCGTCCCCTCCGGCCGCCCCACCCTCGGTCGGGACCGGTACCGGGATCGCGCTCATGCGTCCCCCACGGAGATCTCTCGAAGGTAGACCTCCTCGAGGGCGCTCCGGGACTCTCGGAAGCTCACCAATCCGAGCCCGAGCCCCGCCAGTTGCGAGAGCAGGCGCGACTGCTCGGGAAGGCCCCCCTTCACCTGAAGGGTGAGCCGGGTCGGGCTATCCCGCGACCAGCTCACGACCCCGGGAAGCGGTTGGACCTTCTCGGCGACGACGGCATCGTCGATCGGGGAGGTGAACTCCGCCTCGATCCCCCGGACGCCGCCACCGAGCCGGTCGGCCACCTTCGCGAGGCGGTCCGCGAAGAGGAGCTTTCCGCGGTCGAGCAACGCGACCTCGTCGCAGACGTCAACGACCTCGCTCAGGATGTGGCTGCTCATGAAAATCAGTCGGTTCTCGTTCTTGAGGCCCCGGACGATGCTCCGCACCTCGGCCATCCCGCGCGGGTCGAGCCCGGTGCTCGGCTCGTCCAGAATCACGACGTCGGGGTCGGAGAGGAGCGCCGCCGCGATGTTCACCCGCTGCTTCATCCCCTTCGAAAAGCGACCGACCTTCTGGTTGGCCCACTCCGTCATCTTCACCTCGTCGAGGACGATCGCGGTCCGGGCGCGAATTTCCTCCGGCCGCATTCCGCGCAGCGCCCCGCTCATCTCGAACGCTTCCCGGGGGGTCAACGCCGGGTAGATCTCCGGGGACTCGATCAGGTCGCCGCAGGTCGAGAGCGCCTGCTTGCGGTCCGTCTGCACGCAGACGCCGTTGATGAACGCCTGGCCCTCGGTGGGGAAGATGAGGTCGGTGAACATCTTCAGGGTCGTCGTCTTGCCGGCTCCGTTCGGGCCTAGGAAACCGACGCACTTCGCCCCCTCGACCTTGAGGTTGAGATGGTCGAGCGCGGTGAACGAACCGAACCGCTTCGTCAATCCCACCGCTTCGAGACTGGGCGTCATGCTCGTCCGGAATTGCGGAGGTCTGCCGAGTGGACTAAAAAGCGTGCCGCCCCCACCGCAGTGCCGAAGGGTCACACGGCGGAAGGGACCGTCCGAGCATCCGGGCCCGGACGCTCCCAACGGAGCGAGAGGGAATTCAGCACGACGGTGGTGGAGGAGATACCCATGGCGAGTGCGCCGGTGATCGGGAGCACGTTGTAGACCCCGAGCCCGAACACGGGGACCAGCGCCCCCATCGCCACCGGAAGGAGGACCGAGTTGTACCCGAGGGCCCAAGCGAGATTGCCCCGCACTTTGCGGACGGTTCGTCGGCCCATGCGAAGGGCGAAGGCGACCTCCCGGAAGTCGGAGCGCAGGAGAATCACCCCTCCGGCCTCTCGGGCGACCTCGGTCCCGGCCCCAATCGCGATCCCGAGGTCCGCGGCGGCGAGCGCCGGCGCATCGTTGATCCCGTCCCCCACGTAGGCGACCTTCGCCCCCCGCTGCTGGAATCCTCGGATCAGCTCGAGCTTCTCTCGCGGACCCAGCCCGGCGTGGACCTCGCGGATCCCGACCGACTGCGCTACCCGGAGGGCGGCCGCCTCGTGGTCTCCGGTGACCATCACGACGCCGATGCCGTCTTGGGCGAGGTCGCTCACCGCAGCGGCGACCCCGGGGGCGACCTCATCAGAGAATCCGAGAAGGCCGATGGCGACCCCGCCCCGGAGGACCGCCGACCACGCCTTCCCTTCGTCTTCGAGGCGCTCGGCGGACTCCTGAAGCGGTCCTAGGTGGACGCGTTCCTCGGTGACGGCCTTGCCGCTGAGCACCGCGACGGGCACGCCCCCGAGCGAAGCTCGAACCCCCTTGCCCGGGTCCGCACGGACCGCTTCCGCCACCGGGAAGGAGAGTCGGCGGCCCTGGGCCGCCTCGATCACAGCGCGGGCGAGCGGATGCTCCGAGCCCGCTTCGATGGTGGCTGCGAGGGCGATGAGTTCTTCCGGGCGGACGCCCGCTGCGGGAACGGTATCCGTGAGCGACGGGCGACCCCGCGTCAGCGTCCCGGTCTTGTCGGTCAGGACGACGGAGACCCCGCTCGCCCGTTCGAGCGAATCCCTACCCTTGAACAGGATCCCCTCCTCGGCCGCCCTTCCGGTGCCCACTACGATGGCGGCCGGTGTCGCGATGCCGAACGCGCAGGGACAGGCCGTGATCGCCACCGAGACGAAAACGAGGAGCGCGATCGTGAATCCCGCGCCCACGACATACCAGCCCGCGGCCGCTAGGGCCGCGAGGGCGAACACGAGGGGAACGAACGCCGCCGCGATGCGATCCGCGAGTTGCTGGAGAGGCACTCTGCTGGTCTCTGCTTCCGTTACGAGTTGGCCGACCTGCGCGAGCACCGTGTCGGACCCCACTCTCGTGGCGAGGACGGTGAGCGTACCCTCACCGTTCGTTCCCCCAGCCAGCACGGTCGAGCCCGGTCCCTTCTCGACGGGCAGGCTCTCTCCGGTGAGCAACGCCTCACTGGTGAAGGAGAGGCCCTCGATGACCGTCCCGTCCGTCGGGTAGCGGCCTCCGGGCAGCACCCGCCAACGATCGCCGGGCTGAACCTCCGAGACCGGTACCTGGACTTCCTGGCCGGTCCGCAAGACCGTGGCCGTGGTCGGCACCAGCTCGGCGAGCGCACGAACCGCTCCGCGAGCGCGTTCCCGGGTAAGGTGCTCGAGGTAGTTCCCGGTAAGGATGAGGGTCACGATCAGAGTCGAGGCATCGAAGTAGAGCGATGCGGGAAGACGGCCCGGCGCCACGAGCACCGCGACGCTGTAGGCGTACGCCACCGTGGTGCCCACGGCGATGAGCACGTCCATGTTCCAGGTCCGGCTCCGAACGGCGGCCCTGGTGCTCACGTAATACTGGGAGCCGGGGTAGAACTGGACGATGCTCGCAAGGGCGAGCATGAGCCAATCCGAGCCGGGGAACCGGAACAGGTACGTGAGCAGGACCACTCCGATTGAGAGTGGCCAGGCGACCCCCAGTTTCCGGCGAAGCGCACGGAGGGCCCCTTCGGGCCGAGCGAACTCCTCGAGGCAGTGGGAGGAACAGAAGTAGTAAGTCCGATTCCCACGAACCAGTCGGAGCTCCGCGTCCGCCTCGTCGACGAACATTCCACAGATCGGGTCCGTCGCCATGAACGACTCACGGGACCCGGCGAACCGCCTCGAACGTGGGGGGGCGGGTTTACCCGGACCGGGGGTGGGTCTTTTCGTAGTGCTTTTGGCAGCTTGCAGAACAGAAGTAGATGGTCGTGCCGCCGTACGTGCCGTGGGCCGCCGCTTTGGAGTCCTCGATGACCATCTCGCACACCGGGTCGGTCACTCTCGCCATGCTAATGCCCGAGATGCGTTAGTCCCATTAGCTTATTTCCCTTTCGCACTTAGGAGGTTCGTCCGGGAAGGTGGGGGTGACGCCGACCAAAGACCGGGAGGACTCCCGTTGGTTCGCCGTGGACTTCGCGAACACCACGGCCTGTCCGGCCTGCCAGGGGAGCGATGTGCTCGTCTCGGAGAAGGACGCCCGGGCCTGGGCGCGGAAGAGAGGATTGACCGACCTCGGCCCTATCCGCTCGCCCGAACTGCCAGCCCTTCGGCGTTTTCGCGGCGATCTCGTTCGGCTCTTCGGGGCGGTGGCCGACGGGACTTCGCCGTCGGACGATGCGATCGCCGCGATCAATCGAGCGGCCGTGCGCTCTTCGATGGTTCCGCAACTTCGACGGAGCTCTCGCTCCTGGGTTGTGGAACAGTCGAGGATAGGACGAGGGGGTTCGGCTCGGGTGACCGCCCGTGCGGCGCGGTCTGCGATGGAGCTACTTGCCGGAACGCCGCCCGCCCGGATCCGGCGTTGCCTCGGACCGGGCTGCCTCCACTTCCTCGTCGCTCCCACGAAGTCCCAGCGATGGTGCTCTCCCACCGGCTGTGGAAACCGGGTACGTGTCCAGCGTCACTATCGGAAGGTTCGAGACCTTCGTCAACGGACTGCGAAGCGGGCCCAGTGAATCGGCACCGCCGCCGTCCGCGCGGGCGGGCCGCTCCAATCCTTCCCGGTGCCACAACAAAGGCTAAGGCCTCGCACGTGTGGCGGGGCCGACATGCTGGAACAGCTCGACCCCGGAGCCGTCGCTCAGCGGTTGCGCGCAAAGCCGGACTCGGTCGTCCTGCTGGACGTTCGGGAGTCGTTCGAGCGGGAGCTCGCATCGATCGATCCCTCCCTGCACATTCCGATGGGGGATGTGCCGGCGCGTCTCGAGGAGATCCCTAGGGACCGGCAGGTGGTCGTCTACTGCCATTCGGGCGCCCGGTCGCTGATGGTGGCCGGATTCCTCGCCGAGAACGGGTTCTCGAAGGTCGCGAACCTCTCCGGCGGGATCGACGCCTGGTCGGTCCGCGTCGACCCGAAGGTTCCCCGCTACAGTTAGCGCTCAGCGAGGAGATCGGCGTCGCCCGGCCGGGTCGGGAGCCTGCTCGAACACTTCGATGTACCCGCGCATCTTCCAGTAGGTGTCGAGGAACTCCTGTCCCCTCGGGGTGATGTCGTAGGCGGGTCGGCCGTCGATCTCCTCGGACTTGAGGAGCCCGAGCGCGAGCAGCCGGTCGACGAAGTTTCGGAGCCGGTCGACCGGCATGCCGGCACCGTAGGAGATCCTCGTGATACGGGCGGCGCCATGGTAGCGCTTGACGACCTCGAGGACCGTGGCGTAGAGATCGCTTACCTCTCTTCGTCGAGGGGTGCCGGACGCGCCGTCCATCATCGGTGCGTCCTCGGCTCACAGGGGGAACGGAGGTAGCTCCGTCACCTTCTGGGGCGTGGCCCGCACCCGGGCTCCGTCCCGCATCTCGAGCGACTCGGTGTACGTCACCTGGTCGACGGAGGCACCGTCGCTCAAGACCACTCGTCGCGCGAACACTCGCACCGCCTCGGCCTTCTCGTTCAGCTCCACGGTGTCGCCGTAGATATCCTCGGCTGTCGCCTTCGTATCCAGCTGAACCTCACCGCCGACCAGCGGGCCCCGGGCGCGGGACTTCCGGTCGAGCCGCACTCGCGCGGCCTTCAGTCCCTCGCGGGTGGTGACGACCCCGCCGATCTCTACCTCCCCGCTGAACACCGCTCGCCGGGCCTCGATCTTGCCGCCGACTTCCAGATTCGCCCCGGTCACCCCCTCGCCCACCGAGATCTCTCCTCCCACCTCAAGCCGGCCGGTGAGCTCGAGCGATCCCTTCACCGTGAACCGGCCCCCGACCTCGACGTCCCGGCCGCGGCCGTTGCCCCCAATCGAGCCGAACCCTCCGACCTCGAGGTCCTCGAACGTGAGGTCGCGGTCGGCGCTCATCATCCCTCCGGCCTCGATGTGGCGACCCTTCGCCGCATCGTGGAACTGGGCGATACCCCCGACTTCGAGCGCGCCGAACTCCAGCGGGGCCGAGGAGGTGAACCGACCCCCCACCTCGATCGACCGCCGAACGATCCCCCCGGCGAGGCTCACGAGACCTCCGACTTCGATCGAATCCAGTGCGACCTCCTTGAGGTCGACGGAACCTCCCGCCTCAACACTCTCGGCGGTCAACTTCCCGGCCAGACGGAGCTTACCCCCGACAGAGACCGTCTTCGCGGTGAGGGTCTGGGCACCTTCGAGCTTCCCGCCGACCTCGAACTCCTCGGCCGTAGCGGGACCCCCCACGTTCAACCCCCGGTCGACGTCTACGCTTCGGGCCCGGAGCTCACCGTCCACCTCGACCGCCCCGTCACGCGATTCGAGATCCTCCGCAACGAACAGATGACCGCGCACCCGGACCGTGCCATCGTCGGACCGGAACGACCGGCATTCCATGTCGCCCCGCACGTCGGCGTTCCCATCGAATCGGGCCTGGCCCGCGACGGCGAGGCGGCCGTCGACGTCAATCTCGACATCCGGATCGGCCCGTAGGTCGCCCTCGAGAGCCCCGAGTCGGATCCTCGCGTGCCGCGGGATTCGCGTTTCTGCCATCGGTGGAGGGAGAGGCACCCCCTTCTATAGGGGTAGGTCACGCTGGGTGACTACCGGGACGGAGGTCACGGGAATCCCCAAGAGGGGGCGACGCTCCCTCCCGGCGTGGCCGATTCCCTCGAGCTCGTCCGCCGCGAGGTGGTCGTCTGCGCCCGGTGTCCCCGCCTGGTCCGGTACCGGGAGCGCGTCGCCCGGGAGAAGAAGCGAGAGTTCCGCGATGAGGAGTACTGGGGCCGACCGGTCCCGGGCTTCGGCGACCCCGCGGCCAGGCTCGTGGCGGTCGGCCTCGCGCCAGCGGCCCACGGGTCGAACCGAACCGGTCGGGTCTTCACGGGGGATCGTTCGGCCGCGTTTCTCGTCCGGGCGTTCCATGCGGCGGGGTTTGCGAACCAACCAACCTCGCTGCACCGGGGGGACGGCCTGCGGTATCAGGACCTGTACCTCACGGCGGCGCTGCGCTGTGCCCCGCCCGACAACCGCCCAACGCCCGAAGAACGCGCGCATTGCGCGCCGTTCCTCGAACGGGAGCTGCGCCTCCTGACGGAAGCCCGAGCGATCCTCGCGCTCGGAGGGGTGGCCTGGGATGCCGTCCGCGATGTCGTGCCCGGCGTGTACGGGAGCGAACGTCCGGCGGGCGCCTTCGCTCACGGAACCTGCGTTCCCCTCGGACCGGGACGCCCGCTGCTGTGGGGCTCGTACCATCCCAGCCCGCAGAACACGAACACGGGCAAACTCACCCTCGCGATGCTCGTGGACCTCCTCCAGAGGATCCGGGCGGGGTACGAATCGACCGCGGGGCCGGGGACTCGCCATCCTTAACGGGGCAAGACGGTGGCCGGCGAGATGGTCGACTTCGAGCTCCTCGACCGGGACGGTCTGGCGCGGCTGGGGCGGTTCTCCACCCCGCACGGCCCGATCGAGACACCCGCCCTGCTCCCCGTGGTGCATCCGGATCCGGCCCGTCAGCCCGTGGCCCCGGAGGAGATGCGCGCCCGGCTCGGAGTACGAGCGGTGATCACGTCGGCGTACATCACGTGGCGAACCCCGCCGTTGCGCACCGTCGCCGAGGCGGAGGGCATCCATCGCCTCATCCGCTTCGATGGTCCGGTGATGACCGACTCGGGCGCCTTCCAGCAGCACGCCTACGGTTCGGTGGAGGTCGCCCCGGAGGAGATCCTGGGGTTCCAGAACGCGATCGGGAGCGACATCGCGACCGTCCTCGACGTCTTCTCGGAACCGGAGGACTCCCACGAAGCCACTGAGTCCGCCCTTCGGGCCACGATCGATCGGGCCCAGAAGAGCCGGGCGGAGCGGGAGGGTCTCCTCGCGGTCCCCGTACAGGGGGGTTCCCATCCCGACCTGCGGGCCGAGTCGGCGCGCGCCGCGAGCGAGCTCGGGGACGTGCTCGCCGTCGGCGGGGTCGTCCCGCTGATGGAACAGTACCGGTTCCCTGAGCTCGTCCGAGTGCTCGTCGCGGCCCGGCCGTGTCTATCTCCGGCGAGGGTGGTGCACCTGTTCGGGACCGGGCATCCGATGACGTTCGCCTTCGCCGCCCTCTTCGGGGTCGATCTGTTCGACTCGTCGGCGTACCACAAATTCGCCCGCCGGGGGAGCTTGATGTTCCCGGACGGGACCGTCCCGCTCGAAGACGTGCGGGAGGAGACCTGTCACTGCTTCCTCTGCGTGGAGCGGCCGCTCCCCGAGGTGGCCCGCCTCCCGGCCGAAGAGCGGGAGCGCCGCGTGGCGTACCATAACCTGATGGTCTCCGTCGAAGAGATCCGTCGGGTCCGGCAGGCGATCCGCGACGGGACCCTGTGGGAGCTCGCCGAACGGCGATGCACGGCCCACCCGGCGCTGCGCGCCGGGCTCCGGGAGACGATGCGTCACCCGGACGTGTTCCTCCCCACGGAACCCGATTCCCGACGGGCATTCCGGGAGATGATCTCGGAGAGCCGCGAGCGGCCGGTCGCCGTCCGCTTCCGGCATTCGGTCGAGGCGTACCGCGTGGGCAAGCCCGAGAGCCACCCGATCGTGCGGTTTCCGCTCCGACCGGAGTACCTTCGCTATCTGCCCACCGCGGACGGATCGGATCGGACGCTCGAGTGGGAAAGCTCGACGCCGTTCGGCCCCGTGCCGGTCGAACTCACCGACCTCTACCCCGTCGGCCCCTATCTCGGCGTGGACGAATTCGTCGAGCGGGCGCGCCACCGTTCGCCCTCCGCCTTCGCGGAGGCGGTCGCCACGTCGCTGGGATCGAGCTACGATCGGGAGCGGGATTGGACTGCGGATTGGGATCGGCGCCAGCTTGCCCGGCTCCTCGAGTGGCGATACGGTGCGGCGAGCGCCGTGGCCCTCGGGGAGGGACTCCGTGCCGAGCGATCGCGCCGGACCGGCCGGCTCCGGGCGATGCATCGCGACGGGGAGCCCGAGTTCATCGTGGGGACCGACGGAATCCCGCGACCGACGTTCCGAGGAGGCGCGCGGCTCCACGCGTGTCTTCCTCCGGGCCGGGAGCGGGTAATCGTCCTCGATGACGCCGTCCCATTCGTGCGGGAAGGACGGAGCCTGTTCTCGACGTTTGTCGTCGGGGCCGACCCGGCCCTCGTTCCCGGGACCACCGCGCTATTGGTCGACGAACGAGACGCCTATCTCGCGGTGGGACGACTCGTGCTCGCGCCCCACGAGATGGGTCGGCTCCGCCGCGGGGTAGCAGTCCGCGTGACCGCGCACGCTCGTTCGCCACCGGTCGAGCCGGAAGAGTGAGCGCTCGGCTCGGGGCTCTCGGGGGCCCTCTGCACCGGTCGCCTTTAAGACGGAAAGGGCTAGCGGATGTCGCACCGGTTCCGGGGACTCGATGACCAAGACGTTCCTGCTCCTGCAACTTGACAGCGAAGGGGCGTCGTACTCCGAGGTCGCCGCTCTGCTCGAGGACATGGGATTCCAGCCGGAGACGGAAGGATACGATTTCCTCTACGACTGGGGCCGCCCGGCCAGCGTGGCGGAGTCCCTCGCGTTCGCCGACCGGATCCAGGAAGCCCTGCACGGTTCGCGCGTTCGTTTTCGGATCGAGTCGACGGAGGAGTGAACGCCGCTCCCCGCTCGGCGGGGCGGAGGGTTATAACCGCCCTACCGGTGGAAGGCCGATGGTGATCCTGGGCATCGAGTCGACGGCCCACACCGCCTCCGTGGGCCTCGTGGACGAAGGGGCCAAAGTGCTCGGGCTTGCCTCGGATTTCTACCAGCCTCCGGCCGGTGGCATCCATCCGCGAGAGGCGGCCAATCATCACGTCGAGGTGCTTCCCGGCCTGGTCACGAAGGCGCTCGAGGCCGCGCAGGTTCGGCCGAAAGAGATTGAGGCGGTCGCCTTTTCCCAGGGACCCGGGCTCGGCCCGTGCCTTAGGGCGGGAGCGACCGTGGCGCGGATGCTCTCCCTCGCCTGGGACCGCCCTCTTGTCCCCGTGAACCACTGCGTGGCCCACGTCGAGATCGCCCGGGTCCTGAGCGGGCTCGACGACCCACTCCTCCTCTACGCGAGTGGCGGGAACACGCAGGTGATCACGTACGCCCGCCGCCGCTATCGGGTGCTCGGGGAGACGCTCGACATCGGCGTCGGCAACTTCCTCGACAAGCTCTGGCTCGGCCTCGGGGGGACGTTCCCCGGCGGACCCGCGATCGAGGAGGAGGCGCGCCGAGGCGAAGAGCTCCTCCCGCTCCCGTACTCGGTGCACGGCATGGACGTCGCCTTTTCGGGCATGCTGACCGCCTCCCTCGCTCTCCACCGCCAGGGCGCGAAGCGACCCGACCTCGCGCTCTCCGTCGAAGTGACCGCCTACTCGATGTTGACCGAGATCACCGAGCGAGCCCTCGCGCATCGCGGTCGGAAGGCGGTGGTGTTGGGCGGCGGCGTGGCCTGCAACGGACGTCTAAGGGAGATGGTCCGGGCGATGACCGAGAGTCGCGGCGGGTCGATGTACGGCCCCCCGAAGTCGTTGTGCGTCGACAACGGGGCGATGATCGCCTGGACCGGGCATCTCGCCTACCGGTCCGGGGTGACGACGACGATTGAGGGGTCGGCGGTGCAGCCTCGGCAGCGGACCGACCTCGTTCAGACTCCCTGGCGGCCCGACTGACGGGTCCCGCCGTTAAGAGCGAACGGCGGCTGGAGGGACCGTGGACGAGGTGGATGTCCTCGTGGTGGGCGCCGGGCCCGCGGGATCGACGGCCGCCGCCCGGCTCGCGAAGGCCGGCCACTCGGTCCGAATGGTCGAGGAACATCCGAAGGTTGGCTATCCCGTTCAGTGCGCCGGCCTCGTCTCCCAGAGAGTCCTCGACCTCGCCGGCTCCACCTCCATGGTCCGCCGCCCGGTCTACGGGGCGAGTGTCTTCGGGCCGTCGCTCGAGGCGATCCGGTTTCGTGCGAATTCCCCGCGCGCCTTCGTGATCGACCGGGCCGGATTGGACATCTACCTCGCCGACCGGGCCGCCCGCGCGGGGGCCGAGATTCGGACGTCAACTCGGTTCGACTCCGTCGATACCGCGTCGGCCGACCGACTGACCGTCCGTCTTCGCGGTCCGGACGGCGGGGCGGAAGAACTGCGGGCGCGCCTCGTCATCGGAGCGGATGGGGTGGCGAGCGCGGTCGCACGGGCGTTTCGCCTTCGTCGGCCGGTCGAAGTGCTACCGGCGTTCGAAGCGGAGTTTCCGGAGAGCCCGGGGGACCCCGACACGGTCGAAGTGTACCTCGGCCGGACGTTCGCCCCCGGCCTCTTCGGCTGGTGGATCCCGGACGGTCGGAGAGGGGCCCGGGTCGGCATCGCCGCGGACGCCGACGGGACGCCGGCCCGGGTCTACTTCGACCGACTGGTCGAGCTCATGGCCCGGCGGTTCGGCACTCGACTCGCGAACCCGACCGCCTACCTCGTTTCGGGGATCCCCATCGGCGCGCTCCCCCGGACCCACGCCCGACAGGTCCTGCTGGTCGGTGACGCCGCCGCGCAGGTGAAACCGCTCTCAGGGGGAGGGATCTACACGGGGATGCGATGCGCGGAGATCGCGGCCGATGTCGCCGTGGACGCATTCGCCCGTGGGGACCTATCGGAACCGGCCCTCGCCGAGTACGACCGCCGGTGGCGAGCGGAACTCGGGGACGAGTTCCGCCGGGCGCTGTACCTGCGGCGCCTGTTCACCCGCCTCACCGACGATGAGCTGGACCGCGTGATCCGAGCGCTCAACGGAGCGCATCTGGCCGGCACGATCGTCGCGTTCGGCGACATCGACTTCCCGACGCATGTCGTCCGGGAGCTCCTCCGGGAGTCGCCGGGCCTCGTCCGACTGTTGCCGAAGGCGCTCGGGGCCTGGGTCTCGGCTGGCCCGGGTCCCTATCGGACGCCGCCGCTCGACTTCGACGCCCGCCGGAAGTAGACAAACGCGCCGGCCCCGACCAAGAGGAGGGACGCCCCCAGGATGAACGCGAGCGCCCAGTCCCAGCTGGAGGAGGAGACGAGGATCGCCGTCTCGGCCGTGACCCCCGAGACGCCGAGCATCGTGAGATTGAGCGTCACGCTCCCGTTCGGAAGCGTTGTGGCCGCGTCCCAAAGCGCCGTCGGGAACCACCCTCGCGACTCGAGGCGGTAGCTCGTCCCGTTGGCAACGAACGAGAGGGCGGTGCGCACCGCGAAGGTCCCCGCCGGCGTATTGGTCGCCGTCACGACCCCCACCGACCCTGTCTCCTGGGTCCTAGGAGAGAGCGCGCCGAGCGAGAGGTTGACCACCGTCGCGGAAGCGCTCGGCGTGACGAGAAGCGGCGTGCCGGCGCTCGCGACGGTGGACGTCGCGTTTCCCGGGAACGCGTTGAAGGCGTAGACGTCGAGCGTGAGCACAATCGAGCTCATCGCCGAGAACCCGCTCGGGTCCCCCACCTCAAACGCGAGGGACCCGGAGTTTCCGGGAGTCAGGTCCGGCCCCGATAGGTTCGAGAGGAACGTCCGGTCGAAAGCGATCGGGAGGGCGGGGAAGGAGACGGCCGCCACCGGCCGGACTGGGGCGACGAGCACCACCAGCGCGACCGCGACCCCCACGACGATCGAGATCGGCCGACGGGACGCCCTCCGGTGCTCAGCCACCGGACTCCTCCGGGAACCGTCCGCTCTCGGCGAGCGCAACGAGCCGCCGGATCCGCTCCACCGCCTGGCGCCGACCGCGCCGGCCCCCGACGCCGAGGAGCCCCGGCAGGCTTCCCCCGAACGAGGGGGACAACGCGGCGGCCTTGTAGAGGGCGCGGGCGAGCGCTCGAGGTCTCCGCGTGACCTCGACCGCGTCCAGGTCCGCCCGAAACTCTTCCCGGCGAGTCAGGGTCTCCGCGAAGAGCGCGAGGATCGGGTCCCATCGCATCAACCGGGACAGCGTTCGGAAGAAAGTGAGGTACCGCCCGTCCAGCTCCCGCAGATGGCCGAGCTCGTGGGCGAGCACCGCCTCCCACTCGCGCGGTTCGAGCTGCTCGAGCAGGCCCTCCGAGACCATGATCACGTCACGGGGCCGGACTCCGTACGGCCCGCCGCGCTCGAGAAGCGTGAACGCGAAGGCGCCCTCGGCCGACGAGCGAAACACGCGCAGGCTCGTCGCGCTCGACGATAACGGCAAACCGGTGGGCCACGGCAACTCTTGCGACGGGAACAGTCGAAGGAAGCCTCGTCCAACGGTCTGGCTCAGGACGAAGGCGACCAGGAAGACGAGGAACGCCCCGAGCGCGCCCGCGAGCCAGATCGGAACCGCGTCCGGGGCGAGCAAGAGGCTCGGCGACCTCAGGAGGGCCATCGCCGCGCCCCAGCCTCCTTGGGTCAGCACGTAGACCAGCGCGGTCGTCGCAAGGACGGCCCAGAGACCCAGGAAGAGGGCCGTCAGCCGGAAGACGGTGGTCGAGGGGGATCGGCGGTAGGCGAGCAGGAGGGAGACGCCCAGCCCGGCCCATAGGAGAAGCGGCGCGTAGGCCCAGACGAGGAAGGCGGACGGCATGGCTCGAGCGGGAACGGGCTCAATCGAGCCCGAGCCGGCGTCGAAGTTCTCGCTCCTCTTTCGGGTTCAGCTTCGCGATCTCCTCGTTCAGGTGGACGACCCCCGCGGGGCCGAACATGTCGACCACCCCGCGCAGGACGTTCATGAGGTATTTGTGCTCGACGTTGGCCGGTCGGTACACATACCGCTCCCCCCCGCGGCAGGTCTCGCGCCGGCGTTTCACGAGCCGCTTTGCGTGCAGCCGTGCGAGGATCGTAGCGACGGTGGTGTACGCCACGCGCACGCCTCGAGCCTCGAGCGCCTTGCGGACGTCCCGCGCCGGAGCTTCCCCGAGCCCACGGAGCGCCCCCAGGACCTCCGACTCCAGTGAACCGAGCATTCCCGTGGCGTCCTCTCCGCCGAGGAAAAACGAGGTTACCTTAACACGTTCGACGGAAGTGAAATGACCGGTTCGTACCAATCGTATCTGCCGCTGTTTTTCCCCGCTCCGACGGCGCCACGCCTCGGGCGGCGGGCAAGGATTAATGGGGGAGGGGGGCTCCGCGCAGTCGTGCCTGCGCGTCATCGTCGTCCGCAGAGCATCCTCGACCTCGTGGGGAACACGCCGCTCGTTCCCCTGCGGCGCGTCGCCCGGGACCTTCCGTACCGCATCCTCGCGAAGCTCGAGTACTTGAACCCGGGAGGATCGGTCAAGGACCGAATCGGCGCCGCGATGATCGACGCCGCTGAGAAAGACGGGAGGCTCAAGCCCGGCGGGACCCTTGTCGAGGCGACGAGCGGCAATACCGGCGTCGGCCTCGCGATGATCGCGGCGGTCCGCGGCTACCGTCTGGTCATCGTCATCCCCGACAAGATGAGCTCGGAGAAGATCCGGATGCTCCGGGCGTTCGGCGCCCGGGTCGTGGTCACCCCTTCGGGAATCCCTCCGGACCACCCGATGAGCTACTACTCGGTCGCGAAGCGGCTCTCCCAGCAGATCCCCGGAGCCTACTACCCGAACCAGTACGAGAATCCCGGAAACCCCGACGCGCACTACCGGACCACCGGGCCCGAAATATCCCAGGACGTCCCGGACGGACTCGGTGCGGTCATCGGAACGGTCGGCACCGGAGGGACGATGAGCGGGATCGGCCGCTACTTCAAGGAGCACCGGCCTTCGGTGCGCATCGTCGCCGTCGACCCGGCCGGCTCGATCCTCGGACACTACTTCCGGACCCATGAAGTCGGTAAGCCGGTCCCGTACCTCGTGGAGGGGATCGGTGAGGACATGGTCCCGAAGTCGATCCAGTTCCAGTACCTGGACGACTTCGTCGAGGTGGGCGACCGGGAGTCGTTCCTGATGACACGTCGGTTGGCCCAGGAGGAAGGCCTGTTCGCCGGAGGTTCCTCGGGGTCGGCCGTGGTGGGTGCCCTTCGTTGGCTCTCGGGCCGTCCGATCCCTGAGGGGAGCAGCGTCGTGGTGATCCTCCCCGACTCGGGCGACCGGTACCTGACGAAGATCTACTCCGACGACTGGATGCGCGAACAGGGATTCCTGGACGTGGCTGTGACGGCGCGCGATCTGATCGCCCGCAAGACCGAGACACCCGCGTTGGTGGCGGTCGAGCCCACGACCGTGGCGCGCGACGCCCTCGCGTTGCTGCACAAGCATGGGATCTCCCAAGCGCCGGTCCTCTCGGGCGGAAAGCAGGTCGGCCGGGTCGAGGAAGAGGACCTGATGCGGCGGGGGCTTATCGACGAGACGATCCTCGACCGGTCGGTCCAACGGATTCCGTCCCCACCCCTCCCCGAGGTGACGGCCGAGGCCACGGTCGCCGAGCTCCTCCGCAATCTGCGCGAGGAGCATGCCGTGGTGGTCCGCGATGCGGTGACCGGGACGCCCCTCGGCGTCTTGACGCGCACCGATCTTGTCGGCTATCTTTCCGAGGAAGGAGGTCCCCGTGCGGTTTAACACGCGACTGTTGCACGATGCGCAGCCCCCGGACCCGCTCACCGGCGCCGTGAACGCCCCGATCTACCTGTCGAGCACCTTCCGGCAATCCGCGCCGAACCGTCATCTGGGCTACGTCTACGGACGGACCGGGAACCCGACGCGGGCGGTGCTCGAGGCAGCGCTCGCGAAGCTCGAGGGAGGATCGACCGGCCTTGCGTTCTCCTCGGGCCTCGGCGCGCTGACGACGCTGCTCGAGTCGGTCCCCTCGGGCCGACGGATCGTCTCCGTGGACGACGTCTACGGCGGGACGTGGCGTCTCTTCGAGCACCACCGGCGACAGTTCGGCCTGCGGGTCGACTACGTCGACATGACCGATCTTGGGAAACTGCGAGCCGCGCTCTCCGAGCCCGCGGACCTCGTCTACCTCGAGACCCCCACGAACCCGCTTCTCAAGCTGGTCGACATCCCCGAGGCGATCCGACTCGCCCGGAAAGTGAAGGCATTCGTGGCGGTCGACAACACCTTCGCCACTCCCGCGCTCCAGCGACCGATCGAGATGGGCGCCGATCTCGTGCTTCACTCCACGACGAAGTACCTCGGGGGCCACTCCGACGTGATCGGCGGGGCCCTCGTGCTGAGCGACCGCAAGGACGGGGAGCGGTTCGCCTGGCTGCAGAACGCGGTCGGTGCGGTGCCGAGTCCGTTCGACTGCTTCCTCACCCTCCGGGGGATCCATACGCTCGGCGTCCGGATGCGAGCGCATGGCGAGGGCGCTCGAGCGGTCGCGGAGGAGCTGGCGGGATCGCGCAAGGTCCGCCGCGTCCTCTACCCGGGACTTCGAAGCCATCCCCAGTACGCGTTGGCCCGCCGCCAGATGAGCGGTTTCGGAGGGATGGTCAGTGTCGAGGTCGAGGGGGGGCGGCGGGGCGCTCTCCGCTTCCTGAAAGGACTCCGGGTCTTCACGCTCGCGGAGAGCCTCGGTGGGGTCGAATCGCTCGTCGACCACCCGGCCTCGATGACCCACGCGAGCGTTCCCCGGCGGGAGCGCGAGGCCCACGGTGTGACGGACGGACTCCTCCGGCTCTCGTGCGGCATCGAGGACCCGGCGGACCTCGCCGAGGATGTGCGGCACGGCCTCAAGGAGGTCTAGCCGTGCGGCGGTTCACCGTCTACGACAGCCGGACCCGCGATACCCGGGTCTTTGCTCCCATCGCCCCGCCGCGCGTCGGGATGTACGTGTGCGGGCTCACGCCGTACGCTCCCGCCCACATCGGTCACGGCCGCACGTTCGTCTTCTTCGACGTCGTCGCGCGCGCGCTCCGCCGCTGGGGATACCGTCTGTTCTACGTCCAGAACGTGACGAACCTCGACGACAAGTTGATCGCGCGGGCGGCCGACGTGGGGGTCGATCCGCTCGTGCTCGCGGAGCAGTACTTCGCCGAGTACCGACGCTCGATGGCGGTGCTCGGCGTCAGCTCCGTCGATTACTACCCGTTCGCCACGGACTACGTTCCCGAGATCCTCGCGCAAATCCGCCCGTTGATCGACAAGGGATATGCCTACGTGGCCGACGATGGCTCGGTGTACTTCTCCGTCTCGAAGTTCGCCGAGTACGGGAAGCTCTCCGGGCAGCGCGTGGAGTCGCTGCAGCCGGGTGCCCGGCTCGAGCTGGACACCCGCAAGCGGGCCCCGGAGGACTTTGTCATCTGGAAGGCGACCACCCCCGGCGAACCGAGTTGGGAAAGTCCCTGGGGGCCGGGGCGACCGGGCTGGCACGTCGAGGACACGGCCATGATCCTGCGGCTCCTGGGCGAGCGCTGCGACCTCCATGGCGCGGGGCTCGACCTCATCTTCCCGCACCACGAGGCTGAGGTCGCGCTCGCGGAGGCGACCACCGGCGTCGTGCCGTTCGCCAACTACTGGATGCACTCCGGGATGCTCCTCATGGAGGAGGAGAAGATGTCGAAGTCGCTCGGCAACGTCGCCTCGCTGTCCGAGTCGCTCGAGCAGTTCGGCCCGGGCCCGTTGCGCCTCTTCTACTTGAACGCCCAGTATCGGAGCCCTCTCCTCTATCAGCCCGGCAAAAGCCTCGAGGAAGCCCGAGAAGCGTACGCGCGGCTCACCGTCGTGGCGGAGCGCATCGCGGAGATCCTGGAGCGGGACGGGTCCGACCGGCCCGGCGCGGAGATCCCCGAACCCCTCGCCGACGAGGCCGAGCAGCTGGTCGAGCGGCTCGACACCACGCTCGCCGAGGACTTCAACACGCGCGAGGCGATCGCGCTGCTGTTCGGCTGGACGCGTCGGCTCGCGGAAGAGCTCCCTCGACTGGAGGGCTACTCCGGGAGCGCCCTCGAGGAGCTCGCCTCACCGTTCCGCTGGGGCGAGGAAGTGCTGGGTCTGTTCGTCCGGCCCCCATCGGGGCCGTCCGGCGCCTGGGCCGCGCTGGTGCCCGTCGCGATCGCTGCACGGGCGCGCGCCCGGGCCCGAGGGGACTTCGCCGAGGCCGACCGGATCCGCGACGAGCTGCGCGCCGTGGGGGTCGATCTCGAGGACGATTCGCACGGGACCCGCTGGCGGGCCGTGCGAAGGCCGTAGCGGATCATGCGCGGGTTCGGGTTCCAGCAGCACGGAGGGCTCGACCGGCTCGCGTTCGTCGACGTACCGGACCCGACCCCCGGACCCGAGGAAGTGCGGGTGCGAATCCGGGCCGCCGCGTTCAACCATCTCGACCGGTTCACCCTGGAAGGGATCCCGGGGGTTCCGATCGCTCTCCCCCATGTGCTCGGGTCCGACGGCTCAGGGACGGTCGACCAGGTCGGCACCAACGTCCACGATCTGGCTGCCGGTGCGAAGGTGCTGATCAACCCGGGGATGTGGGACGGGACGTGCGCCGCCTGTCGCGCCGGCCAGGAGGCGCTCTGCCGGAACTACCGCATCCTCGGCGAGCACACCCAGGGCTCCGCCGCGACGTTCACCGTCGTTCCCCGTCGCAACCTGCACCCCCTGCCGGATCGAATGGGGTTCGTGGAGGGAGCCGCGGCACCGCTCGTGTTCCTAACGGCCTGGAGGGCCCTCTCCACGGTGGGGGGTGTTCGCTCGGGGGACCGGGTGGCTCTGGTCGGCGCGGGCGGCGGCGTCTCGACGGCGGCCGTCCAGGTCGCGAAGCTGCTGGGCGCGACCGTCGCCGTGGTCTCCCGCTCGCCTGAGAAGGAGGCGAAGGTTCGGGCCCTGGGAGCCGACGCGTTCCTCCCGTTCTCGGAGAGCCGACCGATGGACCGGGTCCTCTGGGAATGGAGCGGGAAGAACGGGGTGGACGTGATCCTCGACTCCGTGGGGGCCGCGACGCTGCCTCGCTCGGTACGGTCGCTCGCGCGCGGCGGAAGGGTGGTCGTGATCGGTGCGAGCACCGGGTCGGCGGTGGAGCTCGACGTGCGAACGCTGTTCTGGCGGCAAGCCTCCGTGCGGGGGAGCACGATGTCGTCGGCGAACGAGTTCCGGGAGGTCTACCAGCACCTCGCCGCGGGGCGGTTGCACGCGGTGGTCGATTCCGCCGTGCCGTTCGAACAAGCGGAGCCTGCGTTCCGCCGGTTCGACGCCCCGGACCTGTTCGGGAAGATCGTCCTACAAGACCCGCCCGGCTGACCCGCCGGAACGCCCCGGTCCCTCGCCAACGCCGAGGTGGTCGCCGGCGAGCGAAGGCACAGTTAAATACCTGAACCCGACCTTTCTTCGGTCGTGAGTCGTTCACTGGGCCGTCCCTCTCGCTCCGGGGGAACGCGACGCCACGCCCCTGCCCGAATGTCCCAAATCTGGGTCTCGGCCGTCCTGCTGCTGGTCGTCGTCGGGTCCCTCGGATTGCTCACCGTTCTCGTCGGACCCGGCCTCGGGGCCTCGCCCGGCCCGGCGCGGTCGTCCGGAGCCTCTCCCGCGGCGGCGCCGCCGACGCACGGAGACCTCGTCGTGCCGGCCGGTCAGACCTACACGATCCAGCCGAACCTGGGGGGCAAGATCTACTACCAGGGCGGCAACATCACCGTGCAACCGGGCGGCACGTTGAACGTCTGGAACGTCACGCTCTCTTTCGTCCAGTACGTTTCGAACGTCGGGACCGCCCAGGAACGCCTATCGCACCTCTTCCAGTTCACCGATGGGGGAACCGTCAACTTCTACGACGCGAACCTGACGACCGACGTCCAGGTCCTCAACGCCTACGCGAAGCTGAATCTCACGGTCACCGGCGTCCTGAACGCCTTCAACGCCACGTTCGGTTTCCCCGGATGGATCTACGTCCACGGTAGCGGCGCCGTGATGACACTGAACGCTTCCCAGATCACCTGGAACCCCGCGGTTCAGGCGCTCAACGAGCCGCTCCCGATCTTTGGCGACACGCTCTGGGCCCCCACGATCACGGTCTCGGCCGGCGGCAACCTCACCCTCCTGGCGAGCAAGATCCTCCACCCGTACGCGGACGACACGGCGGCCTTCGGATTCGCTCGACCGACCCCGCTGTTCTTCTCGGACGCGGAAGGGTTCGCGCTGGGACCCGGCACGACCGACCTGGCCGTGAACGGCCCGTCCGACTCCGCGAACCTGTCGCTCGACTACCTCTACCCGACCGCGGGCGCCTTCAACGGCTACATCAGCATCGAGTACCAGGGCGCCGCGAGCGGCGGGGACACGACCGTCAACATCGGCATCCTCTATGGCGGGACGAACTACCCGGTCGCCTCCGGTGTCGACTTCGCCCAGGCCTCGTCGGCGACGCTCACCTACACGTTCCCGGGGAATCTTGACCAGGCGATCACGTCGGCGGGCATGCTCCAGTACCTCAACAACACCGGCGACTTCGGTGTCGCTGGCGAGATCGCGGTCACGGTTGACAACACCGCCGGACCGACCGCGACTGCCACCCAGGCGAGCTTCCAGCTCAACACGACGGGGCCGAACTACAACGACCAGGTGATCGACGGGCAAGTCAACGCCGTGAACGCGGCGCTCGGTTTCAACTGGAACTCCTACAACACCACGTCGTACTCCGTGTACTCCCAGGCCATCCCGTACCCGTGGAACTCGAACAAGCTACTCTTCCTCGACCACTCGGTCGGGTACCTCGCCAATATCACCACCCCGGGCGCCCCGCTGCCGGGGGTCTTCTACGCTTCCGCCCTGCTCCCCGATAGCACGAGCGTGGTCTACACGTACCGCTGGCTGCAGTTCAACCTCACCGGCCGCGGCGGGCTGCTACCGATCCAGGGAGCGACGCTCTCGGCGTTCTACGCCTACGATTCGAACCAAGCGAACAACCTCACCGCGACGAAGCTCAACAACCTCAAGACGAGCGTGCCGGCGATTTGGGGGTACCTCCAGTACTGGGACCTCTACCACGGCGCGCCGAAGTACGGCGATTCGAACGCGGCCGGCCAAGGATTCCTGCTCCTGCTCTCGGGAAACATCACGAGCGCCTCGCTCCCCGACGGGATCTTCACGGGCACCTACCACGTGGGCATCTCCGTCCCGGCGGTCGGCGTGAAGAGCCACTGGTTCGTCTGGTCGGTGAGCGCGTTTCCGGCCGGTGTGGCGGCTTCGAGCCTGTACTACAACGGACCCGATTTCTCACCGCCGCAAGGATTCCCCGACTACTACGGGGCGATGACCCTCTTCTCGATGAAGGTGAGCGCGAACGGGCAGCCGCTCCCGAACCTCGGGATCGACCTCGGCCAGACGTTGACCGTCCGCGTGACCGCGAACGATTCCGGCACCGCGACGATCACGCAGGTGCGCGCGTTCCTCTACTACAACACGACCCAGCTCCCGAACGCGCTGGTGGCCCAGTACGAGAACACCGCGCTCGACCTCACGACGCCCGGACAGCAGACGTCGTTCAACCTCACCTGGGTCACGACCGACCGGGTCACCGGCCTCCACGGCTGGTTTACGCACGATATCGCAGTCGTGCTCCAGTGGAACTACAACATCTCCTCGCTCGCGGGCGGTGTGGTGAACACGACCCTCGGGGTGAACTTCGCCCCGTCGCTCATCAAGATCACGTACTTCCAGCCGCCGCCGACAACGCTGCAGCTCACCACGTCGCCGCTCTACTTCACCAACGGAACGGTGCTCTACAACGGCACCCAGGCGGCCACGATCTTCCTCTTCGCGACGGCGCTCGGGACCACGAACGAGATCCAGATCGCGGCGAACACCACCTTCTCCGGCGCGTTCTCGCTTCCGCTCTACGCCCTGCAGGGCTACCTCAATCCGGGGACGAGCTACACGCTCACCGTGAGCGCGGAGTACAACCACCGGTGGTTCAACTCCACCGTCCTCGGCCCGAACGGACAACCGGAAGTCTTCACGGTCCCGAAGGGTCCCACGTCTCCGGCGAGCTTCCTCTTCCAGACGTTCCTTGGACTGCCGGTCTGGCTCTGGATCGCGATCGCGGGAGCCGCGGCCGCGGGCATCCTCTTGTTCCTCTTCTTCGCCCGCCGGCAGGCGGCCGGCAAGCTCGTCGAGTGCGGCGAGTGCGGGAATCTGATCCCCGAGGATGCCACCGTCTGTCCGAAGTGCGGTGCGGAGTTCGAGAGCGATCTCATCCGATGTAGCCGATGTGCCTCGACAATCCCGGCCGATTCGAAGTTCTGCCCCGAATGCGCGGCGCAACTTCTGGGTAAGCCCGGCGAGGCCGAGGCCGATCCGGAGAAGCAGGCGTACGCCGACTTCACGGGGAAGTACCGGGCGGAGGCGAAGCGCGAGCTCGGCGACAACTACACCGAGGGAGCGTTCTGGGACTGGTGGAAGCGCCAGCCGTCGTACACTCCGTTCAGCCAGTGGAGCCTCCAGCAGGGCCAGGGCACGGCGCGCGCCGGAATGACGGCCCCGCCCACCGGCACCGAGACGACTCCCGAAGCCCCGCTCGGGCAGACTCCGCCGAAGGGCGGAGCCCCGTCGGGCTGGACCGAGGCCCAGGGCGCGGCGGCGGCCGCGGCGCCCACCAAGGCGCCCCCCCCGCCGCCGCCGACCACGACGACGGTGCCCCCGCCGGCCCCCGGCGGCGCCGGCCTCAAGGCGTGTCCAAGCTGCGGTAAGGAGATTCCGGCGGAGTATCTGGTCTGCCCGTTCTGTAACGCGGTGACCCAGTAGGCACGCCGCCCGGCCGGTCGAACGCGCCCGGCCAACCCCTTCCCTTCGTTCCGCCCCACCCTTTATCTGGCCCGGCCCATCCGCGGAGCGGGGAGCGATGGCCGGGGATCTCGCTCGAGGTCGCCTGAAGATCGAATGGGCCCGACGGCACATGCCCGTCCTCGAGGGAATTCGTCGCCGGTTCGAAGCGGAGCATCCGCTCCAGGGCCTCACCGTCTCGGCCGTGCTGCACGTCGAGGCGAAGACCTGCGCGCTGGCCCTGGCGCTCAAGGCCGCGGGCGCGGAGGTGCGCCTCGCGGCCAGCAACCCCCTCTCTACGGACGACGATGCCGTCGCCGCGGTCCGTGAGGAGGGGGTTCCGACCTGGGCCGTAAAGGGCGAGAGCCTCGTGCAGTACCAGGCCGGGGTTCAGGCGGTCCTGGACGCGGACCCGGAGGTCATCGTCGATGACGGCGCGGACCTGGTCGCCCTTGTTCACACCAAGATCGGCCAGCGCGGGAAGATCCGGGGGTCGACGGAGGAGACGACGACGGGGGTCACCCGCCTGCGCGCCCTCGAGCATTCGGGGAAGCTGCTCTTCCCGGCGATCGACGTGAACGACGCCGAGATGAAGCACCTCTTCGACAACCGCTACGGCACCGGCCAATCGACCGTCGACGGGATCCTCTCCGCCACGAACCTGCTGATCGCCGGCAAGGTCTGCGTGGTCGCGGGCTACGGCTGGTGCGGGAAGGGCGTGGCGGCGCGGCTCCACGGCCTCGGCGCCGAGGTAATCGTCACGGAGGTCGACCCGGTGCGAGCGATCGAGGCGCGGCTCGACGGGTACCGGGTTCTACCGATGCTCGACGCAGCGCGCGAGGCCGATCTGATCGTCACCGTCACGGGCACCACCGGCGTGGTCCGGGAGGAGCACTTCCGCGTTCTCAAGGACGGATGCTTGCTCGCGAACTCCGGCCACTTCGACGTCGAGGTGTCGAAGCGAGACCTCGAAGGGATGGCGGTGAGCCACCGGACCGCGCGGCCGAACGTCGAGGAGTATCGGTTCGCGGACGGGCGGCGGGCGTACCTCCTGGGGGAAGGACGCCTCATCAACCTGGCCGCGGGCCAGGGGCACCCGGTCGAGATCATGGACCTTTCGTTCGCCCTGCAGGCCCTGAGCGCGGAACATATCGCCAAGCACGGTCTTGAGATGGCGGCACGCGTCCACCCCGTCCCGCCCTCGCTCGACCGCGAGGTCGCCCGGGCGGCGCTGGCACCGCTCGGCGTCCGGCTCGAGGAGCGGACGGACGAACAGGTGAAGTACGCCGCGGCATGGGAGGGAGGAACATCATGAGCGAGGAGAGGGTCCCGAACGACCTGCGGTACACGAAGAGCCACGAGTGGGTGAAGGTCGATGGGAACGTCGCCACCGTGGGCGTGACCGACCACGCCCAGGCGGCGCTCACCGACATCGTCTTCGTGGACCTTCCCGCCGCCGGGAAGGCCGTCACGAAGGGCGCCAGCGTCCTCGTCCTCGAGTCAGTGAAGACTGTCGCGGACGTCTACGCGCCGGGGAACGGGACCGTCACCGAGTCGAACGCGGAGCTGAAAGCCCATCCCGAACTCGTGAACCAGGACCCGTACGGAAAGGGGTGGCTGTACCGCGTCCAGCTCTCGACCCCGATCGCCACGGCGGACCTCCTGAGCGCGGACGAGTACCGCGCGTTCGTCGCCTCCGGGAAGTAATCCCGCAGCGCCGCCCCGGGGCCGGTCGGCGGACCTACCGGTTCTTGAAGTCGGGCTTCCGCTTCTCGAGGAACGCCCTCATCCCCTCGAGCCGGTCCTCGGTGCCGAAGGTGTGGCCCGCCGATTCTCCCTCGATGTAGAGGGCGGTCTCGAGCGGGGCGTCCATCCCTCGGTCGATCGCCTTCTTGATCCAGCGGACCCCGAGCGGGGCTCGGCTCGCGATCGTCTCCGCGAGCTGGGCGACCTCGTCCCGCGCGGTCGCCGCCGGGACGACCTTGGCCACGAACCCCATGCGCAGCGCCTCCTCGGCCGGGACCGGGACTCCGGTGAACGACAGGAGCTTCGTCCGGGCGCGGCCGATGAGCCGGGTGAGGCGGCTCGCACCACCCATCCCCGAGTGGATGCCGACCGTCACCTCGGGGAGGCCGAGCAGCGACCCCTCGGCGGCCACGATGAAGTCCGCCGCGAGGGCAATCTCGAGCCCGCCACCGAGTGCGTACCCCTCGACGAGCGCGATCACCGGCGTCGGGAACCGTTCGATCCGGTCGGCCACGCGCTGACCCTGGAAGCCGAACTCCACTCCCTCGGCGAGACTCTTCGTCTCCATCTCCGCGATGTCGGCCCCCGCCGCGAACACCGGGGACGAGCCGGCCATGACCACGACCCGGAGGCCGTGCTCCGACTCAAGCGAACGGAACGCTGCGTCGACTTGGTCTAGGAGCGCTGAATTGAGCGCGTTCAACGCCTCGGGACGATCGAGGAGGACCCACGCCACGGGCCCTTTTCGCTCGACCCGGACGAGCCGCAGGGGCCAGCTCCTCTCGCCCCGCGCGGCTCGAGCCTGGAGCTCCTTCGAGACCGGGAAGTTCCCCGGCCAGCGGTGAGAGAACTCCTCCACGAGCCTCAGCCCCTCCGGCACGCCGACCGAGGAGAGCTGGGCGAACGGCCCGAACTCCCGGCGCAGCCCGACGGTGGCGCCGCGATCGGTTGCTTCCGGGGTCGCGACTCCCTCCTCGACGAGCCGTGTGGCGATCCCAATCGTGAGGCCGAGGAACCGCTCGCGGACCGCCGCCTTCTGAGACGGGTCCACCTCGGTCTCCTTCCACTTCCATGACTGGTTCGACTGGAACTGGGCCTCGAGGAGCTTCGAGGGCGCGTACGCGGGGCCGAACGCTCGGTAGAGGCTCGTCTCCGCGTGGAAGGCGATGGGTATCCCGGTCACGTTCATCAGCTCGAACGGACCGAGCGTCGCGCCAAACAGCTCTCGACCGACCTCCTCGATCGTGGCGAGGCTCGCCACGTTCTCCTCGGCCAGGCGGGTCGCTTCGTTCAGGTACGGGACGAAGAACCGGTTGACGCAGAACCCGGCCCGGTCGGCGGTCTCGATCGGGATCTTCCGGATGAGGTATCCGAACCGCTCGAGCTCGGCCATCGTCGCGCTGTCGGTGGCGGACCCCGCGATGATCTCGAGGAGCTTGTTGACGGCCGCGGGATAGAAGAAGTGGAGACCCGCGAACCGCCCCGGGTTCGGGAATCCCTCGGCGAGCTCGGAGACGGAAAGGGAGGACGTGTTGGTCGCCACGACGACGTCCCGCCCCACGACCGGAGCGATCTCGGCAAAGAGCGCCGACTTCACCTCTCGGTCCTCGAAGACCGCTTCGATCACGAGGGACGCCTCCTTCACGGTCGCCGCGAGGTCGGTCGAGAAGCTGATCCGGGAGAGAATCTTGTCCCGCTGGGCGGGGGACATCTTCTTTCGCTCGATCGCCCCCGCCAGCATCTTGTCGAGGAACCCGCGCCCGCGGGAGATCGCCGCGTCGTCGACGTCCCGGACCCGGACCGTGAAGCCGGCCTGCGCGCACGTCTGGGCGATGCCATTCCCCATGTTCCCGGCGCCGAGCACTGCCACGATCGCCGGGGGTCGCAACGACGGTGTCGACATGGAAGACCACCGAAGCGCCGGTAGACCTCTCGGCGGCGGAGCAGGGGTGCCGGCTCTTAACCGTTGGGCCTCCGCCACGCCCGCTATCGAGAGCGCGGCCCGACCCTCACATCCCTTAAGGGCCGAGTACTGACCCCGGCGTGGAGTCCGACCGGTCCGAGCGAGCGATCGAGGCGGCGCTGGACGCCGAGCGGCAGTTCGTGCTGACTCTCGGCGGATTCGCCCTCGAGGTCGCGGGAGCTTCGCTCGTCACCCACGAGAAGCTTCCCGTTCCTCGCTTCAACTTCGTCCAGGAGCGCGGCGTCGGCCGGGAACGGCAGGCCGCCTTTTTCGAGCACGCGCTCGATCACTACTTCCAGCGCGCCCTTCGGCCGACCTTTCGGATCCCGCGGCCGGTGCCGGATCACATCGACTCGGGGCTGCGACGTTTCGGCTTCCGCCCCCGGGAACAACCGCTCGAGCTTCTGCTCTCGGAGAACCGAACCGATTTGGCAGGCCCCTCGGAAGTGGAGGTAGCCGTCGCCCGCCCGAGCGAACTCGACCTCGTCGCCTCCTTCTGGACCTCCGAACGGGAGCGCCCCGAGTTCCGTTCGGCGCTCGAGATCGCGTGGGCCCATCCGCACCCGAGCGAGCAGCTCGTGCCGCTCCTCGCCCGGATCGCTGCCGACGTGGTCTCCGCGGCGCTGGTCTACCGGTATCGGAGCACGGCGGGGATCCACGCGGTGGCGACCCGGGAGACCGCCCGTGGCCGAGGAGCCGCTTCGGCACTCGTCGCGTTCGCCCTCGGCTCGGCCGTCGCGGGACCCGTCGACGACTACTCGATCTTCGCCGACTCGCCGAGGCTCGAACGGCGGCTTGAGAGTCTCGGGTTCCGGCCGGCCCGCTCGTTCACCGAGTACGAGCTTCCGCGCACCGCCGAGCTCTCGCTCCCGCCTCCGGGTCCGCCGAGCGGACCGAAGTGGCGGCCCCCCCGAACCCACGCCTAGGCGCGAGCGCGCAGTCCCTGGAGTTTCATCCGCTGCTCGAGGGACGCGATCGTTCGGATCGTCGGGACGACGGTGTCCGCGTTGAGCGAGATCGAATCGATCCCCTGGCGCACGAGGAACTCCGCGAACTCGGGGTAGACGCTCGGCCCCTGACCGCAGATCCCCACGGTGCGGCCCTCGGCGTGAGCGCCCTCGATTAAGACCTCGATCGCTCGCTGCACCGCGGGATCGCGCTCGTCGAAGTAGCCCATCCGGCCGAGGGTCTCTGAGTCCCGGTCGGCGCCGAGGACGAGCTGGGTGAGGTCGTTCGAGCCAATCGAGAACCCGTCGCAATGCTTCGAGAACTCCCGAGCCAGGAACGCGACCGACGGGACCTCGGCCATGAGGTAGAGCTGGAAGTCCCGGGAACGGCGGAGTCCCTGGGAACGCATCATCTCGGCGATCTCCTCGAGCTCCCAGGTGTTCCGGACGAACGGCAGCATCACCATGGCGTTCTTGAGGCCCATCTCGGTGCGCACCCGGTGGATCGCTTCGAGCTCGCAGAGGAACGCCGGTCGGTAGACCGGCGAGATGTACCGCGAGCAGCCGCGCCAGCCGATCATCGGATTCTCTTCGACCGGCTCGAACTCCTCTCCGCCGGGCATCCCGCGGTACTCGTTCGTCTTGAAGTCGGACGTCCGGATGATCACCGGGCGGGGGTGGAACGCCTGACAGACCTTGCCGACCCCCTCGGCGAGACGTCGGACGAGCTCCTCCTTGTGTCCCTTCTTGAGAAGGGCGAGGGGGTGTTCCCGCACATGGGCCGTGAAGATGAACTCAATGCGCAGGAGACCGACGCCCGAGACGGGTAGCCGCGCGTACTCCTCGGCCTTCTCCGGGACGCCGACGTTAACGTAGATCTTCGTCGCGGTGATCGGCGCGGCGTCGTGCCCGACCCCGCCCGCGTGGGTAGTCGCGGCCGCCATCGCCGGCGCCGGGGCGATGCTCGCGCGGGTCCCCCGGAAGACGGACCCGGTCTTGCCGTCCACGGTCACCTCGAGCCCGTCGGAAACGAGCTTCGTCGCTTCCCGGGTCCCGACGACGCAGGGGACGCCGAGCTCGCGCGACACGATCGCGGCGTGGCAGGTCATCCCACCC
Source organism: Thermoplasmata archaeon (assembly GCA_035625085.1). Lineage (GTDB taxonomy): Archaea > Thermoplasmatota > Thermoplasmata > Lutacidiplasmatales > UBA184 > Lutacidiplasma. The sequence continues at coordinate 44,844 of DASPQG010000078.1, forward strand.
TCGTCGGTGACGATCGCCGCCGCCCGGGACATCGCCGGAACCATGTCCGGCGTCGTCATGGTGGTGACCAGGATCTCGCCGGCCTTCAGCTTCTCCATCTCCGCGGCGCCGTGAAGGATCCGGGCGATCCCCGATGCGACCCCGGGGCTCGCCCCGAAGCCCCGCAGGAGCGGTGGCTCATCGGCGGGTTTCGCCGCGGCCGCCGCCGGGGGCGCCCCCTCCTTGGTGCCGCCCGGGACGGTGGATTTGGGAATCGTCGTCACGGGCCTCGCCTGCACGATGTAGAGCGCTTCCGCGTCGCCGCACCACTCGACGTCCATCGGACGACGGTAGTGGGACTCGATGACCCGCGCGAGGGACGCGAGGCGCTGCAAGCGGACGTCCGGGAGCTTCTGCGCGGTCCGTTCTCCGACCGGGACGTCTTCACGGCGGTTCCCACCCCCCTCGGCGCGAACGAGGCGAACCTTCTGCTCAGATAACTGCTTGTGGATGATCTTGAGCGTACTACCGTCGATCACGTAGTGGTCGGGTGTGACCTCCCCGCCGACGATCGCCTCGCCGAGGCCCCAGCCGGCCTCGACGATCATGTGGTTCTCCCCCGTGTTCGGGTCCCGCGTGAACAGGATGCCGCTCACGTCGGCGTCCACCATCTTCTGAATGAGGACGGCGAGGCGGACAGCCCGCTGGTCGAAGCCCTTGCGGTGGCGGTAGATCAGTACGCGAGGGGTGAAGAGCGACCCCCAGCACTTGCGGACCGCATTGACGACCTCCCTCGTCCCCGTGACGTTGAGATACGTGTCCTGAAGCCCCGCGAACGAGGCGCCCTCAAGGTCTTCCGCGGTCGCGCTCGAGCGCACGGCGCAGAAGCGGACCGAGTACTGCTGGGCGAACGCCTCGTAGGCGGCGGAGATCTCCTCGAGCAGAGCCGGTGGGAACGGAACGGTCTCGAACAGGTGCCGGATCCGCTGAGAAGCCGCGTCGACCGTCTCCCCCTGCTCGGGACGGATCGATGCGAGCGCCTCGGGTAGCTCGGTCTTGAGGGCGGTGCCCTCGACGAAGGCGCTGTACGCTTCGGTCGTCAGCACGAATCCCGGCGGCACGGGAAGTCCTTCCCGGACCAGCTCGCCGAGCTTGCTCGCTTTACCCCCGACCAGCGGGAGGTCCCCCTCCGAAACCTCGCCGAGCGCCACGACGCGCGCCATCGCCTGCCCTCACCCCGACCGCGCGAACGCGAACATCACGAGGTCCGAGGAGGGGGAGTAGGGGTGCACGACGCGCTGAGCGGCGAGCGAGAAGTCTCCGATGGGGGAGAGCGCGTTCACGAGCGTGGATCCTCTGCGTCCGAGCTCCGACCGGGGCACCACCTCGTAGTAGTACAGACGTCCCCCGGGCGTAGCGGTCCGCGCCACCGAGGGTAGATACTTAATCCCTTCGTGAGGGAGATTCATCACCACCCGTTCGACGGGAGGAGCGGCCGGCAAAAACTCCTCGAGACGAGCGACGAGAGGGTGGATGCGTTTCGCGAACGGGTACCTCGCGAGCGTCGCCTGCAGCAGGGCGATCGCCTCGTGGTTCGCATCGACCGCGGTGACCTCGGACGCCTTCCCGAGGTGAGCTATCGTGATCGCGAAGGGCCCGACCCCGCAGCAGAGGTCGTACACACGGTCGCCCGACTGGACCTCTTCGGCGACACGGGCGTGCTCGCGTGCGAGCCGGGGGGAGAAGTACGCTCGCTCCACGTCGACGTCGAGCTCCACCCCGTTCTCCTTGTGCCGGGTCCGCCACGGGCCCGTTCCCGCGATCGGCTCCACCTCGCGGCGGCGGTCCGCCCCGTGAACGCCTCGATCGAGACCGACCAGGCGCGCCCCGGGCACGAACTTCTGAAGCGCTCCTCCGATCGACTCCTTCCGACCCTCCAGCTCCGGGGGGATTCGGATGAGCACGATGTCGCCGATGACGTCAAACGACCTCGGAAGCGACTCCTTCTCCTCCTCCGACCACGGAAGCAGATCCCGGTAGCGAGCGGGGCCCTTCCGCGGAATGATTCGGAACTCCCGCTCGACGATGGAGCCCCACGCCGGAGGAACTTCGTCCGGGTTTCCGGCCAGCGGAAGTACGAGGGACTCCTCCTCGCGGCGAATCTCGAGGTCGGAACGAAGGAGGCCGGCGTCCACGAGGTCCTGCCGGACCTCCTCGCCCCGATTTCGGGGAACGAGAAGGCCTGCCGCGATCATGACCCTGGGGCCGGAGGATGGAACAAGAGCGGCATCACGTCGGCGCCGGTCCTCCGCCCGAGCGCTCCATGGGCGGCTGCGGCTTCGCCGAACTTGACCGACCTCGCCCCCTCCGCCACGGGAACTCCTGCCCCGGCGAGGAGCAGCGGCACCGGGTCATCGGAGTGCCCTTTCAGTATGCACGGTGTGGCGTGATCCGCCGTCACGGCCACACGGACGCGAGTGAGGTCGAGCCCCTCGAGGAAAGGACCGAAGAACGACCGGTCGATCGCCTCCACGATCTCTCGCTTCAGCGGCGCGTTCCCGTCGTGTCCGGGCTCGTCCGGCCCTTTGAGGTGAACGTAGACGAACCGGCTTCGCCCCAAGAGCTCCTTCGTCACCGCCGCGCGCTCGCGATACCCGGCGTCCCGGTCAGCGCCCATCGGGCCGACGTAGCGGTCCTCGAGGCCGAGCACGCGGGCGATCCCGCGCTCGACGGGCATCTCGGTGACCGCGGCGCCTCCGACACCGTACTTCGCCGCGAAGGACGGACACGGATGCTCCGGAAGCGCCCCTGCGTTCCGGACGAGCAGACCGTTCGCGACCTTCTTCCCCCCGAGCGCCCTTCGCGCGTTCACCCGGTGGCCCGCCAGCACGTCCCGCGCTCGAAGGAGGAACAGGTTGATTGCGCGCGCCGTTCGCGCCGCTTCGGGTGTCCCGTCGATCGGGGTCACGTCGAGCACCTTCGGCGCCTCCGGACGACGCGCCTGGCCCATCCCGCCCACCTTCTCGTAAAACGGGTCGGCGTTCGTCACCTCGGGAGAAAGGGGACCGCCCCCGGTCGGGTGGAGCCAGAGGACCCCGCGATGCCCCACGGTCGACCGCACCTCGGCCCGGATCTCCTCGGCGGCGAGGAGGTTTGCCTCGGTCAGGCTCCGGGCGAGCTCGCGGGCCTCGTTCGTGCCGAGAGAGCGACCGACCCGAGAATCAATAACCGTACCATCCCCATCGATCGTGGCGAAGTTGAGTCGGAGAGAGACGTCTCCAGGGGCGAGCGGGATCTCCACTCCGAGCGCTTCCAGAACGCCCCGCCCGGGCGAATCGCGCACCGGGTCGTAGCCCAGCAATGCGAACACACCCGCATCCGACTCCGGGGCGACTCCGGGACCTACGACGACGATCTCTCCGATCATTCCCCCGGCGGTGAGCCGGTCCAGGTTCGGGGTCTTCGCCGCCTCGACGGGACTCCGATTCTCCGTCGCGGGATGGGGGCGATCCGCAAGTCCGTCGAGGACAACCAATGCCAGGGACAGGCCCGGCTCACCGCCGGGTCGACTCGTGGTTGCCATCAGCTAATAAGGAGGGGCCGGTCTGACCCCCCGTTCCGTGGCGCCACAACCTCAGGGCCGCTTTAGGCGTTTCCTTGCGACGCGGATCGGTTGGGTCCTGCTCTACGCGCTCGCCACCCTCGTCGTCATCTTCTCGATGTACCTCAACGTGCTCATCGCCATCCCGGCGGTCCTACTCTTCGGGCTGGCGGTCCCCATCTGGTCCGGTCACAAGCGCCCCCGATACCTGGCCCTCGGTGGCGTGATCATCGTGGTCGCGAGCGCACCGCTCGCGAACGCGCTGTTCACCCAGCTGCTCCAGACCCCCGTGGGGGCCGCGGCCTCGGGAAGCGGCGGTGTGTTCTCGAACGGCCCGCCGCTGATGCAGAACGCTACGGTCACGCCCTACACCGGCACGAAGAGCACCAACTTCACCTGGAGCGTCACCATATTTCCGGCGAACCATCCAATCGGGAATACGACCCCGAACGAGCTCGATCTTTACATCAGCGATTGTCCCGGAGCGACTGGCAACAACTCCACGTACTGTTCTCCCGGATACACCCTGATCGTCCTCCAGAACAAGACCCTCCCGAACACCACGAGCCCGTACACGGTGACGTTCCACTACCGGATCGGGTCGAACGGCATCTGGGCGTGGCAGATGGGGATCTGGACGGAGAACTCCACCACCAAGAAGCCGTACTTCCAGCTCCTCATCGGGGACCCCCAGTACAACGGCATCGAGGGGCCTGTCATCGGAGGCTTCTGGGTGATCTACGGCTTGGTGCTCGAGGATGCCTTCTTCGAGGACTTCCTGTTCATCGCTGCGCCGTACTTCGGGCTCCTGCTCGTCTACATGCTGTTCAAGGCGCGCGAGCGCCGGCGCAAGGAGGCCGAGCAGCGGGCTCCCGGCCCGTTGCCTCCCGCGGGCGGTGGCCCGCGCCAAGCGGAGGCGAAGGAGGCCCCCCTCCCGTCGTCGTCCGGCGGTCCTCCGGCCGCAACCGCGTCGGCCTCCTCCGAGCTCAACTGTCCGAAGTGCAACGCGGTGGTCTATGCCGGCGAGCAGACCTGCTGGAAGTGCGGTGCCCCGCTCCCGGCGACGACCGCGCCCGCCGGGAAGACCTCCAGCTGAAGTTCTCCCGTTCTGACGGAGACGTCGAGGGACCGGTCCGACCCCGAACTACGTCGCGGAGTACGTGGTGGTGTCGTAGATCCAGCCCACGATCGTGACGCCGTTATAGACGGTGAGCGTCAGGAAGAACTCGAGCGTCCCGAGGCTCGAAGGCTTCCAGCGCCCCCCGGACGGGTTGATGGTGATCGACGAGCCCTGGTTAACGGACGTGGTGCCGATCGTCCAGTGAGCCGTGCCGTTCCCCGTGTTGGAGACCCAGACCGTCCCGGAGAACGAAAGCGACGCGGGTCCGCCGAGTGCCGTGGTCCAGTTGTCCCATACCGTCACGTTGCCGTAGCCGCACGTGGGGGGTGAGCCGGTGGTGGTGCAGGTGTGCGAGGGGGGTACCTTCGTGTAGAACACGGCTCCTTGGACGTAAAGTGGAGTGGCAATGGTAAGCGACCCGCTCGCCGAACCCACTCCGGTGATCGTGGCCGAGACGTTCACCCAGACCGACGAGTTCAGGAGCCACGAGGAGAACGACCCACCGCCCGGCCAGATCGCGTAGACCGTCATGGTCGACGGCCCCGAGATTTTGAGGGGTTGCGCCGGCCCGGTGAGCGGGGTCGAGGTCTTGGAGTGCGCCGTGAACGGGGCGTGAGGAGTTTGGTTCACCCAGAAGGAGACGTTGAGGGCGGCGTTGGTCAAGGTGCCGGTATACGTAATCACCGCCGCGAAGTAGTCCGCCCCGATGAAATTCGTCGGCGGTTGCGGTACCGCCACCACCTCGACCGTGATGGGGATCCCGCCCGGATTGCTGATGATCGTGATGACGACCGTTCCGATCGCCGTCTGCCCGGTGCCATTCAGGCCCGAGGCATTGACGAATCCATAGAACGTCCCGTTCAACTTGGTCACGCCGGTGCTGACGTTGTAAATCCACTGCCCTAGACCATTCAACGTCATCCGCTGGGGAGTGGCCGGGGCTCCCGGGACGGAACCCAGGTTGACGTACACCGAGTTCATCTTGTAGGAGCCCGTCAGCGCCGCGTAGACGACGAACGGCTGCCCGATAATCGGGGTGGATGGGACGGTGTAGGTCGACACGACCGTCGGCGGCGTGTGGAACGTCGTGCCGGGGAGAATCACGCTGAACAGCAGCTGCGATTGGGAGACAATGTAGATCGTGATGTTGCTGGCGGCCTGCGGCATCTGCGTGATGGGGAACGTCAAGGTCCAGATCTGCCCAAGGTTCCAGATCGTGGAACCGCCGGGGAGCCCGGAGGCCACCGTGTACGGGCTCTGGAACTCAGGAGCCGTCGGCTGGTTCGCGGACTTGAGGTAGATGAGCCCGCTCCCGGGAACCTGCGGTCCGGCGAGATGGACGATGCGGATCCCGGCGACCCACTTGAGCGTCCCATTCGACGGATAGAACAGCGAGGCCTGGAACTGGTTATTGTTCTGGGCCGGAGGGGAAGGGAACGTCGTGACGAACGCGAAGATCGCCGCGAAGAGGGTAACGGTCAGCGCCAGAAGAAGAATCGTCGCAATGACGTCCGAAATCCCCCGCCCGCGTCGCTGGATTCCCCGCCGGTGGGACGAACTTGCGCGCCACCGGCTCCGCATGCCTGCCATGGATCGAATCACGGTGATGGGGCTGCGCCCGAATACCGCTGTAAAGAGGTGGGAGGGCTCTATTTAGTCGTTATCGTCCGTCCTCGTCCTCCCGACCCCGGACGGCTCGCGTCGGACTCCCCGCGAGAGCTGCGGACAACACTGGCGGCTCGGCACCGAACTTGCGAGGAGCACGCCGCCTGTTTGGGATTCGGAGAAAAGAATCAGGAAAAGGTTGGACCCTCCCGCTCTCGCGGGAGGGTTGGTACGACTCCGTCCGCTCCCTTACTGGAAGCTGTTCGACGGCACCGTGCCGCTGTAGCCGTTCACGCCGATCGCGACGAGCTGGAAGCCGAACAGACCGGAAGCGTGCGTTGGCGCGACCTGAATGACGATGGTGAACCCACCGCCGATCGTTCCCGCAAACGTTCCCAAGTTCGTCCACGCCGAAGTGTTCGTGTTGTACGACGCGACGGGTCCGGTTCCCACGGACGGGCTGATCAGCTTCACGGCGTCGGACGCTGTCACCCAGGGAATCGTCGCCCCGAGCGTGTTCCGCAGCGCCAGCTGGAAGTTCGACGTGCCGACACCGCCACCGGCTCCCGCGATCTCAATGCTGTAGCAGTACGAGGCGGTCGCCGACGTGCATCCCGTGGTCGTCGACCCCGTGATGTTGAACGGCGTTCCCCACGAGAAGTTCGTTCCCAGGGGCGCCGATCCCGTACCGTGCGTCAGCCCCGAGATCAGCACATAGAGCACGGCGGCCAGCACGACCGTAATCGCCACGAGCAAGATCGTAGCGATGATCGGCGACACTCCGCGCTTCCGCGCCTTTCTCCAGCTTCGTTCGTTCTTTCCGAAGACGTTCATCCGCGTTCGTTCCTCCGTTTCGTGGGCCCTTCGACCCGCGGGTGAGGGTATGGCCGATATCAGGTATTTGAAACTACGGGGCAGTGGAAACGGCGCAAAACGAAGCTCACATCGTTCATTGACGTAATACGCATCAATGCGCATATTGACACACCTTCGCACGTCAGAGAACGCACGGTGGGGCTTCACCCGGAAGCGGTCGAACCGCTCGTGCGACCGATGGATCTCACGGTTCGGGAGCATGCGGAAGTGCGCCGGACAATGACCTCTCACGTCCGCACGTGCGCGTTACGGGGGTTATACTGAATCGATCGGCTCTGCAGGTGGTGTTCGACCACTACAAATCGATGTTCGACACGTCAGAGAATGCGCTTATTGCGGCCAGGCCCTCGCTCTTATCGGTCGAGTGTGGCTGTGTTTAAGTAGATGGACTTTCCATCCCTCTGCTCGACTGTGTTCGACAACGCTTCCCGACGAGCCAAAGGGGCATCCGAAGAGCCACCGGCCCGTGGGGAAGAGCCCGAGGACGCGCGCATCGCCCTACGGTGCAACCGCAAGGAGCTCCAGTTGGTCGACTCGTTCGTGGCAAACGGCGAGTTCCCGACCCGCTCGGAGCTCATGCGGGCGGCGCTGCACGCGTTCCTCCGGGCCCGCGCGATGTCGACCGCGCCAACGCCCGCCGTGGACGCCGAGGGCTTCATCGAGGTCCCCGTGCGCCTGCGGCCCGAGGAGTACGCCCGCCTCGAGACCTACGCCCACCACGTCGCCAACCGCGGCTCGGTGAAGGACATCCTCGCCGAGATCGTGCGTCGCGGCGAGTTGGAGATGAAGGTCCACGAGCTCGTTCAACGGGCCCGCGAAACGGTGCGCGAGGCGGTGGAAACCCGGACTCAGGTCGGAGCGCTCGGAGAGAGCGCGAAGGACCTCGAACGCAAGGGGGTCGTGGGCCGGTAGATGCGCGCGAGCGGTTGGAGTGCTCCGTCAAGGGGGGGTTGTGGAGACCTACGAGGCCGGGCAATCGAGTGACGACCAAACGGGAGCGGGCGGGAGCGGGGAACCGAGCGGGGCCAGTTGGGAGAATCCGCTTCGGCTCGGACATGACGTCCGTTTCGTACTAGCCGCCGTCGGCGGCGGGGCGATTCGGGTCGCCCGCGAGGTCGCGCGCCACCATCTCCGGCACCTGGAGACCGTCGCCATCAACTGCGACCCCAAGGTCCAGGGATTCGATGAGTTCGACCGCCGCGTCTACCTCGGCCCGGACTCTGGGGCCGATACCGACACGGGAGGCTCCCCATTTGTCGGCGGCGTGCTCGCGCGGGCCGCGGAGCCCGCGCTGCAGCGGATCTTCCATGGCGTCACGTTCGTCATCGTTGTCGGCAGCCTCGGAGGAGGGGCCGGGAGCGGGGCGTTCCCGTACGTCCTCGAGGTCGCCTCCCGGAACGCCGAGGTCGTGAGCGCGTTCGTGATCAAGCCGTTCCGGTGCGAGGGCGAACGCCGGGCGCTCGCCGACCGTGCCATCGGCCGCCTTCACTTCGTGGAGTCGTTCACCGAGAAGCGGGAGCGGGGCGTCGCGACCCTCCAGACCCTCGACAACGAGAGCCTCGTCGCCACCTGTGGCTCGCTCGCTTTCTGCCGAATCGCCGACCACTGGGCGTCGGTGATCGAGGAACACATCGAACGGTCATTCCTGGCCCCGACCGAGGCGATCCTCGCGGCGGCCGAGCTCGCCCCGGGCGCCGTCGCGCCCTCCATGGCCCCCGACGCGGTTGGCGGCACGGAGCTCGGAGTAGTTCCGCCACCCCCGGCTCCCGAGCCTCAGCTCCCGGTCCCGGTGCCCGCTCTTCGGGCAGCCGCGGCCGAGGTTGAGCTCACCTTCGAGGTCGACGCCAAGGCGAACCCTCCTTCCGCACAGTAATCCGATCGGGGCGGGGGACCGAATCCCCCCGGCTTCTCCGCCCCGCGTAACTTTATGAGAGGTTCCGTCTCGGGGACGGCGATGGACGGTCGGCTCATCACGGTCCTCGGGCTTCTCCTCCTCCCGGCTGCCCTCATCGGGGTGACGGTCGAGGAGTTCCACTCGAACCCCGTCGCGATCCTGGGTCTGCTCGCCGTGATGATCTTCGGCGCGTTCTACCTCGTCTCGTACACCGAGACGTTCGCGTGAGAGGGACCCGGACGAACCCGGACCCGGATCACCCGTACATTCCCGGCGTGGGAGCCGGGGTTTCGACTTGCGGTACCGAAGCGGGGTGTGACTTCATGACGGCGCGGAGCGCCTTCTCGATCTGCTCCGCCTGGGCGCGCAGGGGCTTTGTGTCAATCTCCACCTCGGGGAGCACACGGTCGAGCGCCTCGATCAGTGCCGCCCCCGCCCGATGGTCGGGTAGACCCTCGGCGACCCGGGCGCTCACGAGCATCACGACGACCGGAATCGAGCGGCCCATCCCCTGGACGAGCAGCGCGCCCGAGACCCCCCCGATCACGCCGTCCTCGAGCAACCGCGCCTGCGCCGGCTCGAACGTCTTCACGATGGCCGCGTCTTTCCGCGAGTAGGCGACCCAAACCTGCTCGGGGGGTTGGTCCTCCGCGACCGCGCTCTCTTCGTCCGTCTCCTCGTCGCCCGGAGGGTGAGGAACGACCCCCTCGAACCCCACGATCATCCGAGCGTGGTGACGCTCGGCCGCGTCCAGGATCGTCCGGGCGATCGAGTTCGCCTGCGACGGGCTCGGCGGAAACTCCGAAAGGACCAGACCGAGGTCCTGTCGCCCGTAGACCCGGATCGTAGGGTGGACCTCCCCGCCTTGGACGACCGCGATCGGGGCGATCTCGGGGGACTCGAAGCGGCCGACGCGCGGCAGGTTCAGGGCCCGGATCATGTAATGGCCCGCGACCGTGGTCGCGAGGCCGGCGCTCGGGAACGCCGACACCAGGACCGAACCTTCGCCGAAACTCTTGCCCGGGGGCGCTTCCTCTCGCCACGTGAACTCCATGGGCGGACCTTCCGGAGAGCGGAAACGCCGGTCCCTATAGAGTCTGGCGGGAGAAACGCCGCGCTAATCCCAAGTACTCGGCCCCCCTCGGAACGCCCCGTGGGGCTTCCCCTCCGGGACCTGGTCGTCGCGCAGGAGCTTCCGTGGGACGCGCTCGCCGGTCGGATGCTGGCAGTGGACGGCTACAACGCCGTCTACCAGTTCCTCGCGACCCTTCGCCAGCGCGACGGTCAGCTGTTCTGCGACGCCGAGGGGAGGGTGACCAGTCACCTGATGGGGGTCTTCTACCGGACGACGTCGCTTCTCCGCGAAGGCGTGCTGCCGGTCTGGGTGTTTGACGGGAAGCCGCCCGAGCGCAAGACCGGAACGATCCGTCAGCGGATCGAGGCGAAGGAGAAGGCGGAAGGAGAGTGGCAGCAGGCGCTCGCCGCGGGGGACCTCGAGACCGCCCGGAAGAAGGCGGCCCAGACGTCCCGCCTGACACGGCCGATGGTCGAGGAACTCCGAGAGCTCCTGCGCGCCCTCGGCGTCCCTTCGGTCCAAGCTCCGAGCGAGGGGGAGGCACAGGCGGCGGTGATGGCCGCGCGCGGGACCGTTTGGGCGACCGCGTCCGAGGATTACGACTCGCTTCTGTTCGGCTCGCCCAAGCTCGTCCGGGGTTTGGCAGCGCGGGCTCGGGGCGGGGCCACCCCGGGGGCCCAGCTGATCGACCGGTCGGAGGTGCTCTCTTCTCTCGGAATCAGCGAGGAGGAGCTGATCCTGCTCGGGATCATCATCGGGACCGACTTCAATGACGGGGTCCGGGGGTACGGTCCGAAGAAGGCGCTCAAACTAGTCCAGGAGCACCTTGGATTCCGGCCGACGCTCGCGAAGGTAGGGATCGAACCGGCGGAGGCCGACGAGGTGGCGGAGATCTTCCGCCACCCGTTGTCGGTCGAGGTAACTCCCCCCGCGTTCGGGCCGGTCGACGAGGCCGCTGTCCGGACGCTCTTGATCGACCAGCACGGCTTCTCCGAGGAACGCGTGCGGGCGGCGATCGGTCGCGCCCGCCAGAGGCCGAGGACCAGCAGTTCCCCACAAGAAGCGCGCGGGCATCAGACTCTTCTTGAGACGTTCGGTGGGTCGTCCGAACCTCCATGACGCTGTTCGAGTGCGTGCCGAACTTCTCCGAGGGAAAGGACCCGGATCGGATCGAGCGGATCGTAGCCCCGGCGCGCCAGGTTCCCGGAGTGACGGTGCTCGATGTCGAGCGGAACGCGGACCACAACCGCTGCGTCATCAGCCTGGTCGGCGAGGGGGACGCGCTGCTCGATGCGGTGTTCCGGATGATGCAGGTCGCGACCGAGCTCATCGACCTCAACGCCCAACGGGGTGAGCACCCCCGAATGGGCGCCACCGACGTCGTGCCGTTCGTCCCGATCGGGAGTTCGACCATGGCCGACGCGATCCGCCTCGCGGAGCGGCTCGGCGCCCGGGTGGCGAAGGAGCTCGGAATCCCGGTCTACCTCTACGCCGCGGCAGCGAAACGACCCGAGCGGGCCGATCTCGCCAAGGTGCGGGAGGGGCAGTTCGAGGGGCTACGCGAGGTGATCGCGACCGACCCCACCCGCGCGCCGGATTTCGGCGAGCCGAAGCTGCACCCAACGGCCGGCGCCGTCGCGATCGGAGCGCGTCCCGTGCTGATCGCCTACAACGCCTACCTCACGACCCCCGACGTGGCGATCGCGAAGAAGATCGCGAAGGCAGTCCGCGCTCGCGACGGTGGTCTCCCGGAGGTCAAGGCGCTCGGGTTCGAGATCCGCGAACGCAATCGGGCTCAAGTGTCGATGAACCTCACCGACTACCATGTCACGCCGGTCCACCGCGCCCTCGAAGCGGTCCGTCGGGAGGCCCAGCGGTTCGGCGTGTCGGTGGAGGAGTCGGAGATCGTCGGCCTCGTGCCGGAGGACGCGCTGTTCGATGCCGCCGAGTACTATCTTCAGCTCCATTCGTTCGACCGCGCGGCGGTGCTCGAACGGAAGGTCCGGGCCGCCGAGAGCAGTGGTCCGGGCCACGAGTCGATCGCGTCGTTCGCCGCGCGCCTCGCGGCTCGAACGCCGACTCCGGGCGGCGGGAGTGCCGCGGGCGTGGTCGCGGCGCTCGCCGCCGCCCTGGGTGAGATGGTGCTCGCCTACTCGATCGATCCGGCCAAGCCCGACGCCGATCTGGTGGCGGTCCAGCGGATGCTGACCGAGGGACGGCACCGATTCCTCGAGCTCGCGGACGAGGATGCCCGTTCGTACGACGCGGTCCGCTCTTCGAAGAAAGCGCGTAAGGAGCACCCCAACGATCCGGCCGCCCAGGAAGGGTACCTCCGGGCGGTTCGGGGCGCCGCCGAGGTCCCCCTCGAGACCGCACGGCGTTCGGTCGACCTCGCGCACCGGTTCGACAGCGTTCGGGCCCGGACGCGGGCCGCCCTTTCGAGCGATCTCGTCACTTCGCTCGCCCTTTTCCGGGCGGCCGCGGAGGGGGCCCTTGCCAACGTCGCGATTAACCTCGAGGACCTGAAGGCCGCCGGGCAATCGATCGACGACCTCGAAAGCGAGGTCGCGCGGCTTCGCGCGGCCGGGTGAGGTTCGCGGGATGGTGTCGCCGGAGGAGGCGCATGCACGACGACCGCTCGTCTGGGTGAACTGCGCGGCCTCGCTCGATGGACGGCTCGCGTTCGCCGGCGGTCGACGGGCGGCACTCTCCGGACCGGAGGATCTCGCCCGGGTGCAGCGACTTCGCGCCGGGTCGGACGCGATCCTGGTCGGCGTAGGGACGGTGGTGAAGGACGACCCTTCTCTCCGGGTCCACTGGGAGCTCCTCGGGGAACCTCCGGGACCGAACCCGACCCGGGTTGTGGTGGACGGAAGCGGCCGAACCCCCGCTTCCGCGCGGGTGCTCGATGGCTCGACGGCCACGATCATCGCGATGTCCGAGCGCTCGACCCGGAGCTTCCCGGCTCATGTGCAGACGGTCGTGGCCGGTGCGGCCCGGGTCGATCTCGGACGCCTCTTCGCCCTCCTGTACGACCGAGGGATCCGCAAGCTGATGGTCGAGGGTGGGGCCGAGATCCTCTCGAGCGTGCTCCGAGCGGGCCTGTTTGACCGGTTCTCGATCTACTACGCCCCCGTGGTCGTGGGAGGTGCCACCGCCCCTTCGGTGGTGAGCGGGCCCGAGACCCGGGGCCTGGAGGACGTCACGACGTTCGAGCTCATCGCCCTCGAACGCCTCGGTGCGGGCTCGCTCGCCACGTACGCCCCTTCGGGGCACCGAGAGCCTCTCCCCGAGGCCTGGGAGACGAGGCTTCGCCCGGGAACACACCTTCATAACCCGGGACGGAACGTCTAGGAGCCGGCAGTCGGCTCTGCCCGGAGGAGATCGTGTCCGCCCAACCGGCGCCCCAGTACGTTGCCCCGCCGTCCCGACCGCTCGGCGTTGCCATCCTCGCCGTCCTCGTCGGGCTCTATGGGTTCCTGCTGATTCTCGCAGGGGTTCTCGTCCTCGCCGGCGTCGCGGTCACCCACTTCCTGGGGGTTCCGACGGGGTTCGCCGGCCTCGGCACAGTGGCGATCGGGCTGATTGTCCTGATCGTTGGGCTGATCATCCTCGGCCTCGCCCTCGGCCTCTGGCATCTCCGCATGTGGGCCCTCGTGCTCACGCTGCTGTTCGTAATCTTCGAGCTGATCAGCTTCGGGCTCGCGGGCGCGTTTGTGAGCTTCGGCTTCATCGTCGCGCTGATCCTGTTCATCTACCTGCTCGCGGTCCACCGGCACTTCCAGTAACCGGTTCGCCTACCGAACGGGTCGTCGGCGGGGCCGCACGCGGCACGTTCGCACCCGTTATCCGCCCGGGCGGTTCCCCGGCCGGGAGGGATCCCCGTGAAGCTCGTCCATTTCACGCTTCAGGACCAGTTCCATTTCGGGATGATCACGGACGTCAACGAGTTCATCGACCTCGACACGGCAGTCCGTGACTACTACGGTGTGAATCCGGTGAAGGGAGCGGACCCCAGCCGGTTCCGCGACATGCAGGCGTTCTTTAGCGGCGGGGCCGACTCCGTCGAGCTCACGAAGAAGATCCTCCAGTACATCGACCGCCGCCGCCAAGCCGGCTGGACACCCCGCGCCGCCACGGGGGCTCGGTACCTGTTCAAGCCGGAAGAGGGCGTGAAGCTGCTCGCCCCGGTCGTTCGCGGCAGCAAGGTCTACTGCCTCGCCTCGAACTCGAGGAGCCACCTCACCGAGCAGGGAAAGCCGCTCCCGAGCCAGCCGTACGTCTTCTCTCGGTACTTCAACAGCCTTGTCGGCCCGAGCGAGAGCCTCGTTCTCAACCCGGCGGGGACGTTCCCGGACGTCGAGCTCGAGCTCGCGGCCGTGATCGGCCAGCGCGGAAAGCACATCCCGGCCGAGAAGGCGATGGGGTACGTCGCCGGGTACACTATCGCGCTCGACATGGGGTACCGTGACCTCCAGTACCCGGCCGGAGGCGCCGTCGACTGGGTGATGGGCAAGGGGTTCGACGCGACGATGGCTGTCGGCCCCTGGGTCGTTCCGAAGGAGGAGGTCGGTGATCCGTACCCGCTCGCGATGGAGCTCAAGGTCGGCGGGACCGTCCGTCAGAAGGGCGACACCACCGACTACGTGTTCCGCATCCCCGAGATCATCGCCCACTTCTCCCGCGGGATCACGTTCGAGCCGGGCGACATTCTCTCGCTCGGGAGCCTCGGAGGGGTTCCGGGGTTCGAGTTCGGTAACGAGTCCCGGAAGCTGAAGCCGGGCGACCAGGTCGAGGGGTCGATCGAGAAGATCGGCCGGATCGTCATCCCGGTGAAGGCCGAAGCTCCGCCTGCCCCCGCAACAGCAGAAAAAGCGCCAACGGGGTAGGCAGCTCGTCGGTCCCGTCCGGGATGGTGTGAAGTTCTCCGTCGGGGAACGGGTACCGCGCCTCGTCCACGTAGCGCACCGGGGTCCGCGCATCGCCATCGGTCGCGACGAGGGCGTCCCGGAACGGGTCGAACTCCGCGATCTCGTCGCGTCCGAGCGGAACGACGCGGAATCCCGTGCCGCCGTGCAGCGAGTTGGGAAGGCGGATCAGGCGATGGATGTCGGTGGTCACCGGCGCGTCGGTTTCCCCCTGCACCTCGATCGCGGCGCGAGGCACTACCGCCTCGAGGAACTCCGCCGGGAGGTCGGCGCGGAATACGTCGAGCGAGAGGGACGTCCGGATCTTCGCGGCGCCTCCGTGGTCGATGAGCTTCCGGGCGTACTGTCGCGCTTTCGCCGGTGGAATCCCGTAGCTCGCCATCTCCTCGGCGGCGACCTTGGTCCCCTGCTCCTCCCACCGACGCAGGAGCTCGAGCAGGGCCCGCGTCGTCCGGCCCGGCCAACCCGGGGCATCGGGAGGGGCTAACGTGCGGGTCCGGACCGCCCGCGTGCGGCCCTCAACCCCGTCCGCCTCGACGTCGGCGGCGGCCGCCGTGGCTCCCGCGCGAACGTCCGCCCGACGGCCCTCGACCGCCATCATGGGGTCGAAGCCAACGCCCAGCACGTAGTCGACGAGCTCACGGCGCTCGGGGCTCGTGAGCGGCAGGAACCGGTCGTCCCGGACGTGGACATGGTAGCCGCGGCCGCCCGAGAAGACGAACGAGGTCGCGGCGGGATCGATTCCGAAATCTCCGAAGAGAAAGTCGTCGACGAGCGCGATGAGCCGCGTCTTGACGAGGGCGAGCTGCCCCGCGTAGTCGAGCGCCTCGGCGCCGCGGAGGTGGTCCGAGTCGAGGTCGAAGATCAGGTCGGCGCCGAGCCACTCCTTCGCCGACATCGTGGGCTCGGCCGGGCGCCGGTAGTACGCGGAGGAATAGTAGACGTGACGGGGCGGTTCGCGCCGGAGGAACGCGAGGAACTCCTCGGGGGTCCTCAGCGTCGCGTGGCGGCGCATCATCGTCTCGGTGGTGAACGGGAAGGCAGCAAACTCCCGGCGGGCGAGTCGATGCGGAGGGGGGACTGAGGTGGTCTCGTAGTACCGCGCGAACTGTCTCCGGGCCCATTCGAGGCTCGGACCCTCGAGCGCGAGCGTCTTGCCCACGGGACTATCCCCCGACGTCCTCGCCGTCGTCAGACGCGGTGGCTTCCTTGACCGCGTCGTCCCGCTTCAGCCGCGCGAGGAGGTGGAAGACCGTCGAGTGCTCGCTCCCCCTCACCAGGAGCTCGACGGCGCGGGTCGCGCGGACGAGCTGCTCCTCTTCCCCGATAAGCGCGACCGTGGAGCCGTAGACGCTGACCCAGCATCCGGAAAGCTCCTCGATCCGAGCCCGAGCCCGTCCGTGGGTCCCGATCACGCGGGAGCGGATCCGCCGCAACGCGGCCTTCTCGCGGTGGCCGGTGGCGAGCTTGATATCGAGCACGCCGAGGAACGTGTTCTCCTTGAGGAGTCGCATCGCACGCTCCGGCGAGAACCCCCGTCCGATGGCGAGCACGATGTCGCGGGCCTTCAGGACCCCCATCGGGTCGGTGTCGGGGCCGTTCACACAGACCTCGCCTTCCGCCGCGTCGATGTCGAGCTCGGTGGACGTTGCGGCGGCGATCGCCTTCTTGGTGCGTCCCGCGGGTCCGATCACGACGGCGACCCGGTCCTCGGGAATCCGAGCGTACAGCGTCGGCACAGCTACGCCTCCTGCGGCGGTGGCCCGAGCAGCTTGCCACCCACAGCGTCCAGGAACTCCGACGGCTCGACCGAGTAACCCAAGCGGCCGAGGAAGCGGGCGAAGTTCCGGACGTCCCGCTCCATCAGCTGCGGAGCGTGCGGGTGGTCGCTCGGCACGGCCTGCGCGACATCGATCAGCACCGGGTGACCCTCGTGGAACAGCACGTTGTACGGCGATAGATCCCCGTGTACCAGATGGGCCTCTCGGGCCATACGGCCGATCTCGTGGACGAGATCCTCGTAGAGCACGGCCGGGTCGTCGACCACCGCGTCGATGAGGCGCGGGGCCGCCAAGCCGTCCGCGCTGCCGATGAACTCCATGACGAGCACGTTGCGGAAGTGCCCGAACGGCCTCGGCGCCCGCACCCCGACCTCGGCAAGCCGGCCGAGAATGGTGTGCTCACGACGGGTCCAGGCGAAGATCAGCCCTCCGAAGTTCTTCACGCTCGATTCGCGTCGCAGCGCCGCCAGGGTATGCTCGGGGAGATGCCGGAACACCGTGTTGCTGACGCGGTAGATCTTCACCGCGCGGAACTCCGGCCCCGCCGTGGCCCGGAAGACCCCGCCCTCCTTGCCGGTCGAGATCGGGAAGTCGACCGAGTCGAACAGGCCCCGGTTGACGAGCCGCGACACGGCGAGCAGGGTCGAGTGGTCGAAGAACTCGTCGAGCAGTTTCCGGTGCTGGATCTCCTTGCGCCGGTCCTCCTCCCGCTCGCGCCGATGCGGGAACACGACATCGTGGGGTCGGGGCATCCGCGCGAGAATGGGGCCAGCCGCTCTTAGGCTCTCGGGAGCCCGCCGGCCGCCGCGCCTCCTCCCGCTTGCCTGAGAGGTAGGCTCGTTTCCTTTCGGTAAGCGACCCTATATCCCGAGTGGTTCGGTGTCTTCTCCATGTTCCTTCCGCTCGAAGCGACGCGGGGCCTCGCTCCCACTCCCTCGCACGATACCCCCTCAAGCCTCGCCTCCCGCCGGGCTCCGCTGGCCCGCGGGCTGGACGGTCCCGCGGACTACGACGCCGTCTTCCGGGTGGTCCGAGACGCCGTCCGGAGGGTTCTCGGAATCGAGCGGCCGGGCCTTGGGCTCGGGCTCTCCGACCTTCCTCCCCAGCTCGGGGCGTACTGGCAAGTCACCGGCAATCTGATCGTCCTCAACGAAGGGCTCGTCGACGCGATGCGCGCGCACGCGCGGAACCCGACCGAACTCAACTCGTTCGTCTACGTGATCCTGGCCCACGAGTATCTCCACTCGCTGGGGTACCTCGACGAGCGGTCGGTGCGAGAGGTCACCGCCCGGGTGACCCGCACCGCGTTCGGGCCGGACCACCCCGCGACCCGGATGGCCGAAGGGGATCTCTGGCGCCTGTACCCGTTTCTCGGGTTCGCCCGCGGAGGGCGTGGCCGTCGCCTCAAGGTCGTCACGAAGTTCGACCTCGACACGACGGACCGGTACATCCGGTAGCCGCCCGGACGACCCCGAAGCTTAATCCTCGCCGAGTTCTCTGCGCCGACCGGGGAATGTGAGCGTGATCGACCCGACGATTGGCATTGCGCTGGTGATCGTAGGGATCATCCTGCTGGCCTTCGAGCTCGTCCACCCAGGGGCGCTGCTCTTGATCCCCGGTTCCATCTTGCTCGTGGCCGGGTTCCTCTACCTGTTCCTTCCCGACGTCCTGCTCGACAGCTACATCGGACCGGTTGCCATCGTCGTGGTCGCGGTCGTGGCGGCCCTCATCGAGATCCCCTACTACCGGTGGATCGCGCCGACGCATTCCCCGTTGAGCACGACGAGCGGGGGCCTGGTCGGGGCCGAGGGCATCGTGATCGCGCCGATCGTCCCGAACACCCTCAAGGGAAAGGTGCGGGTCCGCTCGGAGGTCTGGTCGGCCCGAGCGTCCGTCGACATTCCGGAAGGGACCAAGGTGCGGATCGTCCACGGCGAGGGAGTCTCGGTGACGGTCGAGCCGATCGAGCCGCCGAAGGCGGCGTAAGCGACTCTCGGCCCCGACGGAAAGGGTTACTTCCTCCCGAGCGCTGGGCCGCCTAGGTCGCCGTCGTCGGACGGCGGACACCGAAGAGGTTCCGATGGACTACACGTTCGTTGTCGTGGCAATCGTCCTCGCGTTCGTGGTGCTCCTGGTCCTCCTGACCCGGATGATCTACACGATTCAGCCGTACCAGCAGGGGATCGTCACGCTCCTCGGTTCGTACAAGAAGATGATCAACCCCGGGTTCAACATCGTGAGCCCGCTCGCGAGCGTCCTCAAGATCGACCTGCGGACGCAGGTGCTCGAGGTCCCCCGCCAAGAGGTGATCACCAAGGACAACTCCCCGACGAACGTCGACGCGATCATCTACATCAAGGTCGTCGACGCGCCGAAGGCGATTTTCCAGGTCCAGAACTATCAGATCGCCACTCTGGCGCTGGCCCAGACCACGCTCCGTTCGATCATCGGCGACATGGAGCTCGATGAGATCCTCTACAACCGCGAGCGGATCAACGCCCGCCTCCGCGACATCCTCGACGAAGCGACCGACAAGTGGGGCGTCCGCGTGGACGCGGTCGAGATCAAGGAGGTCGACCCGGTCGGCCCCGTCAAGAGCGCGATGGAGGAGCAGACGTCCGCCGAGCGTCAGCGGCGGGCCGCCGTCCTGCGCGCCGACGGGGAGAAGCGGAGCGCGATCCTCGTCGCCGAGGGCCAGAAGCGGTCGCGCATCCTTCAGGCCGAAGGGGTCCGGCAATCCCAGATTCTCGAGGCCGAGGGAGCCCGGGTCGCCACCATCCTTGAGGCGCAGGGAGAGGCCCAGCGGCTGCGCATCCTCTCGCTCGGGGCGACGGTCCTCGACTCGAAGGCGCTCACCGTGCTCTCGCTCGATACCGTGACCAACGTGGGGAACGGCCAAGCGACGAAGATCCTGTTCCCGTTCGAGTTCTCCCGCCTGATGGAGGGAGCCTCCGAGTACCTCGGCACGAGCCGCCAGGTACCCGACCGGAGCCTGAACGCCCTCGACGATCTCCAGAAGCAGGTCGGCACGATGGACGATATCCTTGGGCCGATCCCGCGGCAGGAGGAGCTCCTCACCGAGATCAAGACCATCGAGGACGAGATCAAGGCCGAGTCGGACGAGTCGTCCTCGCTCGTTTCCCCGTTCGCGAAGGGGTCGAGGGCGGGGCTGCCCCCGGATCTCCCTCCGGCGGACACCATCGCCCCTCCACCGCCCTCGCGACCGAACCCGCTCGGGACTCCGACCTCGCCCGGCACCGCGGATACCCCGGGATCCGCGCCCCCGCCCGGACCTACCCCCGACGAGGGGCGGACGGCCCCGAGGCGGCGGCCGCGCCCCAACGGGTCGCCGGACCAGTAGGGAGACTCCTCGCGCGCTCCCCGGACGCGGTCCCGAGGGGTTGCGGACGGCACGGCGGCAAAGCTCGGCGTCCGCTCTCCCTATAAGCATCGGGAGCCCGTGCCGGCCGGGGAGACCCCGATGCCCGGCGTGCTCACCGAGAAGAACGGCGCTGTCCTGACGATCACGATCAACCGACCCGACCGACTGAACGCGCTCGACGTCGCGACGATGGTCGAGCTCCGAGGGGCGCTCCAGGGCGCGACGGTGGCCGGCGACGTCCGGGCGGTCCTTCTCACGGGGGCCGGCTCGGCATTCTGCGCCGGCGGCGACGTCGCGGTCATGGAGGAGTACCGGGCCCGGGGCGACCTCGCGGACCTGTTCCACCGGCTCACCGCGGAGCAGGAGCACATGGTCCGCGAAATCCTTGGGATGCCGAAGCCGGTGGTCGCGGCGCTTCCCGGTGTGGCGGCCGGAGGCGGGCTATCGCTGGCGCTCGCCGCAGACTGGCGAATCGCGAGCGAGACGGCCGTCTTGGTGCCGGCGTTCTTGCAGCTCGGGACGGTTCCCGATGGGGGCCTCTCGTACTTCCTCCCCCACTTCCTCGGCATCGGCGGCGCGCAGGAGCTCCTCTTCTCCAACGCGCGGGTTCCGGCGGCACGCGCCCGGGAGATGGGGCTCGTTCACGAGGTGGTCCCTGCCTCGGAGCTCGCGGCCCGCGCGCGAACGCGGGCGATCGAGCTCGCGGAAGGGCCGACGCGCGCGTACGGCTGGGCCAAGCGGTTGATGGTTTCGGCGTTCAGCGAGAGCGTGGAGACGCAGATGGCCCTCGAGCGTCGGGGAGCGGTCGAGGCCGCCCGCGGGGGCGAGCTCCCTGAGGGAATCCGCGCCTTCCGCGAGAAGCGAAAGCCGAGCTTCCCCGCCCCGTAAGCGCGCTGGCCGACCTAGGCTCAGTCGGGCGACCGACGATTCCAGGGCCGCTTCAGCATCTCCTCGAGTCGCCGTTTCACTGCGGGCCACTCGGGGGCGAGGATGCTGTAGTAGAGCGATGTGCGATAGTAACCACCCCGGACGAGGTGCGCCTCTCGAAGCGCGCCCTCCTTCACGGCCCCCAGTCGTTCGATCGCGACCTGCGAGCGGACGTTCCGGGCATCCGTCTTCAGCTGGAGGCGGTGGACCCCCTCTTCTTCGAAGGCGTACCCGAGCATCAGGAGCTTCGCCTCGCTGTTGAGCGGGGTCCGCCAGTAGCGGGAGTCGATCCATGTCCCGACCTCCACCGCCCGGTTGGGCCGGTCGATGTCGAGGAATCGGATGATGCCGATTGGCGTACGCTCCGGGAGCAGCAACATCGTGAGGGGCAACACCTCCCCCGCCCGTTGCAGCCCCAGGAGCTGCTCAATGAACCCCTCCATCTCGGGAAGGGACGGGGGATGGCCCGGACCGATGCGAAGGAGCTTCCAGACCTCCGGGTCTCGACCGGCCTCGGCGAGCCCGGCCGCGTGCGACCGGTCCAGGGATTGGAGCTCGAGGTATCGCCCCCGC
>DASPQG010000079.1:0-10996 GCA_035625085.1 Thermoplasmata archaeon
CGCACGACCTCTTCCGGCGGGCCCTGCGCGACCACGTGGCCACCGTCGCCTCCGCCCTCGGGTCCGAGGTCGATCAGCCAGTCGACCGACTTGAGGACGTCCACGTTGTGCTCGATCACCACGACCGTGTTGCCGCCGGACCGGAGTCGGAACAGCACCTCGAGGAGCCGCTCGACGTCCGCGAAGTGAAGCCCGGTCGTCGGCTCGTCGAGCAGGTAGAGGGTCTTGCCGGTCGGCGGCTTCGAGAGCTCGTAGGCGATCTTGATCCGCTGGGCTTCGCCCCCCGAGAGCGTGGTCGCGCTCTGGCCGAGCCGGATGTAGCCGAGCCCGACGTCGGCGAGCAGTTGGAGCCGGGAGGCAATCCGACGATGGTGGGCGAAGAACGCGAGTGCGTCGCTCACCGACATTTCGAGCACGTCGGCGATCGACTTCCCCTTGAAGCGGACCTCGAGCGTTTC
Organism: Thermoplasmata archaeon; assembly: GCA_035625085.1. Classification (GTDB taxonomy): domain Archaea; phylum Thermoplasmatota; class Thermoplasmata; order Lutacidiplasmatales; family UBA184; genus Lutacidiplasma. The sequence goes on from DASPQG010000079.1 coordinate 459, forward strand.
GGAGTTGAACCGCCGGCCGCGACACTCCTCGCAGACCACGTAGACGTCCGGTAGGAAATGCATCTCGTAGCGGAGGACGCCGTCCCCTTCGCACGTCTCGCACCGGCCGCCCGCCACGTTGAAGCTGAACCGGCCCGGACGGAACCCCCGGGCCTTCGCCTCGGGGAGACCGGCGAACAGCTCGCGGATCGGCGTCATGACCCCGGTGTACGTGGCCGGGTTCGACCTCGGTGTCCGTCCGATCGGGGCCTGGTCGATGAGGAGCACCCGGTCGACCTCGTTAATCCCCTCGATGAAGTCGTGGCGCCCCGGGGTCTCCCGGCCGAGGCCCAAGTGTCGGCGGACCGCCCGGTAGAGGATCTCCTGGAGGAGAGTGGACTTCCCGCTTCCCGACACCCCCGAAAGTCCGACCAGAAGGCCGAGGGGGATCGGGACGTCGTCCCCTTTCAGGTTGTGCTCGCGGGGCCCCCGGATCGTGAGAAACCGTCGGCCCGGGCGGAGCCGATGCTCCGGGGTCGTGATCGATCGCTCTCCGGAGAGGAACGCCGCCGTGAGCGATCGCGGGGTTCCCGCGATGCGGTCCGGTGGCCCCGAGTAGAGGAGCTCGCCCCCGTACGCCCCCGCGCCCGGTCCCAGGTCGACGAGCCAGTCCGACTCGCGCATCGTCATCTCGTCGTGCTCGACCACGAGGAGCGTGTTGCCGAGGTCCCGGAGCGTCTTGAGGGTGGAGAGCAGGCGCGCCTGGTCACGGGGATGGAGGCCGATCGACGGCTCGTCGAGGATGTAGAGGACGCCGACCAAGCCCGAGCCGATCTGGGTCGCGAGGGCGATCCGCTCGGCCTCCCCGCCCGAGAGCGTGCCGGAAGCACGGTCGAGGGTGAGGTAGGTGAGCCCGACGCTCTCGAGGAACCCGAGGCGGGCGCGGATCTCCTTCACGACCTGCCCGACGATCTGCTCGTCGCGCTCGGAGAGCGCGATCGAGCGGAACATCTCGACCGCTTCGAGGACCGTCATCCCCGTCACGTCCGCGATCGACTTGCCCTGGACGGTGACCGCGAGGCTCTCGGGCTTCAGGCGGCGGCCACCACACGCCCGGCAGGGAACGAACGAGAGGAAACCGAGATAGTACTCCTTCGCCCCTTCGCTCTTCGTCGTGCGCCATCGGCGCTCGAGCGCCGCGACGAGACCCTCGCGGAGCCAGCCGTTGATCCACCACTCTTCGGGACCGCCCGTGGAGCGGCCCAGGCTCTTGTCGGCGCCGAACATGAGCGCCTTCCAGCCTTTCTCGGAGAGCTCGCGGACCGGGCGCCGGGGGTCGTACTCGAACATCTCCCCGAACCGCACCAGCGACGAGACCGCCGGGGTCAGTCCCCAGACCGTGATCGCCTTCGTGAGCGGCTTCTCCTTGTTCGGCACGATCCGGTCGGGGTCGGCGTGGAGGGTGGCCCCGATCCCGAGGCACTCGGAGCACGCTCCGAACGGGTTGTTGAAAGAGAACATTCGGGGGGCCAGCTCGTCCATCGAGAACCCGCACTCCGGGCAGGCGCGCCGGCTCGAGTACACCTGGCGTTGGCCCTTCGGTCGGCGCAGCACGACGAGCCCCTCGCCGAGGCTGCGCGCGAGCTCAATCGACTCCGCGAGGCGACTCTCCTCCTCGGGCGAGACCGCGAAGCTGTCGACCACGACCTCGATCGTGTGCTTTTTGTTCTTCTCGAGACGGATCTCGGGACCGGGCAGCCGCACCTCGACTCCGTCGATCACGAACCGACGGTAGCCGGATTTCCGGAGCTTGTCGAGCACCTCCCGGTGCTCACCCTTCTTCGCCCGCAGCACCGGGGCGATCACGTCGACCTTCTCGCCGGTCGCCTGCGCCTTCACCGCGTCGACGATGCGGTCGACCGATTGGGGCGCGATCTCGTTGCCATCGTTCGGGCAGTGGGGGATCCCGATCCGGGCAAAGAGCAGCCGAAGGTAGTCGTGGATCTCCGTTACCGTGCCGACGGTCGAGCGGGGGTTCTTGCTGCCGGCGCGCTGCTCGATCGCGATCGCAGGGGCGAGCCCGTCGATCGAGTCGACGTCGGGCTTGTCCATCTGTCCGAGGAATTGGCGGGCGTACGACGAGAGGCTCTCGATGTATCGCCGCTGACCCTCGGCGTACAGCGTGTCGAATGCGAGCGACGATTTCCCCGAGCCGCTCACCCCGGTGATGACGATGAACTTCCCGCGTGGGAGATCGATCGAGAAATTCTTCAGATTGTGCTGGCGCGCGCCGCGGACTCGGATGGTGTCGGATGGATCGGCCATGGTCCCGACCTACGGCGGCAGCAGGGTGCGGACCGTCTCGACCAGCCGGTCGAGGACGTGCGCCTGCACCCGGGCGCCGAGCTCGGGCGAAGCGCTCCGGGTGTCCCCGATCACGCTGTCCGGCCAGTCTTTTTCGCTCGGCGAGCCGGGAACGAACGGACTGTGCCGGAACTCGACTACCGGCCGTTCCGGCCCGACGGTCTCGGGGGCGAGCGCGAGTACTCGTGAGGTCTCGAGGAGACCCGCATGGCCGTCCGAGGCGGGCGACTCCTTACCCCGGAGCTCGTAGACAAAGTCGTAGTCACAGAGGACGACGATGCGCGTCCTCGGGTAGGCCTGCATCGTCGCGTCGGCCGCCTCGCGCAGCGCCGCCATGTGCCCGCGTTCGCCGTGGCCCGAGAGCACGAGGATCCTCTGGACCCCCGAGCGGGCGAACTCGGAGAGCACCCCTGCCACGTGGGTCTCGAGCTGCGCGATCGTGAGCGAAACCGTCCCGGGGAACCGGCGGGCGCTGGGTGCCGAACCGTACGGAACCGTCGGCGCGACCAGCGCGTCCACGCGCTCGGCCAGGGCGAACGAGGTCGCCTCGGCCTGGATCTGGTCGGCCCCGAGCGGGAGATGCGGACCGTGCGCCTCGAGGGCACCGACCGGCACGATCACGAGTGGATGGTCGGCGAGCCGCCGCTCGAACGACCGGTAGCTCATGTCGAGAAGTCGGTGCGATTCGCCCACGGGCCGAAGAACCGTCCGACCGTATTTAACGCGGGGCGAGAGGTCCGGAAACGGCCGACCTCCCCGGCAGGGGGGTGGGACGCTCTTAGGGTGGCGGCGTCTACCTTTCGGCTTCCCGGATCCGCGAGGTCTCAGGGAGGCGTTGACTCGGCATCGGACGACGGGGTCGGGTCGGCGACGCGCCCGCGAGCGGGCTTGCGGCGGCGCACGGGCTTACGAGGCGCGGCCCGAGCCGGGACATGGGTCTCGGCCCCGGGCTTCGCCGCGCCTTCGGTCCCCCGCTCCGCCGGGGCTCGTGCGCTCGCAGGCGCCTTCGAGCGGGGGGTGCGCGACTTGGTCCGACTCTTCCCCGACGGCGCGCGCTTTCCGCTGGCCCACCGGTTGCTGGCGCTCTTCTCCCGGGTCGGGCACTCGGGATTGATGCAGAGCGTCCACGGAGGCCGCCCGGCCTCGATGGCGGTCACCACCGGCGCTCGACAAACCGGGCAAGGTGGCTGATCCTTCTCGAGCTTCCCCCGCTGAGGGAGCGGGTAGGTGACCCGGCACGTCGGATACCCCGAGCAGCCGACGAACCGCTTGCCGGCGAACGAGTAGCGGATCTGGAGCGGACTGCCGCAGCTCGGGCAGACGCCGATCCGGAACGCCTTGTGGTGCTCGGGGCACTCCGGATTGATGCAGTACAGATCCGGCCGCACCCCGCGGAAGGTGATCTTCACCCGGGGCACCTTGCAGGTCGCGCAGAGGAAGTCCGGCGCCGGTTCCACGAACCCGGCCGAGGGGAGGGCGTACGTCGCAGTGCAGGAGGTAGGGTTGTTCACGCACTGCACCCAGCGCGACCCCCGGGGACTCCGGGCGAGCCGGAGCGCGCCTCCGCACTTCACGCACGGGCCGACGAAATGCTGACGGTCAAGCGCGCCGGTGAGCGTCTCCTTCACGCCCTCGGTGTTCGCGGTGAGGAGCGAGTACGCCTCGCGAAGCATCTCCCGGGACTCCTCGATGACCTCCGCCTTCGGTTTCTTCGACTCCGCGACGAGCTCCATGTCCTCCTCGAGGCGGTGGGTCATCTCGGGCCGCGTGATCACCGGCGCGTGGGCCTTCAGCGCCTCGGTGACCGCGATCCCCGTCGAGGTCGGCTCGAGCTGGCGCGCGTTCACGTAGTGCCGGTCGAACAGCTTCTGGAGCACGTCGTGCCGGGTGCTCTTCGTCCCGAGGCCGAGCCGCTCCATCTCCTGGATGAGCGAACCCTGCGTGTATCGGCGCGGCGGCCGGGTTTGGTCCTCGAGGAGTTCGACCTTGGGGATGGCGACCGTCTCCCCGACCGTGAGTCGGGGCATCGAGACCTCGTCGGGTTTCGAGTACGGGTAGATGCGGTACCAGCCCGGCTCGGTGAGGTGCTGGCCCTTCCCCTCGAACCGTTCACCGTGAATCTCGACCGCGGTGTTCCGGGCGATGCCGAGCGCATCGGGGGCGATCGTGGCGAGGAACCGACGGACCACCAGCTCGTAGATCGCGGCGTTCTCCGGGCGCAGCTTCTTCGGGTCGACCACTCCCGTGGGGTAGATCGGTGGATGGTCGGTCGTCTCCGTGCGGCCCCGCGTCGGGCGGAACGCCGGCTGCTGGAGGACGAACTCCGCCGCATCGGCGAACGGGCCTTCCCGGAACTTCTCCGCGATGGTTCGGAGCCCGAGGCCCCGCGGGTAGACCGTGTTGTCCGTCCTCGGGTAACTGATCAGGCCCTGCGTGTAGAGGTCCTCGGCGATCCGCATCGCGCGCGCCGCACCGATACCGAGCCGCGTCACCTCCGCGACGAAGAGCGTTGTGGAGAACGGAACGGGCGGGCGACGGCGGGTCTCCTCCTCGGCGAACTCCCGGACGACCCCGTTCTTCGCATGGGCGACGAGACGGAAGAGGCGGTCCGCATCGGCTTTCTTCTCAAAGATGCCGTGGTGGTGATGGAGACGGAACTCTTCCCCGCCCTTCTCCCCGGTGGCGACGATCTCCCAGAACGGCGTGGGCACGAACTCCTTGATCGCCTGGTCCCGCTCGACCAGCAGGGCGAGTGTGGGGGTCTGGACGCGCCCGACGGAGAGGAAGCTCTTTCCTCGCTGATGGGCCGTGAGGGAGAGGTACCGCGTGAGCAGGGCGCCCCAGACGAGGTCGATCTCCTGGCGGGCCTCGGCCGCTTCCGCGAGCGCCCGGTCGAGCGTCTCGAGGCGGGCGAAGCTCGTTTCGATCGCGTCGCGGGTGAGGGCGCTGTAGCGCGCCCGCTTCACCTCGATGCCGGGATGGTAGCGTTGCAGGAGCTCGAGGCTTTCGAGCCCGATGAGCTCCCCTTCGCGATCGAAGTCGGTCGCGATGATCACGCGGTCGAACTCGCGAACGATCGACTGGAGCGCGCCGACGATCCCCTTCTCGGTGACGCGCTTGTGCGGGCGCGCCTCGAGCAGTTTCGGGAGACCGGAAAGCGTCCACTCCGAGAACTCTTTTGGGTAGTCGAGCTCAACGATGTGTCCGCGCAGGCCGACGACGGCGTACGGGCCTTCCGGCCGCTCGAACCGGAATACGTTCGTGCCCTCCACGCGGGCGCGTTGCATGCGCCCGTCGGAGAGGACGATGGCGATCCGGAGCGCGGTGTTGAACTTCTCCGTAACGACGAGTGTGCGGACCACGGCCCCATAATCAGGTCGGGAGCCGTAGATAAAATCAGGGGCCCACTCTCGTCAGTCCGGCGCTCCGAACGTGAGCGCGCGCGTTCGGCCGGGGCGAAACCCGTGGACCCCCGTCCCGGGGTCCGAAACCGCGGCGCCGGACGTGGGGCTCCGGTTCTTTATACGGCCCGGGCGGTCGGGGCGACCGACGCCGCGGTAACTCAGTTTGGGAGAGTGCAAGACTGAAGATCTTGAAGCCGCCGGTTCAAGCCCGGCCCGCGGCATCCTTCCCCTCGGGTAGGTAGTGGAGTACGATGGAGAAGCGGTTCGCGCGGCTCCGCCGCGGTCCGGTCGAGGAGGGCTCGGGGGCGAGCGAAGTTCCGGACAATGGCCTGTGTCTCTCCGTCTTTCTGGTCCTCGAATCGCCGACCCGGCGGGGCGCGGTCCTCGCCGGGAAGGTCAACCCGACCGCTCCCTGGTGGGAGATCGGGGCCGTCGATCCGAGGCGGCTCGCTGCCATCGGCGAGCGATGGATGCTGCCGTCTCGCCAGCTGCAGCTGTTCGAGTCGCCTCAGGACGCGGCCCACCGGATCCTGAAAGAGCAGCTCGGCTCGGGACCGCTCGAACTCGAGGGCCCGTTCGTGTTCTCCGACCCGTCCGAGCGAGCGGGGGGACCGGGAACTGACCCCCACTGGGACATCCACCTCGTATTCCGCGGCCGCTGGCCCTCGCCGACGGCGCCGCGGTTCTCTGCCTGGAACGACCTTCAGTTCCTCGAGGTCGCTCGGACCCGCCGCGTCGACTTCGCCCGAAACCAGGGGGACGTGCTCGAGCTGGTCGGGCTCCGCCCACTCGACTGAATCGCCGGCCCGTCACCGCCTAGCGTGACGGGACGAACCAGACGTCGGTGATCGAGTACTTCGGGTCCTGCGCGAACCGAGCCTCGATCGGCATGCCGACGTAGAGGTCGGACTCGACGCAGTCGCGGAGACGGACGAGTAGCAGGCTCCCGACCCCGTCGAACTCTACCATCGCGAGGTTGTACGGCGTCTCCTTCAGGAACGCTTCACTCCCGAAGTGGCACGTGGTCCACGAGTGGACGCGCCCCTTTGTCGGAAGGTCGATCCATTCGGTCGGTGCGCCGCAGACCATGCAGTGGCTGCGCGGAGTGCCGTAGACGAAGCCGCACTTCGGTTTCCGACACTTTGAGCCCCGGAGCTTCCCTTCGGCGAGCCCGAGGAAGAACGGGGAATCTTCGGCGTAGCTGTGGACGTAGTTAATCGTGTACGGGCTCCGGACGATCAAGCTCTCGACGCCGTTCTCGTCCCGGTAGATCGCGGCTCCGCTCTGGTCGAGCTCGGCCTGGACGTCGCGGAACTTCGAGAAGGCCCGGGGACGCGGGCTCATCGGAACCCCCGCTCGAGGATCGATACGGTCACGGACGAACCGGTGCCGGCGTGGCTGTGGATCGCGCCCCGCTTCGGATGCTTCAGCTGGAGCGTGGGGTCCCCGAAGTGCTTCGGGATCGTTTCCTGGAGCTGCCAGAAGGCGAAGACCGCCTGCATGAGGCCCGTCGCCCCGACGGGGTGGCCGCACGCGATGAGGCCCCCGGACGGGTTCACGGGAATCGCTCCCGCGTTGGGCACGGGGAACCCGTAGTCGAAGTTCTTCAGGAACGGGTCGCCCCGCTCGACGAACCCGTACCCTTCGCCGTATCGGCAGAGCCCGAGGTCCTCGTACGTCTGGATCTCGCTCGACGCGTACGCGTCGTGGAGCTCGATGAAGTCGATCTCCGCCTTCGGCTTCGTGATCCCGGCCATCCGGTACGCCTCGATCCCGGCGGAGCGTCCCGCGCGGAACGAGTGGACGCCGGGGTAGGGAAGGTCCTCGTAGTCCTTCGCCCGCTCGTGCGGAAGCAGGGGGACGTGGCCGAACGGGCGGTCGGCGAGCCGCATCGTGTCGGTGCCGCAGCCGACCCCGGTCACCTGAACCGGCTTGTCGGTGAACTCCTTCGCGCGCTCCTCGTCACACAGGACCACGCAGGCGGCGCCATCGCTCATCGTGCAGATCTGCTCCCGCGTGAGCGGGAAGCTGATCATCTCCGAGCGGAGCACGTCGTCGACGGTGAGGCGCTTCGGGTACTGCGCGTACGGGTTGTGAAGCGCATTCAGATGGTTCTTCACCGACACCATGCTCATGATTCGGCTCCCTTCGGCGATCGCGAGGCGCTGCGCCTCGCGTTCGTCCTGGACGTCCTTGAACTTCCCGAGCCGAAGGTACTCGTAGATGTGGCGAACCACCATCAAGGCGTAGTACCCGGTGTAGAACCCTCCGTTAGGGAAGTCGAAGTTGGTGTCCGAGGCGAGCGCGATGAACTCGTTCCCCTTCCACGTAGGCACCCGGCTCATCGTCTCGAACCCGGCTGCGAGGCAGACGTCCATCCGGCCACAGGCGACCGCCTCGTACGCCGCCTGGAAGCATTCCCCGCCGGTCGCCCCGCCCCATTCGATGCGAACGGACCCCTTCGGGTTCATCCCGAGGTAGTCCTGCACCATGCTCGCCGCCTTCAGCTGACGGGCGAAATGGTCCGAGAAGTACGAGATCCGCGTCCCGTCGATACGGTCCGCGGTGAGGTTCGGGATCCCCTTGAGGGCGTAGTCGTACGCCTTCTTCACCATCAGGCGGAAATCCATCTCGGGGTGGGCCTTCGCGAACTTCGTGACCCCGCCGGTCACCATGTAGACGCGCCGCCCTCGGGCGGGCGACGTCCGGGCCGGAGTCGGTCGGGCCGGAGCGCTCTTCGCACGGCTCTTCGGACGAGCAGGCACAGAAACTCCCTCGGCCCGCGGCAGCCGGGTCCCCTTCATAACCTTCGCACAGTCGCGCGGCGGTGCCCGGTCCCGGAACCGTTTAACGCGGGCGGACCGTGGGCCGGCCGATGCCGCCGAAATCTCCCCCGAAGCACCTCCTCTCCATCTCCGACATCTCGAGCGACCTTCCCGCCCTGCTCACGCGCGCCGCCGCGCTGAAGGCCGAGCGAGCCCGGGGAGTGCTGCGGCCGACACTCGCGGGAAAGAACCTCGCGATGATCTTCGAGAAGCCGTCGACCCGTACTCGGACCTCCTTTGAGGTGGCGATGAACGACCTGGGCGGCCACGCGCTCTACCTGTCGTCGAAGGACCTCCAGCTCGGGCGGGGCGAGACGATCGCCGATACGGCGCGGGTGCTCTCCCGGTTCGTCGACGCGGTCTGCTACCGGGCGTTTCGCCACGCCGACATGGTCGAGCTCGCGAAGTGGGCCACCGTGCCGGTGATCAACGCGCTCGACGACCTCGAGCACCCGTGCCAGATCGCCGCGGACCTGCTGACGATGCGGGAGCGCTGGCGCGGAAAGTTCGCGGGCCACCGCCTCGCCTGGGTCGGAGACGGCAACAACGTCCTCCATTCGCTTCTCCTCGGCGCCGCCGCGATGGGACTGGATCTCGCTGTCGCTACACCGTCCGGTTACCAGCCTCAGCCGGAGTACGTCCGGGCGGCGGAGGTGCTGGCCCGAAGCTCGAACGGGAGGGTCTCGATGACGACCGACCCGAGAGAGGCGGTCCGCGACGCCGACGCGGTCTACACCGACGTCTGGGTCTCGATGGGGGAGGAGGCGGAGACCGCGGCCCGCGAGGCGGCGTTCCACGATTTCCAGGTGAACGACGCGCTCCTCGCGCTCGCGAAGCCGACGGCCTTCGTCCTGCACGACCTGCCGGCGCACCGGGGAAAGGAGATCACCGACTCGGTGCTTGACGGGCCGCAGTCCGCCGCCTGGGACCAGGCGGAGAACCGTCTCCACGCGCAGAAGGCGATCCTCGACTACCTGCTCGTTCCCCGGAGACCGCCTCGGCGCTCGCGCTGAAGGGTCGAACGGGCACTCCGGGTCTCGGCCGTGTCGGGCTTCACCCACCGGGATCGGCGCGCGCACCGCGACGTGGGGAGGGCGTTCTGGACGGTCGTCGGACTCTCGCTCGGACTCACGGGGATCGCGCTCTGGGTTCCGCTGCCGTACGCCGGAATCGCGGCGGTCGTCGCGCTCGGGGGGCTCGGCGCGGTCTATCTCGGATGGGCCGAACGGACCTTGTCGAGCTACACCGAGGACCTTCGGAGGACCCGCGACGGCGCCGAGGTCGACGGATTCCTGCGCGCCGAGATCGGAGCTCCGGTCGGGCTCGACCGGGATTTCCGGTCTCCGGCCTCCCCTTCGCCCCACTCGCGACGCCGATCCCGAAAGGACGTCGCCGAGGGGAGCGAACCCCCGCACGCCTCGGAGCCGGGGGCGGATCAGCCCTGATCCGAGGGCGCCTCCGGTTCGGCCCGGAGGCGGACGTGGAGGAGGTGCTCGATCTTTCGCACGAGCGCGTCGGGAGGGCGGAAGCTCCCGGATTCGATCTTGAGGACGACCGACTTCTTCTCGTTCAGCTTCTGTCCGAGCACCTCGGGGGTCCACTGGAGCGCTTCCCGGGCGACGCGAATGCGCTTGTTCCAGTCCGGGACCAGTTCCATCTCCCCGATCTCCTGGTAGAGGTCCCGCTCCTCGAGGCGACGACGAGTCCCGGTCGCTCGAGGAGCACCGAGTCCCGGACGGAACGATGTGCCGCTCGACACGGCCGCGGCGGGAGCCGCGGTCGGCACCGGGTCGACCGGCGTGCCGAACCGGGCGCAGTCGGGACAGAGCGAGAGCACCGACCGCTCGAGCCGGACCCGGCTCGTCTGGGGGACGTCCTTCCCACACATCTCGCACAGCATCGTGATCACCTAGGAGGGTCGACGGTGGCGAGTCCTCCGACGCTCTTCCATCCTTCGGCGCCCCTC
>DASPQG010000080.1:0-25986 GCA_035625085.1 Thermoplasmata archaeon
GGCGTGCGCGTGGCCGACAGGATCGCGACGGAGAGCGGAGAGTCGGCGGTCATGAGAAACCGACCGAGCGCGCCATTAAGAGGATGACGCGTCCGCGCACCGCGAGGACGGTGCGCCCGGGGGCTCGGCGGCGCCGACTCAGTCCTCTTCGACCCGCGGGGCGAGCAGGTAGCGACCCTCGCCGCGGCCGGCGCCCATCGCGAACTCGATTTTGAGCGGATACTCGTTCCCGACGTGGAGCGTGGTCTCCTCCGCGGAGATCGACTTCACCATCGCGGAGAAGAAGTCGAGCGGGTACATGCTCTTCACCGGTTCCTTCACGTCGAGACGGGTCAGCGAGTCCTTCGGGATGCGGAGGTCGAGCCGGTCGGTGTCGCCCTCCGAGTGCATCGTGAAGGCATCCGGCTCGAGGGAGAGCGTCACGTGGTCGGTGAAGCTCTCGCTCCCGCGGATTCCCTGGCGCATATCTTCCGTCTTGACGGTCACGCTCGCCGGTGGATTCACGTTCGGCACTTTCGGGTCGGTGATTCCGGCCGGGTCGACGATCGCCATCTGACGGGTGAGGCGGCCCACCGCGGCGACGAGGCGGTTCTTGCCGTCAAACTGGAGGTCGATGACGTCGCCCGGCTTCGATAGCCGGAGGACCTCCTTGAGCTTCTCGACATCCACACCGATCTCGGTAGTCTCGCCCGTGAACTCCTCAAAGACGGCCTTCTGGAGCTTCAGCACCAGCATGGCCACGTGCGACGGATCGACGGCCTTCGCCTCGAGGCCGTCCTTCGAGATTGTCAGCTTGACCTCGCTCACCAGGGTCGAGACGACCTCGACGACCTCCCGGAGGTTTTCCATCTTGATGCGAAGCTTGAACATCCAATTCCTCGGCGCGACACATCGGTCCCCTCTAAAAAGGTTGCCGAGAAGCAGCCCCCTCCGCAAGGCGTTTCCCCGCCGGAGCAGTCGGCTCACTGTGACCGAACTTGCCTTCCTGGCCGACCCGGCCGCCGCCTACGTTCGGTCGTTCCGCGCTCGGATTACGGCCCTCCCCCCGGGCGCGGTCGTGCTCGACCGCACGTTCTTCTACCCGACGGGCGGGGGGCAGCCGAACGATCGGGGCACCCTCGGCTTCATCGGAGCCGGTGCCGCCGAAGTAGTGGACGTCACCAAGTCCGGGCCTTCGGTGATGCACCGGATCCGCGGCCCGACGAGCGTCCTACGGAGCCTGTCGGTCGGTGCCGAGGTGGAGGGAGCCCTCGATTGGGATCGGAGGTACCGGCACATGCGACTGCACACAGGCCAACACCTCCTCAGCGCCCGGATCTTCGCCCGCACGCGGCTACGGACCCGAAAGGCCGTGATGGCGGGCACGGCGGCCAACCTAGACCTCGAGGGGACCCTTTCCCCCGATGTGGTCCCCCTGCTAGCCGAGGACCTAGCCGACGCCTTGGCACACCCGCACCCCGTCACCCTCCGGCACATCCCGCGGGCGGAGTGGGACCGCAACCCGTTCGCGGAGCGGTCCGGACTGGTTCCGCTGCCGGTGCAGGTCGACCCGGTGCGGGTCGTGGAGATCGAGGCGTCGGACGTCTGCCCGTGCGGAGGGACGCATCTCCGCTCCACGCGGGAGATCGGGAGGGTGCGCCTCCGGCCGCCGGTGCCGGTCGAGGGCGGCGACCGGATCGGATTCAGTCTCGAGGAGCCTTCGCTGCCCACTCCGCCCGAGTGACGCCGTAGACTCGGACGTCATGCCATCGTCCGTGATGGAAGAGCGCCTCCCGTAGGGTCCCCTCAAGGCGGAACCCCAGTCCCTCCAAGAGACGGTACGACGCGACGTTCTCCACGTCGCAGGTGGCTCCCACACGCTCGAGCGGCTCGGACGCGAGGAGGTGGTCCACGAGCAGCCGGACCGCCTCGCGACCGAGGCCCCGGCCCCGGGAGGATCGGTCCCCGAGGATGTACCAGATGTCCGTGTACTCGAGCACCGGGTGAGCTCGGTAGTGCCCCACGACGCCCACGACACGCCCTTCGTCCTTTCGCTCGATGGCGAAACGGGGGGCGAGCGAGGACGGGTCGCCGACGGCCGTCGCCACGGCCTGGGAGAACCCATCGAAGGTATCGACACCGAACCGGTCGAACGGAGCCACCGTCTCCGGGTCGTTGTACCAGGCAAAGACGGCCGGGATCTCCACGGACTCCAGGGGGCGGAGCCGAACCTGCTTGCCCTCGAGGACCGTCATTCCGTCTCAGCCGGCGGAGGTCCGTCGGGCCGGGGCCGGCGGAGACGGCTCCTCCGTCTCCACTACGGGGACCGCCTCGGGAGGGAGCGGGACCGCGCTCCCGTTCCCTTCCTCGTCCCGGCGGTACTCGAGTGCCTTGCGGTGCCCGCTGGGCGTCAGCGAGAAGACATGCTTCGGTTCGGAGTAGCCGACCACGTACTGCGTGCGGCGGTAGATCAGTCGGCCCGTCTCGAGGACCCGAAGCGCTTGCTTCACCTCGTTCAGGTCTTCGCTCGCGAACTTCCGCAGGATCCCGAACTCGGTGGTCCACTGAGAGGCCTCGAACCGGATTTGCTGGCCGCGGTGCTCCAGCAGGTGCAGGAGGAGCAGGCGTTCCAGACGGTCGAGTTCCTCGGAGGGCATGGAAGCGTACGGAGAAGCTCAGGAAATCGTGGTGATCTCGTAGTTGACGTCGAGGCCCTTCAAGCGCTCGTGCATCTCGGTCATCAGGCGGATGACGTCCTCGATCGCCGCTTTGTCCTTCCACTTGTAGACGAAGTCGTGCATCCCCATCGACTCCTCGAAGCCGAGGCCGTGCATCGCCTCGACGACCTTCAGCGGGTTCGCGCCCTCGGAGTGAAAGGTCATCCGAACGTAGGTCCGCATAGGCCGTCCCTCCGGGACCGCTGTGCGTCCGTGTTTAGGCGAGACTTCACTTATATATGCTTCCCCAACTCAAAGTGACGCGATGACGGAGACCGCGCTCGGCGGGCCGGTGGTCGTCACGGGCGGGGCCGGCGCGATCGGCTCCGTGCTCGTCCGGTCCCTGCTCGAGCGCGCGAGCGAAGTGCGCGTAATCGACAACCTTTCGAGCGGCAAACGGGAGCACCTGACCCCCTCCCGGTCCGGCAAGGAAGCGAAGCTTACCGTCGCGGACCTGAAGGATCCGGCATCGTTTGGAAACGTGTTCCAGGGATCCTCGGCCGTCTGGCACTTGGCGACGAACCCGGACATCCGCAAGGGGATGACCGACCCTCGCATCGATCTCGAAGAAGGGACCCAGGCGACCTTTCAGGTCCTCGAGGCGATGCGGCGCGCGGACGTCACTCGCATCGCCTTTTCCTCTTCCAGCGTGGTCTACGGCCGCGCCACCGTCTTCCCGACGCCGGAGGAGTACGGTCCACTGCTTCCGGAATCCCTCTACGGAGCGGCGAAGCTGGCCGCTGAGGGGCTGATCTCGGCGTATGCGCGCTCCTATGGGATGTCGGCCCACATCTTCCGGTTCGCGAACATCATCGGACCGAACATGACCCACGGGATCCTGCCGGACCTCTTCGAGAAGCTGCGGCAGGACCCGACCCGTCTCGAGATCCTCGGGGACGGCCGCCAAGCGAAGAGCTACCTTCGCACCGAGGACTGTGTAGAGGGGATGCTGCTCGCGACCGACCGCAGCCGCGAGCCGGTGAACCTGTTCAACCTCGGCAACGTCGATCAGATCTCGGTTCGGGAGATCGGCGAGAAGGTCGTCGTGGCGCACGGCGGACGCGCCCGGATCGAGTATACGGGTGGGGAGCGAGGCTGGGTCGGGGACATCCCCCTCCAGCTCCTCGCGATACGTCGGATTCAGGCGCTCGGCTGGAAGCCTCGCTGGAGCAGTCCGGAGGCGATCGACTACAGCATCGAGGAGATGGTAGGGGAGCGACGGGGCCGGGCCGGCCAGGGCCGACGCGTCTAGGTCATCTTCCTGCTTTTTGGCGGAACCGCGGTCGCGTAAACGCGTAGGTGCTCCTCGACGATCCTCGGCCAGGCGTAGCGCGTCGCAGCGACCCCTCGCGCCTGGTCCCCCAGGGTCCTTCGCAGCGATTCATCGCCCACGAGCCGGGTCGCGTAGGCCCGCATGGCGCCGACAAACGCGGCCGGGTCGCCATCGGGAATCACCCAACCGGTCGCATCGTTTTCGACCACCCCTTCGACAGCTGGGCCGCCGAGGACAGGGAGGCCGGCGGCGAGCGCCTCGAGCACCGTGGCCGAGAGCACCTCCACGCCGCTCGGGTGCACCAGGAAGTCCGATTCGCCATACCGGCGGACGAGATCGGCCTCCGGGATCTCCCCGAGCAGTTCGACGGAGTCACCCGCCGCCCGCACCTTGGCCGCGTACTCGGCGGACGGAGTTGGCCCCACGATCCGAAGATGAATACCGAGGCCCCGGAGTGCCGCGGCGGCCCACTCCCAGCGCTTAAACGGAAGCACGACCCCGACGCCCAGCGCGTTCCGTCCCGTTCTACGGGGCCAATCGGGGACGAAAAGACCGCTGTCGACTCCGAACGGGATGATCGTCACCGGCGGGAGAGGGGGCTTCACTGTGGCCGCCATCGTCCGGGCCAGCCGGGGAGTGAGGGCGATCACCGCTCGGGCGCGTCGCACCGCCCGGCGTTCGAGCCAGTAGCCCCATCGGTGGCTCATCCGTTCCCGATAGAACCAGTGTCGCGAATGGGACGTGTAGACGAACGGGTAGCCACCGAGCGCCAGACGGTTCGCCACGACCGGTGTGTGGGCGTGAAGCACGTCGTAGGAACGACCGCGAAGGAGCCGCGGCAGCTGCCACGCGAAAGGGTACTCGTCGCGCATCCGCCGGTGCCGGACCTGATTCACGACCTCCACCTCGTGGCCGGCGGCGATGAGCGCCTTCTGGAGGTCGGCGAGGATCCGCTCGACGGCGCCGTACCCGGTCGGAGGTATCGGCTGGACTCCCCCTCCGATCAGAAGAATTCGCACGCGCTCCCGAGGCCCCCTCGAGATTAAGGTCTTGGCGCTTTCCGGCCCGAGGAGGGGCGGTCTCCGGCGGGCCGGGTCTTCAGGCGATGGGAACGGTCTGCGTCGAGGTGGCCGTCCGCGACGATCCGCGCTTGCTCGAAGCGCTCGCTTCCTTGGAAGGGCAAGAGCGCCGCCCGGACCGGGTGCTCCTCGCGGCCTCGCCCGCGACTCCCGACGCGCTCGTCGCGGCGGCCCGCGACCGATGTCCGAATCTCCGGCTCGACGTGCGGCGATTCCCGGGCGGTGTGGTCGACGCCCGGGCCGCCAGCCTCGCCGACCTCCACGAAGATGTTACGGTGTTCCTCGACTCGGACGAAAAGGCACCTCCCGATTGGCTCGCTCGAGTCGTGGAGCCGGTCGAACACGGGACGGCCGATTTCACCGGAGGCCCGACCCGGCCGCTCCGTCCTCCTCAGGGGTCGATCGAGCGGTATTCGGTTCTCCTCGAGGCGGCCATCTACTCGGATCTCGTCCCGCGTCGTGTTACCTACCTCCCCCTGCAGAATACCGCTTGGAAGACCGCGGTACTCCGCGAGCTCGGGTTCGATCCGCGGATCCCGTTCGCGGAGGATCACGACCTCGAGACTCGCGCCGCGCGGGCCGGACGCGTCGGGGCGTTTCTGCCGGAGGCCTGGGTGTATCATGACGGGGGCTCCGAGTCGAGCGTGCTTCGCTGGGCGCGCAAGCGGTACCGGTACCTCCTCGCGATGGCGATGTCATTGATGAAGAACGGCGAGCTCGGGCGACGGCTCTCCGAGCCGCGTCGGCCGGTCCGGCATCCCCTCCGCTACGTGGAGGCCGCGATGAAACCGCTCGCACTCGTCCACGGGTGGGTCCGTTGGCACCGGGTCTCTTCCCCCGACGAACGGGTCGCCGCCCGCCAGCGACCGGCCGCGACGCCCCCATCCGGCTAGCGCTCCGCCCGTCCCCGGCGGGGACGCCCTGCGCCCTCGAGCAAACCTTATCCCACTCCCCGGTTCGGCGGGGCGATGTCTCCCGAGGCGCACCACGGCTCCGCCGCCCGGGTCACCGAAAAGGGTGACTTGGTTCGTCTGGAATTCGACCTTTGGACCGAGATCGGCGGGAAGTCCGAACTCCTGGACACCACCCACGAGGAGCTCGCCCAGAAGGAGAACGCGCGCACCGAGGGGCACACCTGGGGCCCCCGACCGCACGAGATCGGCGGGGAGTTCTTCCCGCCGGGAATCGAGAACTCGCTCGCGGGCGTGGCGATCGGAGAGGACGTGGCTCGGGAGTTCGCGCCCGTCGACGCCTTCGGGGAGCGCGACCCGAATCTGATCGAGCTGTTCTCCATGCACGAGATCCAGCGGCTCCCCGAGATGCGGCGCGAGGACGCCCACCTCGACATCGGCACCACCGTGACGATCGAAGGGCGCCGCGGCCGGGTCGTCTCACTCACCGCGGCACGGGTCCGCGTCGACTTCAACCCGCCGTTCGCCGGCCGCAAGGTCCGGGGGACGTTCAAGGTGCTCGACCGGATCACCGAGCCGTCGGAGAAGGCGCTCGCAGTGATCGAGCTCCAGTACGGGCGTTCCTCGGAGTTCCACGTCGAGACCCACGAGAAGGCGCTGACCGTCAAGGTTCCCGACCGTTCCAAGTTCGACATCGCTTGGATGGCCGCCAAACCCCGCGTGATCGACCGATTGCGTACGCATCTCCATCCGTCGACGATCCGGATCGTGGAGGAGTACGTCACCCCGGCCCCGGAGAAGAAGGAGCCCGCCGAGGGGGCGAAGCCCGCTGCGGCCGAAAAGACGGGCGAACCGGCTCCCGCGGCTGCCGAAGCCCCGGCGCCGACGGAAGCGCCCACGAAGACGAAAGGCGGGAAGGGCGCCCACGCGAGCGGGAAGGCCGCGGCGAGCTCGACCGACGCCTAGTCGCCCTGCCGCCCGGTCGCCCGAAGAACGAACGACGGTCTCTTGAAAGGACCCTGAGTGGGACGGGAGATGCCGCCACCACCGCCGCCGGGCCCATCCCGGACCTTCGTGATCCTCACCTTCGCGGTCGCCATCCTCGTCGGAGCTTCCATCGTGTACCTCGGGGTCACCGGCCAGATCGGAGCAGGGATCCCTTGAGGGCGGCTCGGTTCGTGCCGACGCGAGATAAACCGGGAAAGCCGTTTCGATACTCCGAGCGATGATGAACCACCGAGCGTCGGGCCCGGAGCGCAGCGCCTACCTCGGGTGGGTGGTCGCCGGGGTCGTGCTCCTGGCCATCTTCGCGGGGTCGGCCGCGCTCTGGTTCATCTTCCACCCGTGGTAAGATTCGGCCCGAGAGGCGGCCGCCGATAGAGGTAGACATCCGTCGCCTCGTCATGCTGCTCCGCCGTCCACCCCGGGACGGGATGGCAGTGGCTCACGACCCGGGCCCCCGGAGGAAGCTCGGCCTCCAGCTTGGGCCGGAGGCGAGCCATCGCCCCGGGCCAAAGAAAGGCGGTGATTACGGTGGCGTCCCGGAACTGGAGATCAAAGAGGTTCCCCCATCGGAGCGTGATCCGGTCGGCGAACGGCCCCAGCGCCCGGCGCACGCGAAGAATCAGGAAACGAAACGGCTCGACCTCGACCCCAACGACACGCGCCCGGTAGACGCGAGCCGCCCGAAAGACGATGGCTCCCGTTCCCGCCCCGAGGTCGTACACCGTATCCCGGGGACCGACCTCGGCGAACCGGAGCATCGTTTCCACGGCCCGGCGCGGGGTCGGCTGGTATCCGGCACCGAACAGGAAGGAGGCGAATACGAAGTAGGCCACCACGCCGGCGACCACGAGTAGGCCCACCGATGCGATGAACTCGAGGCTCGGCATCGTCAGGGAGTCCGCCGGCGATGGCGCACGAGCCGGTCGGCGGCCGTCCGCGGATCGATCCGACGCGCCACCACGTCGTCGAGCAGCCGCCGCAGCGCCGGATCTTGCCGGAGACGCTCCATCAGCTCCCGCCCGATACGGTCCCGGGCGAGGCCGACGATCTCGGACGAAAGGCGTCGGCGCTCCCCTTGGGACCGCTCGCCGGAGTCGTCCAAGAACTTCTCGTGGGCGAGGACGTCGTTCCAGAGGTCGTCGATCCCGACCGTCGGTTCGATCGCCGAGGTGCCGACGATCGGGGGGGCCCACCCGCTCGGGCGTCCGCCGAGCGTGACGAGCTCGGCGAGGTCCCTCTTCGCCAGCTCTGCGCCGGGTAGGTCGACCTTGTTGACGCAGAAGATGTCCGCGATTTCGAACAGGCCCGCCTTCAAGGTCTGGACCTCATCGCCGAGATGCGGGACCACGACGACAATGCTGGTGCTCGCGATGTCCCGGATCGCCACGTCCACCTGTCCGCTCCCGACGGTTTCGACGAGGATCACGTCAAACCCGGCCGCGTCGAGCAGTCGGGAAACCTCGCGCGTGGCCGCCGCCACACCGCCCGCGGCCCCGCGGCTTGCCATTGATCGGAAGAAGACGCCGGTGTCGTCTGCCCGCCGCTCCAGGCGGATCCGGTCCCCGAGGACGGAGCCGCCCGTGAACGGGCTCGAGGGGTCGACCCCGACCACTCCCACCGTCTGGCCGAGCGCGCGGAGCCGACCGACCAGCGCGTTCACCAGGCTCGACTTGCCCACCCCGAGCGGGCCGGTGATCCCGACCACCGGCGCCGCGCCTGACCGAGCATAGAGGCTCCGCACCACCCGGTCGGCCGAAGGATCTCCGTTCTCGACCGCGGTGATCGTGCGGGCGAGAACCCGCCGGTCGCCGTCAACGATTGCCCGGGCCGCTGCCGGGAGGCGGGCGACGGCCCCCGTCATGCCGAACGACGCGCGAGGCTCTGCGCGGTAGTGACGATCTCCTCAAGCGAGGTTCCGGGACCGAAGATCGCCCGGATTCCCGCTTTCTTGAGCCGTCGCGCATCCTCGTCGGGAATGATGCCGCCCGCGAAGACCGGAATCGTTTGACCGCCCTGCTCCTTGAGAAGTGCCAGGATCCGGGGGAAGAGAGCCATGTGAGCGCCCGAGAGGATCGATAGCCCAATCAGGTCGACATCCTCCTCGAGGGCGGCGCGAACGATCTCCTCCGGAGTCTGGCGGAGGCCCGCGTAGATGACCTCCATGCCCGCGTCCCGGAGCGCCCGGGCGACGACCTTCGCGCCTCGGTCATGTCCATCGAGCCCGGGTTTCGCGATCAGGACCCGGATCGGGGCCTGCCTCGGGGCGTGCGCCTTCGGCATCGTCCGCTGCCGCCGACGAAGGTCGATAAGAAAAGCTTTGGCAGGGGGGCCTCAGAGACGGAACAGAAGGTCGAAGAGAACGTTCCCGGCGAGGAAGGCCCCGATGGCGCCAAAGAACATCACCACGAGGAACGGGATCTGAGGGGTCACCCAGACCCGCTTCACGCCCCGGGAGGTCAGGTCCCGGGCGATCTCCTCCCGGCGTCGACGGTCGTCGTCGGAGGTCTCGATCGCGGCCTCCTGCTCGCGCGCATCGCCGAACATCGGGTCGCGAACCCAGACGAACTTCCGGGGGAGCTCCACCACGGGAATCGAGTACCCCACGAACCCGGAGATCCCGTGAAACTCGTGCGTGCGCGCGTTCCGGATCGCGATCGCAATCGGGATGATCACCGAGAACAGGGCGGCGTTCATCAGAAGGTTGACGGAGAACGGCAGGATCGCGGTGATCGGGGCGATGGACGCCGGCTGGGAAATCACCGGGTTCGGAAACATCGGGACCAGGATGCCCGCGATCATCAGCGCCTTCGCGTCCGCGCCCCCGAACAGGATCCCCGCTTCGAACAGCCCCCGGGCGAACAGAACCGTCACGAGCACCGCGGCCACGGAAACGGGGACCCCCTGCGGCCCGAGCCCGACTCGCGCGAGCGCGATGACCACCAAGGCGACCACTCCCACATACGCCACGATCTCGATGAGATCGGCGTAGCGTTCCCCGGACGGTCCCAGCCGTGTGTCCCAGGCGAACAGGTGCTGTATCACGAAGAGGCCCACCACGGCCCAGAGGACCACCGGAATGAGCCCTCCTGGCCCCACGGTGACGAATCCGAGGAGAAACCCGGCTACCCCGAGAATCTGCCAGAGGAGGTCGGTGACTTCCCGCTCTTTGAAGTCGGCCGCCGCGGCGTAGGCGAACCCGCCCAAGAGCAAAGCGGCACCGGCGATGAGCGTATCCGTCGCAAGGTCGGTCATCTCAGCCCGTCGCCTACTCCGTCAGCGACGGAGAGCCGGTCGTTATGAGGGTTTCCCGACCCCGGCTGGTGTCTGCGTGCCTTCGAGGAGGGTCCCTTCCCTCGTCGGGACAGGGGTCCCCGGTCCGCCCGAACGGGGGGAGGTTCGCTGGTCCGCCTGGGAGTCACGGATCTCCGCCGGCCCGGTCGTTCCGGATAGGCTTTTAAACGGCCCTCCACTGGCGCGCACTCGCCTCTTGAGGACCGGATGGTAGAGTACAAGCTCGTCATCTCCGAGCGCGAGAAGTCCCTCGCGCGGACCGTCGGCGACCCACAAGCCGCCGGATTCCTCGGGAAGCGGATCGGGGAGGCGGTCGGGGGCGAGCTCATCGGGGCGACCGGCTACACGTTCCGCATCACCGGCGGCACGGACAAGAGCGGGTTTCCGCTCCGACCCGACCTTCCGGGAGCCCGTCAGACCCGACTGTTCGTCGGGGAGGGCTTCGGATTCGAGGCGCCCCGAACGGGGATGCGCCGGCGCCGGACGTTCCGCGGCAACACGATCAGCGAGGATACCGTTCAGATCAACCTGGTCGTCGAGCAGAAGGGCCCCAAGCCCCTCGCGGAGCTGTTCGCGGCGGCATGAAGGTCCCTCGTCAGCCCGAGGTGAATATCGGCCTGGTCGGCCACGTCGACCACGGCAAGACGACCCTCACTCAGGCGCTCACCGGCGAGTGGACCGACCGACACTCGGAGGAGCTGAAGCGCGGAATCTCGATCAAGCTCGGGTACGCGGACGCCGCGTTCTACAAGTGCCCGAATTGTCCCGAGCCGTCCGGCTTCTCGGTCACGCCGGTCTGTCCCTCCTGCGGGGGCGAAGCGAAGTTCCTTCGTGCCGTCTCGTTCGTGGACGCGCCGGGGCACGAGACGCTGATGGCGACGATGCTCTCGGGGGCTGCCATCATGGACGGTGCGCTGCTGCTCATCGCGGCCAACGAGCACTGTCCCCAGCCTCAGACCCGGGAGCATCTCTACGCGCTCGACATCATCGGGGTCCACAAGGTGGTCGTCGTCCAGAACAAGATCGACCTCCTCTCGTCCGAGGAGGCCGAGGCCAACTACCGGGAGATCACCGAGTTCCTGAAGAGCTCGCCGATCGCCGGAGCGCCCGTGATCCCGGTGAGCGCGAACCACCGGGTCAACATCGACGCGCTCATCGGCGCGATTGAACAGACGATCCCGACCCCGGCCCGCGACCCGAAGAAGCCCCCGTTGATGTACGTTGCCCGGTCATTCGACATCAACCGGCCCGGGACCCGGCCCGCCGCCCTCCGCGGAGGAGTTCTCGGCGGGTCGCTCCTTCAGGGTCGACTCACCGTCGGCGAGGAGATCGAGATTCGTCCGGGAGCCGGCATCTTCGGGGCGGAGCGAGCGGAGTCGATGACGACCAAGATCACGTCGATCGTGTCGGGGGGCCAGGAATGGGAGGAGCTCCACCCGGGGGGTCTCGCCGCGATCGGGACCAGCCTCGACCCGTCGCTCGCCAAGGGAGACGGCCTGACCGGTCGGCTGGTCGGCACGGCCGGCACGTTGCCGTCGGTCAGTCAGAAGATCCGGCTCCGGGCGACCCTCCTCGACCGGGTGCTCGGCGCCCAGCGCGAGATCAAGGTGGAGAAGATCCGCACGAGCGAGGTGCTCGCCGTGACCGTGGGGACGACGATCGCGGCCGGGAAGGTGACGAGCGCTCGCGGGGATGACCTTGAGCTCGCCCTCAACCGCGCGGTGACCGTCTTCCCGGGGAGCCGGGTCGCCATCTCCCGAAAGTTGAATGCCTGGCGCCTCATCGGTTACGGGATCGTCGAGGGGGTCGCCAAATGAGGCCGGACTTGATGGAGATCCTGCGGTGTCCGCTGTGTCGCGGAGAGCTCGCGCTCTCGGTCGAAAAACGCGAGGCCGGCGAGATCGTGGAAGGGATGCTCACTTGCGGAAAGTGCCACGTCGACTACCCGATCCGTGAGGGGATCCCGGACCTCCTCCCGCCGGACGAACGGGATTAGGCTGATCCAAAACCACGCGGTCCCCCTGTCCGTCAGAGCAGTCCCGCGTAGTAGGCGAAGATTCCGAAGAACATCGCCACCGCGATGACGATCGACGGCACGAGCCATCGGATCGCCCCGCGCGAGCGCGCCTGGACGGAGCTTCCGACGGTGACGACGGGGATCGCGAAGGCGAGCCAGTAGCCCGTGAGGACGGTCTCGTAGAGCGCATACGCGGTACCGTTCGCGTGGGGATCCCGGTTCACGAGCAGTACGACGAGGACGACGCCGAAGGTGAGGAATGCGAGGCTCACTCCCGCCGCGTCGAGGTATCCTTCGAGTCCCCGCTGGCGCGTTGGGTAGAAGTGTCGGAGCAGGAGCAACATCGCCACAAAGAGACCGAGGGTCGCCGCGAGTAGGTAGAACGCCGGCGTCGAGAGGGTGAGGTCGTGGGATCCAGGGCCCGGGAGCACGATCGCCATCCCCACCCGTCACCTGTGCGATCTAAGGGTCCCCCGGCCGGAACCGCCGGGGCGGGCGTGCGGGCTCGATCACGGGCACTCCGGCCGAAGGGGCTTGGGCGGGGCGGCCGACAGGAGCAATCCGTCAGCTTCGCCCGAAAACGATAGCATTCTCTCAGAGAGAGAAGTCGAGATGACGATTTGCCCCATCGCCGCCGCCGGTTTTGAAAGACTGGGTGAGGGTGCCGCTTGTCCACCTTAAGGGTTCGCCCGGAACGGCACTGGGGACCGCCGTGCCGCCGGGAATCGAGGGTTCCGGTGGAAACGAAGGGTTAAGGAGTTTCCGCGGGCAAGGGCGACCGATGCCTCACCCCCGGTCCTCGCGCGCGTACGACGACGAGGATGAGCCGGAGGAGCCGGAAGATGAGGAGGACGAGGAAGAGGAGGAGCCGGCGCCTCGTCGGCGCCCGAGGCCACCGGTTCGGCGTGGCCACCGACGCGCGCGTCCCCCGCCCGTCCGACGCTGGCGAGCTTCGGCGGAGGACGAGGAAGAAGAAGAGGAGGAAGAAGGCGGGGGAGCGCCGCCTCCGCTGCCGTGGAAGAAGAAGCCCATCTACTGGCGAGCCCGGGATTCTCTCTTTTTCGAGCCGTTGGTCGCCCTCGCGATCATCGTGATCCTGATCGTCTCGCTCTATGCCTACACCCAGAACTGGCCGCCGATCTATGTGGTGGAGTCGAACAGCATGCAACACGGTTCCGCCGACCAGTTGGGCTTGATCAACGCGGGAGACCTCGTGCTCGCCCAGAAGATTCCCATTTCTCAGATCACCACTTACGTGGTCGGACTGCGGACCGGCTACTCGACGTATGGTGAGCATGGGGACGTCCTGCTCTACTGGCCGAACGGTCAAGGCGGGACGCCGGTCATCCATCGGGCCCTTTTGTATCTCGAATGGGACCCGGCGGGGTTCTACAACGCGACGGACCTCAGTGCCGCCCTCCCCTGCGGGTCCGCCCCGAACGCCACGTGGGCGTACTTCGCTAGCCCGGGTTCGCCCGCGAGCTGCGCGACGAACCACCTGAACGGCATCCTCGACCTGTACCACGTGGGCTGGAATTCGCAGACGGTGTCACTCGACCTCACTCCGTCCGACGCGCCCTCGACCCTAGGCGACCACTCCGGATTCGTCACAATGGGGGACAACAACTCCGTTCCGGATCAGGCCGCTCCGTCAATCAGCTCTCTCGTGGCGCCCGGCTGGGTCATTGGGGTCGCCCGGGGGATGATCCCTTGGTTCGGTTCGATCAAGCTCCTCTTGGATGGGGACGCCGGTAAAGTCCCTACCCAGTCGTGGGAGTTGATGGCCCTCACGATCGTAGGTATCATCCTCGCCGCGTTCGGACTCCATTACGCCCTCCGGCGGGAAGGAATCGAGACCCCACTACGACGTCAGGAGGAGGACGAGGCCCGCGCGGAGGCGGAGGCGGAAGCCCCGGCAGAGCCGAGCGAATCGACGCTCCGACGATGGCTTTCGCATCTGCGGCTACGACACCGGGACGAAGAGGAGGAAACGGAGGACGAGTCGGAGAGCCGCCGACGCCGGAGCCGGCCACCGACGTCTCGATCGACTGGCAGTCGCGGTCGACCCGTGCCTCATGTTCGGCGTGGAGAGAAGCCGAAGCGACGGCGTCCATCGGACGATAGCGACGAGTTATAGGATTCTGGGGTCGCCCCTCCCCACCCGCGGCCAGCCGGGGTGCGGCCGTCGCGCAATCTTATAGTCCCACCTCGGGTCCCGGCGGTCGGAGCGGAGATGCACGTCATCGGGGGGACCGCTTCGACTGCCTTGGCGGAGCGGATTTCGCGAGAGCTCGGCAACGCTCCGTTCGGGATCCCGTTCACGAAGCGGTTCCCGGACGATGAGCTCTACGTGCGTGTCGGCGGCCGTCTTGAGGGCGAGGACGCGGTGATCGTGCAGTCGACCCGCACGGACAGCGACTTTCTCGAGTTGATCCTCCTCGAAGATGCGGTCCGGGAGGCCGGTGCCCGGCGGACATGGGTGGTCGTCCCGTACTTTGGCTACGCCCGGCAGGACCGGCGCTTCTTCCCCGGCGAGCCGGTGAGCGCGCGGGCCATGTGCCGCCACATCGAGCTCGACGCCGACGCGGTCGTCACCGTCGACCTTCACTCGTCCCAGACCCTGACCCAGTTCACGAAGCCCGCGTACGAGGCGAGCGGCATCCCGGCGATCGCCCGCCTGCTGCGGGAGCGGGGTCTCGATGTGCTGGTCTCCCCCGACAAGGGCGGCGTGGACCGGGTTCGACGGATGGCGCAGCTCCTCGACAAGCCGTGGTTCGCCTGCGAGAAGCGCCGGATCGATAGCGAGCACGTGGAACTCTCGCTTCCCCCGACACTGCCCGTTCCGCTCGAGGGGACGCACGCGGTGCTCGTGGACGACGTGATCTCGACGGGCGGAACGATCGTGGAAGCGGCGAAGCTCCTGAAGAAGAAAGGTGCCCACAGCGTCAGCGCGGCGTGCACCCACGGGCTGTTCCTGAAGGACGCGTTCGAACGGATCAAGGCGGTCGTCGGCGACGTCTATTCGACCGACACGCTGGGGAACCCGGCCGAGAAGGCCTCGGTCGCCCCCGACATCGCGCAGATCCTCCAGCGCCTCGTCGCCGGGTAGCTGGGGTAGGCCGTGGACGAACCTCTCCCGGCAAAAGGAGCTCGCCTCGACGAGCTGGTCGAGATCGTGCACCAGGTCCGCTCCGCGCTGCTCGCTCGGGACGAGTCGCCGGCCGGTGATTGGGTCGAGCAGACCGCGGAGGGCCTGCGGGCGGGAACGACGCGCGGATGGTACTACACGGTCGCGACCGGACCGGGCCTCGGATTCTACACGACGAGCGGTGCCGAAGCGTACGGCCACGTCCACGCGGCCGAGGCGACCGGCGCGACCGACCGGGCCCAGCAGCTCGCGGACCGTATCCTCGCGGACCTGCCGGGGGCTATCCAATCGATCAACATCGGATTCACAGGGCTCTCGCCGGCCCACGAGCTCGAGCTCCTCACGCACCTCTCGGAGCAGCCGGGCGCGACGATCATCGAGCGCATGGCGATGGAACGCTCCCTGGGGGTGGACGACGGGAAGCCCCCGGGACCGGTCCCGGAGGGACTGGCGCTCGTGCCGATCCGCGCCGTGACGGTCGAGGCACTCGCCGACCTCGACTTCCGCTCCGTACAGGGCACGGTGGACGCGCTCCTCATCGGCGAGCGAGCCGAAGAGTACCGCCGCGTGACCGCGGCGCTCCTTCAGGGCAGTCTCGGCCGTTTCCTAGATGAGGCGTCGACCGCGCTCTACCAGCCCGAACCGCCCCGGTTGATCGGGGCGATCTTGTCGGCGGAACGGACCCCGCGAAAAGGGATCTTCGTGAGCTTCATGATCGACCCCGAGTTCCGCCATCGCGGCTACGGGCGTTACCTGTTCCGCTGGGGCTTGCGAGCCCTGTGGGCACTCGGCTACGAGCGCATCCACCTTTGGGTGACGGCCGCGAACGAGCCGGCCCGGAACCTGTACCGCGAGTTTCGCCTGGAGCCGACCGTCCGCTCGACGATCTACCGCGTCACCCGCGGCCCCGGTCCCGGGCAGCCGCATTCCGACCGGTAGGGACAGTCCGACACCATCCATTCGGGACACGGGGTCAGTCCCTCCGGCGTGTCGTCCCGAAGGGCGGTCCCGAGGGAGCGGCTCCGTTCGCGCAGCCACCGAGAGAACGGGGTGAGGGACCGGAACCGGACCTCGAGAACTTGGATCCGTTCCCGGTCCGTCACGGCCCGCTCAAACCCGACGACGAGCAGGCCGGTGTCCGTCCCCGTCACCGCGCAGCGGAGACCGAGCTCGAGCGCGTACTGGGGGCTCCGCGTCAGAAGTTCCTCCGGGCGGAACCGGGACCAGGCTCGCGAGGTCCGGAGGAGGAGGGGACGTCCGCGGAATCCGGCCACCTCCTCCTCCGGCTCCTCCGCTCGGGGAACGAGACGAGCGACCTCGCCGGCGGCCCCGCTCTCGAGCGCGTCGGTGAGGCGGGCGTAGAGGTCCGGCGTGAGGGAAACGGGGGGAGGCACCGGAGGAGTCGGGACGATGATCGGCGGGGGTTCGGGCCGCGCCCGTTCGAAGAACGCACGACGCGGGTACAGCGCGTCTCGGAAGCGCTCGAGGGTGATCCCCGAGGCGGGCAAGATCGGGCCGGAGAGCGCGGACCGGATGCGCGACCGGACCTCGGCGTTCGGGACCGCAGGGCCGGCCTGCTCGAGGATCTCGGGGGGGGTCGGTGGTTCCTCTCCCGTGCAATCGCACAGTCGGGCCGCCCCGAATTCGCAGCCCCGGTCGTACCAGGGACATCGGGGAAGGCGGGCGGGACTCGCTTCGGTCCAGGCCTCGCGGAGCGCGTCCGCCCGGCGGTGCATCTCGGCGAGGATGCGATCGAGGGAACGGAACGTCAGGTCGACCGCCTGGACGTCGGCCACGGAGGTCTCCTCGGCGAGAAGCGTGAGCAGCCGACCGGTCAGGCGCCCGACGAGCGCGCAGTACATGCCCAGTTGCTCGACGTGGTCCGGTCGCCGCGAGGCGAGCTGCTCCGGGTC
Organism: Thermoplasmata archaeon; assembly: GCA_035625085.1. Classification (GTDB taxonomy): domain Archaea; phylum Thermoplasmatota; class Thermoplasmata; order Lutacidiplasmatales; family UBA184; genus Lutacidiplasma. The sequence goes on from DASPQG010000080.1 coordinate 17,334, forward strand.
GGTCAGCAACGTGGCCGTCTTCACCTCGACCGGAAGTTCGGAGAGAACGTCGATTCGCCCCACCAAACCCTCTCGACGGACTCGGGCTTCGAGGATGGCATCGCGGCCGATGCGGGCACCGAGCGCCCGGTGGAACGCCCGGCCCTGATCGAGCCGGGCCTGCCGCTCGGGAGGGATGGGAACCGGTGGCAGGATGGCCCGGTAGTACGCGGGTCGGAGCGAGAGCAGGTCGGTTACTCCGACCGACCGGACCCTGCTCGCCCGCCCCAACCGAACGACGAGCTCCTGCTCCAGCTCCCCGGCTTCCCGAACGGTAACGACCCTTTCCCACGCGTCGGAGAGCGGCACCGGGCCGGACATGGAAGGGACACGCCGAACGGGTATTCGAACACCGCCCTCCCGAGGGAAGTCGCTATACCACACGCCCGGCTCGCCGGAGAACGTGGGCGGCCACGACGGGCGTCCCCTGGTCGTGGGGACCGGAATCGCGGGGCTGTACGTCGCGCTCCGCTGCCGCGAGCTTGGCCTTCGGCCCACCTTGATCACGAAATCCGACCTCGAGGAGGCGAATACCCGGTACGCCCAGGGCGGCATCGCCGCCGCCGTGGGACCGGATGATTCGCCCGCCCTCCATCTTGCCGACACGCTGCGGGCCGGCGCCGGGATCGTGGACCGGGCAGCGGCCAAGGCGCTCACCTACGAGGCGCCGGCGCGCATCGCCGACCTCGTCCGGTACGGGGTCCCGTTCGACACCATCGAAGGCCAGATCGCCTTGGGGCGGGAGGCGGCCCACTCCCGAGCCCGGATCCTCCACGCGGGAGGGGACGCGACAGGGCTCTCGATCGAAGAGACCCTTAAGGGCCGGGTGCTGGACGCCGGCATCGAGGTGCGGGAGCGGACCGCGTTGAGAGGACTCCGGTCGACGGGTCGAGAGGGCGTGGTCGCCCTCATCTCGACCGATCGGGGGAGGACGGTCGAGGAGATCGAAGCGGGGCCGGTGGTCCTCGCGACCGGAGGTGCCGGCAGCCTTTACCGTCAGAGCTCGAACCCGTCGATCGCGACGGGGGAGGGAGTCGCGATCGCGTTCCGGGCCGGCACGCTCCTCACCGACATGGAGTTCATACAGTTCCATCCGACCGTTTTCTGGCGGGAAGGAGCCCCCCGGTACCTGATCACCGAGGCGGTTCGCGGCGAGGGGGCGGTGCTCCGGAACGAGGCCGGCGAGCGCTTTCTCATCGGGCAACACCGCGACGCCGAGCTCGCACCTCGGGACATCGTCGCGCGGGCCGTCCAGCGGGAAATCCAGCGGTCGGGCCACCCGTGCGTCTACCTCGATGCCACCGGGATCCCTCGAACCCGGTTCTTCTCCCGGTTCCCGTCGGTCTGCCGGTTCCTGGCCACGTACGGCCTCGATCCGTCGAGGGACTGGATCCCGGTCACCCCCGTTGCCCACTACATGATGGGGGGCGTCACCACCGACCTCGAGGGACGGACGAGCCTGCGGGGCCTCTATGCGTGCGGCGAGGTCGCCTCGACGGGCGTCCACGGCGCGAACCGCCTGGCCAGCAACTCGCTCCTCGAGGGCCTCGTGTTCGGAGAACGGGTCGCTCGCCAGCTGGTCCATCCGGTAGCGGGAGGTCCGCCGGCGCCGGGCCGCCTCGTCCGACTCCCTTGGGGACCGGGTACGGGTCGGGCCGACCTCCCGAAGGCGTTCGAGCGAGTGCGCGACCTCCTTTGGGACAACGTCGGGATCATCCGGACCGGAGGCCCCCTACGGTCCGCCCTCGCCGAGCTCGAGGAGCTCGCCCGAAAGACCGAGCCGAGCAGTCCCGACTCGCTCCCGGGGCCGGTCGCCAACGCCGTCCTCACCGCCTCACTGATCGCGAGGGCGGCCCTCACCCGGACCGAGAGTCGCGGGGCGCACTACCGTTCGGATTTCCCCAAACGGCGGCCCGTCTGGCGACTCCATGTCGGGATCGTGCGTCGGGGCCGTCCGGGTCGGCGCCGATAGCGACTCCAACAACCGTATGGCCTCGGGCATTGTCGCCCCGGCATGGACCTCGCCCTCTCCCGGGAGGAGCTCGACCTCAAGGAAGCCGCTCACCATTTTGCGCGCAAGGAGATCGCTCCGGTGGCCGAACGGATGGACCGGGAGGACTTCTTTCCCCGGGACGTCTTCGCCCGCCTCGGAGCCCACGGCTTCCTCGGGCTCACCCTCCCGGAGAAGTACGGAGGGCTCGGGCTCGGCTATCTTGCCCAGGTGCTCGTCCTCGAGGAGATCGCCCGGGTCTCGCCGGCGCTCGCGCTGAGCGTGGGTGCGCACTCCAACCTGTTCGCCGACAACGTCGCCCGGAACGCGGACGACGATCAGCGGGCGGCGTTCCTCCCGCCGATCGCGGCCGGAGAGGCGATCGGGGCGCTCGCCCTCACGGAACCGGACGCCGGATCGGACGCGGTGTCGATTCGGATGCGCGCGGAGCGGTCCGGCAACCACTACGTGCTGAACGGCACGAAGCAGTTCATCACGAACGGCCCCGTCGCGGATTCCCTTCTCGTTTACGCGAAGACGGCTCCCGACAAGGGCCCTCGGGGCATCAGCGCCTTTCTGGTCCGACGCGATACTCCCGGCTATTCGGTGACCAAGAGCCTCGATAAGATGGGCATGCGCGGCTCGCCGACCGGCGAGCTCGCGTTCCAGGACGTCGAGGTCCCCCGGGAGCAGCTCGTCGGCCGGGAGAACGACGGGGTGCGCATCATGATGAGCGGCCTCAACGTGGAGCGCGCGGTGCTGACCGCGATCCCGGTGGGGATCATGGCGGAGTGCCTCGACCGCTCGGTCGCCTACGCCCGACAGCGCGAGCAGTTCGGACAGAAGATCGGACGGTTCCAGCTCATCCAGGCGAAGCTCGCCGCCATGCATTCGGATCTCGAAGCGTCCCGGTGGCTGATGTACGCGGCGCTCGACTCGGTGCATAGTGATCCGCGGTCCCTGCGGGCGGCGGCCGCGGCGCTGACCTTCGCCTCGGAGGCTTCCACACGCGTCGCGCTGGACGCGGTCCAGATCCACGGCGGCTACGGCTACATGCGGGAGCTCCCGCTGGAACGCTTGGCCCGCGACGCGAAGCTCCTCGAGATCGGGGCCGGCACGTCGGAGATCCGGCGTCTGATCGTCGCCCGGGAGCTCCTCGGCAAGGAGTTCGTGGAGTAGGGCCTCAGGCGGCCCGGGGGGAGGGCTTGACGGCCGCCGACAGAGCGCCGGCCCGCTCCTTCCGGCGCACGACGACCCTGCCCGGCCAACGTATATAGCACCGGGAGCCCCATCCGGCTGCAATGGCCGGGCGCCCGGCGAACGCCAGCGGGACCCCCTCCTTCCTACGGGTGGAGGTCCTGAAGGAACTTCAGACGCTGATCGATGAGCGCGAGGCCCGGGACCGTGTCGACCGCGGCCCCCTCGCCGAGACGAAGGGTCGCGAGCACTGGGTCCTCCATCTCTTGCTGCGGAGCCAGGAGCTGAGCAACAGCCACTTCGATACCCTCGTCGGCACGGCATACTCGAACCTCCTCGCCCGGCTCCAGTCGGTCGAGGATCGGCTCCAGCGGATGGAAACCGGCAGTCAGGAGATGGACCAAGAGGTCAAGACCCGGCTCGAGGGGATGGAGACGAGCCTTGCGGAACGGGTCTCCCGCGAGGTGACCTCGGGCGTTCAGGGGGCGGCCGACAAGCTCTCGGCGGCAATGACCTCGAACCTCGACGAGAAATGGAAGCCGGTCGGAGCCTCCATCGAGGCGTTCGCTCAGTCTTCCCACCAGTTGACGAAGGACCTCTCCGACACGTATCGGGTCTCGACGCAGAGCCGGCTTTTGCTGAACGAGAACGCCCGGAGGATCATCGACCTCGGACGCGACCTCGTGGCGCTCGAGGAGAGCCTGAAGCTGACGCTCTCGAAGGCGATCGAGGACGCCCTCGCTCCCCTCGAAGAGCGGGTCGCCGCGCTCGAAGGCCGTCGGGCCCCGTCGGTGGCGACGGCGAGCGACCCGCCCTCTGAGCCGCACTGAGCGATCGCTCCGATGCGCCTCTCTCCGCGCCATCCCCGGTACGCGAGTCTCAAGGTGCGCGAGCGCCTCGCCGAGGCCCACCGAAGGGGCCTGGTCGTGTCCGAGGGCCTCATCGCGCACGGTCGGGGCGAGGCGTTCGACTACCTTCTCGGGGAGCGTACTTCCGCGTCTGCCCGCCGGGCCGAGCGCGTGGCGGCGGAGTGGCTGCTCGCGGCTCGCCGCCCGGTCGTCAGCGTGAACGGGAACGTAGCGGCCCTCGCACCGGCCGAGGTTGCCCTTCTCGTGCGGGCCGTGCCTGGTCTTTCGGTCGAGGTGAACCTGTTCCATCGTACCGACGCTCGCGCCCGTCAGGTCGCCTCGGTCCTTCGCGTCGCGGGCGTGCGCACGGTGCTCGGCGTCCGGCCCACGGCGAGGATCCCGGGGCTGCCTTCCGACCGGGCGAGGGTCGACCGACGGGGGATCTACGCGGCGGACGTCTGCCTCGTCCCGCTCGAGGACGGCGACCGGGCGGAGGCGCTCCGGGCCATGGGAAAGCGCGTGATCTCGATTGACCTCAATCCGCTCTCCCGCACGAGCCGGACCGCCGACCTCCCGATCGTAGACGAACTCCAACGGGCGCTCCGCGCGATCGCCCGGGAGGCCGAGCGGCGCCGCCGGGACCCGAGGCGGCCCCGGTTCGTCCCGTTCGACCGGCGAAAGGCGCTCTCCGACGCGCTTGCGACGATCGACCGGGCGCTCAGCCGAGCGGCAGCTCGGCGCCCGAACGTTCCACCGCCTCGCCGAGCTTTGCGGCGAGCTTCTCGAGGAACCGCCGGTCGCTCGCGTCGAACGCCTTGACCGTGTTCCCGTCGATGTCGATCTCCCCAACGATCTCGCTGTCGTGAACGATGGGCACGACGATCTCCGCCCGCGTCTCGAGAAAACACGCGAGATAGTTCAGGTCCGTGCGGACGTCGTCCACGACGACCGAGCGGTGCTCGCGGACCGCCTGACCGCAGACCCCGCGCGGAATCGGGATCCGCGTGTGCTCGGTCGCCTGGGCCCCGTCCCAGGCGTCCAGCACGAGGTCCGATCCTTCGACCCGGTAGATGCCGACCCAGGGGTAATGCGCGAAGGAGTGGCGAAGGAAGCGACAGACCTCGGCGAGCGCCTGGCGCCCCGAAAGCCGCGAGAGGATCGCGTCGACCTGAAGAAGCGCCGGGGTCGTGGCCCGGTCCGACACCGTCATGCGGGAAGTTCGCGCCTCCCACGCGGTCGCCGGACCGGGCCGGGAGCGCCGAGGGGGAGAATCTCCGCCGGGACGGGTAGGCCGTCCTCGACGTTTGAACTCCCGAGGCGTATTCCGCCACGAGCTTTCCAGACTCGCGCCGTACCGGACTGAGCCACCTCGGCACGCCCTGTGCCGACGGACCGATTTCGCCCGATAAGGTTGGCGGAACAGGACGGGGACGCCCCTAGTCGCGGAGCGGATACCAGCGACAGTTCGCGCAGCCGACCGCGCGTTCCTCGCCGGGGATCATCACGCCGCAGCTCGGACACGGCGCGGCGGGGCGGACGGAGAGCGCGAGGCAGTCGAAGCACGCACCCCCGCGCCGGTCGTCCGGAAGGAGGACGAGCTCCCGCCCGCAGAAGAGACATCGGGAGAACCGCTCATCGGGCAAGTCGAAGCTCCGACTGTCCGCAAAAGAAAGCATCGCGGCTCCACCAGTCGGCTCGTACATAAGGCCTCGCGCGTCGGTCGCCGCCCGGCGCGTGCCGAACCCTCCGCTTCGCCCTCAGGGCTCCTTCCAGCGCGCCTTGACCGCCGCCAGCACGAACAGCGCGGCCGTGAACGCAAGCAGCACCCCCCAGTCGATCGCCGCGCCCGAAAGCGAGAGCGGCGCGAGGCCGCACGAGCCCTGCACGAGGCCCGCGGCGTACGTCGTCGGCGAGAGCAGGGCCGCCAAGCGCGCCCAGGACGGGAGGGCGGACAGTGGGTAGTACACCGGCGGGAGGACGGTGAGCACGAGCGAGATCATCGGGCTAAAAAGGAACGTTTCGCGGACGTCCTGAAGGTAGGTGGCGAGCGTGAAGGCGAGCGCGCTCGCGAACGCCCAGACGAGAACGCAGACGCCCGCGATGACCCCGAGGTTCGTGACGGTCGGGTGCCCCCAGGCGAGGAACAGCACCACGAAGACGGCCAGCGAAGGGAGCGAGTAGACGAGCTCGCTCAGCGCCATCCCGATCACGTACGTCGGGGCCTCGACCGGGGAGGCGACGACGATGTCCTGGAACTTGAGGTCGTGGCGGTAGTGGGTGAGGTCGGACTGGAGGCTCGTCCCGACGGTCATCGTCGTGAGGATCATCCCGCCGGTGATTCCGTAGTCGAGGTAGACCCCGCGGGAGACGATGAAGATGAAGAAGAGGAACGAGAGCGGCGAGGCGAGCGTGTTGAGGATGTAGAGAGGCGTCGTACGCATCGGGATGATCCCGTTCAACTGGACGAGCGTGAGGATCGAGCGGAGGCGGTTGCGCTCGCTCATGCCTTCGCTCCCTCCGGCTCCTCCTCGCTCTCGGAGGTGTCGGTGTCCTCGTCGATCGCGCGGCCGACGACGTCGAGGAAGATGTCCTCGAGGCTCACCGGACCCATCGAGATGCGCAGGCCCCGCCCGAGCGCCCGCATCGCGACCTCGCGGGCCTCCCGCTCCCGAGTGAACAGCAGCACGCCGCCCTCGATCTCCGAGACTTTCCCGTACGACGCGAGCTCCTCGCGCGGAAACGACCCCTGGATCGTCACCCGATACGGGAAGCGCACCCGGCCCCGGAGGTCCTCGGGCGATCCCTCGAGCCGGAGCTTCCCCGACTCGATCAGCGCGAGCCGGGTCGAGAGGGCCTCCGCCTCATCGAGATAGTGCGTCGTGAGCACGATGGTCCGTTGCTCCCGGCTCGCCCGACGGATCGCCTGCCAGACCTCGCGCCGAGCGAGCGGGTCGAGGCCGGTGGTCGGTTCGTCGAGGAACATCACATCGGCGTCCGAGGCGAGGACCATCGCGCACAGGAGACGACGACGGAGCCCGCCCGAGAGCCGCGAAACCACCGTCCGACGGATGTCGAGCAGCGACAGCTCCTCCATCGCGTCGCGCGTTCGGCGGCGTGCCTCGCGGGGGTCGAGCCCCCGCAGCTTGAGGTAGAGGTAGATCACTTCCTCCGAGTTGAGGAAGTAGAGGGGTCGGGACTCCTGGGGGACACAGGCGATCTGGGTGCGGATTGCCCGCTCCTCGTGCCGCACGTCGTGGCCGAGTACGTAGACGGTCCCCACCGTCGGCGCGAGCTGGGTTGCCGCGATTCGGACGAACGTCGTCTTTCCGGCCCCGTTCCGGCCGATGAGCCCGTAGACGCGGCCGGTCGGGATCTCGAGCGAGAGGTCATCGAGGGCATACTTGCCCGGTGGCGCCTTCGGATACGTCTTCCCGAGGTGCACCGAGGAGATGGCGGACGGCATGGATTCGTTCGACCGACCGGGTTCGAGTCCTCCCGGAACTGTTCGGCGGTCCCCTCGCTCAGCTGAGAATCTCGGCGAGTCGCTCTTGGGACTGACCGCGGGCGATCTCCTGAGCGATGCGTTTCCCGGTGGAAAGTCCGGGCTCGACGAAGTCGGAGTACGGGCTCCCCGAGATGAACAGGTTCGTCCCCGCGACGATGCGGGTCGAGATCTCGAACACCTTGAACTCGAGCTCTTCGGTCATGATCCCTTCGACACAGAACGGGCCGACCATCCCGCCGAACAGATCGATCGACCGCTCCACGATGCGGGCGGCGACCTCGAACGCCGGAGGAAGGAGCGACTCGCGCAGCACGACCGGCACGTTCCCCGTGACGACGAACGTCGGGCGGATACCGGCCTTCAGGAGCTCCTCCTGCGCACCGAGCTTGTAGAGCTCGTCGATGTTCGCTTCATCGCGGCGATCCATCCCGAGCAGTTCGAGCGAGCCGTGTCCGACCCGGTAGCCGCGGTCGGAGAGCGGGGAGTAGAAGAAGTGCATGTAGTAGCGCGTGCCGAGCACGTACTCCTGGATCACGTGCGGACCGGTCGGCGTGAACTCCTCGAGCTGCCGGCGGTTCTTCGCGAGGAAGAACCCCTTGCCGCCTTTCGCGCCGTAGTACTTCACGATCACCGGTCCGTCGACCTCGGAAGGCCCCTCGAAGCGGCGCGGCATCGGGACCCCCGCGGATTCGAGCCACTCCCGCTCCTTCTCCCGGTCTGACTCCCAGCCGAGTACGGCCCGGTTTCCGAACACGGGGACGTCGAGGGAGCCGAACGCCTCCGGCCCGACATACTCGACGAACGAGCCGTGCGGGATCAGGATCGCTCCGGCCTCGCGCAGCTTCTCGGCGGCGGAGGGGAGGTCCTTCGCCCGGGGAACCGACAGGAACCGGTCGGGCCGAGCCAGCGGGAACGCGTCGTAGAACTTCGGCGGCGGACCGACAGAGATCCCCAGCGTCGAGAACCCGAGGGCTCGGGCGCCGTGGAAGATCTGAAGCGACGAGTGGGAACACAACGTCGCGATGGTCGGTTTGCGTCCCTTCAAGGACGCAAGGCGGGAATCAGAAGCGAGGG
>DASPQG010000081.1:0-21715 GCA_035625085.1 Thermoplasmata archaeon
GAGGAGCTGGTCTCCTTGCCGGGCGTCGGTCCGAAGACGGCGAACTGCGTGCTCGTCTTTGGCTACGGAATCCCGGCGATCCCCGTCGACACGCATGTCCACCGAATCGCGAACCGGCTCGGGGTCGTCCGCACCCGCACCCCCGAGGAGACCGAAACGGCTCTCCGCGAGCGCGTCGACCCGCGGTACTGGATTCCGGTGAATCCCCTCCTCGTCCAGCACGGACAGAACCTCTGCCGGCCCCAGCGCCCGCGCTGTCCCGAGTGTCCGATCGCGGACCAGTGCGCGACCGGCATCGCCCTCAAGGAGGGGCGGAACCCGCCGCGGCCGGAGGACCGGCCGACGCCTCGGGCGTCGGGGGGAGCAGGACGAGCGCCCCGAGCGTCACGACCGTCATCCCGGCGAGGGCCTCCCATGCCACGCCGTAAGAGGTCGTCGCGACGATTACCCCAAAGAGGGGCGAAACGAGGGCCCCGCCAGCGAGTTGGATCGAGTTGAGGAGACCGATCGCGAGCGGGATCTCGTCCGGTGGGACCTCCCGCCAGAAGTGCGGCAGGACGTACATCACGGCGTAGACGATCCCGTACGAGAAGGCGAACACCGTCCCGATCGCGATCGCCACGGCGAGGCCGGCGAATGGGAGGGCGGCCAGCACGGTCGCCCCGACGAGCGTGGCCACGAGGAACTGGGCGCGATGATTGCGATGGCGTTCCGCGATCCGACCACCGATCGGGCCGCCGAGGACGCTCGGCAGGATGAACATCATCCCCACCACCCCCGCCAACCCGATCGACCATCCCTGCACCGACTCGCCCCAGGGGACGACGAAGTTGCCGGTCGCGAAGGTGGCCCCCTCGAGCCCGACGAAGGCGAGGCCGACCGCCCAGACCCCGCGGTAGGAGAGGGCCGCCGGGACCTTGGGGCCCGGGGTCCGCGGGCCTTTCGGCGCCGCCCCGGCGGCGGGCGGCACGAGCACGAGGCTCGCGACGGTCGGGACGCCGAGGATCACGCCGCCGGTGACGAGGGCGAGCTGCCAGCCGACGACCGGAACCAAGAGCGACGAGCCGACGACCCCGAGCGCGGCGCCGAGGCTGAAGGCGGAGCTGAAGGTGCCGACGGGGATGCCGCGGTGCCCCGGTGGGTAGAGGCTTGCCACGAGCCCAATCGCCGGGGAGAAGAACAGCGCCGCCCCGATGCCGGCCACCAAGCGGAGGGCGACCAGTATCGGGAACGACGGCGCCGCCCCGCACGCGGCCGCCCCGACGGCCAGAATCCCCACTCCGGCCAAGGAGACGGTACGCGCCCCGTAGCGTCGAGAGAGGAATCCGGCCGGCACTTGGAGGAGGCCCGCGCCAACCAGGAACGCCGCGACGAGGAGGCCCCACTCCGCGGGCCCCACGCTGTACGTGGAACCGATCGAGGGCAGCGTCGGACCGATGTCGAGCCAGTTGTAGGCGTACCCGATGCGGAGCGCAATCAGCGCTGCCGTGGCGCGGGCGGCGGCCCGGGGAGCTAGCGGAACCCCTCCCTCGTACGTCGCCATCGCATCGACCGGCCCCGCCTCCAGAGGGACGCCTCCGGGCAGCGTTCCGCCGCGGACGAGTCGCCTAAACGTTTAAGCATCGGCGTCCGTGCGCGCGCCGTCATGGATGCGGCCGAGTACGACCTCCCCTTCTTCCATCGAGGAGGCTACCACCGTAGGACCTGCGTCGTCTGCGGGCACGCCTTCTGGACCCTCGGCGACTTCGACCGATGTCAGGAGGCGCCCTGCCGCGAGTACGGGTTCATCGGCCACCCGATCCTCGCGCGTCCCTACGACGTGCGCGGGCTTCGGGAGGCGTACCTTTCCTTCTTTGAGAAGAGGGGACACACGCGCATTCGACGGTACCCGACGATCGCCCGGTGGCGCAACGATGTGTTCTTCACCCAAGCGTCGATCTACGATTTCCAGCCCTGGGTGACGAGCGGGACGATCCCGCCCCCGGCGAATCCGCTCGTCGTGAGCCAGCCGTCGCTCCGGTTCATCGACCTCGAGGAGGTCGGCCGCAGCGGTCGGCACTTCACGCTGTTCGAGATGATGGCGCATCACGCCTTCAACCGCCCCGATCACGAGGTGTACTTCAAGGAGCGATGCGTCGAGCTGTGTGACGAACTCCTCACGAGCGAGTTCGGAGTCGACCCGAAGTCGGTCACCTACAAGGAGGAGGTCTGGGAGGGCGGCGGGAACGTCGGCCCGTCGCTGAGCGTGAGCGTCCTGGGTCTCGAGCTCGCCACGCTCGTGTTCATGATGTACACCCGGGACGGCGATCGGCTGAAGCCGATGCCGCTCCAGGTCGTCGACACCGGCTACGGCCTCGAACGGTTCGTCTGGGCGAGTCAGGGGACGAAGAACGCCTACGAGGCGGTGTTCGGCGCCGAGTACAACGAGCTTCGCCGGACGTTCCCACCGCGCGAGACCGCGATCCTGATCGACCACGCGCGCGCCCTGAACTTCCTGCTCACCGACGGAATCGTCCCGTCGAACAGCAAGGAGGGGTACTTCGCGCGCCTTCTCCTGCGCCGGTCGCTGCGGATCCTTCAGAAGACTCCCGAGGCGCCGGATATCCTATCGATTCTGGACCGGTCCGGCCGGGAGATCGCGCACGACTTCCCCGAGGTCGGTGCCCATCGCGACGACCTCCACAAGGTGGTGCTCGCCGAGGTCGAGCGGTACGAAGACACGATCGGCCGGGCCCGCCAGACGATCCGGCGGACGGAGGAACGGGTCCGCTCCGCCGGTGGCAAAATCGGGGAAGAGAATCTGATCGAATGGTACGACTCGCTCGGCGTTCCGCCGGATCTCGCGGTCGAAGAGCTTCAGGAACCGCCGAAGATCCCCGACGACTTTTACGCGCGGGTGGCGGAGCGCCACGAGAACGAGCGGCCGACGACGGAGTACACGGAGACGACCGAAGGACTCCCCGAAGTGCCGGCCGCGACGCCTCCGACGGAGGTGCTCTACTATCTCGATCCGTACACCACGAACTTCGAAGCCCACGTCGTCTGGACGGAGGGACCGTTCGTCGCGCTCGACCGGACGTACTTCTACCCGACCGGCGGCGGCCAGGTTACCGACCGGGGCGCGCTCGGAGACCTCGAGGTGGTCGAGGTGGCGCACCGTGGGCCATGGGTCCTGCATCGGCTCGAACGGACGGCTCCGTTCTCCGTCGGCGAGCGCGTGCGAGCGAGGATCGACACGGCTCGCCGGACGCAGTTGATGCAGCACCACACGGCAACCCACCTGCTGAACGGCGCCCTGCGAGAGACGCTGGGTCCCCACGTCTGGCAAGCCGGGGCGTACAAGGGCACCGAGGCCGCCCGGATCGACGTGACCCACTATCGGGCGCTCACGAAGGAGGAGCTCCACAAGGTGGAGCGCCGGGTGAACCAGATCGTCCGCGAGGACCGGCCGGTCAAGAGCTACTTCGAGACCCGCGGCGAGGCGGAGCACCGCTTCGGCTTCACCCTCTACCAGGGGGGCGCGGTCCCCGGCCGGGACTTGAGGATCGTCGAGATCGAGGGGTTCGACGTCGAGGCGTGCGGCGGAACCCACTGCACGCACACGAGCGAGGTCGGAGCGATCGCGATCACCGATGTCGAACGGATCCAGGACGGCGTGGTCCGCCTCTCGTACGTGAGCGGCGAGCGAGCGCTCGATGTGCGCGACGAGCACGAGGCGATCCTCTCCGAAGCGGCACGTCGACTGGGCGTGCCGGTCCCGCAGCTTCCCAGCGGGATCGACCGACTCCTTTCCGAGGTCGAGGAGAGCCGCAAGAACGCCCGCGAGAAACGCCGGGGGGACATCGGAGCGACCGCCACGCGGCTCCTCGGGGATCCGAGCGCGACCGAGATCGTTTCGGACACGATGCTCGTTACGGCCAAGGTCGATTTCGACCGGAACGAGCTGATGGAGCTCTCGCGCCTATTGACCAAGGACGGCCATCGGGTGGCGCTCCTCGCGAGCGAGCGGGACGGGCGCGGGCTACTGTTCGTCGGCTCGACCGAGCCGAAGGTGTCGGCCCAGGCGCTGCTCGATGCCGCGAAGGCCGAGTTCGAGGGGAAGGGTGGTGGGAACCCCTCCGCGGCGACCGCCGTCGGGGAGCCCGGCGCCCCGCTCGAGGGCGCCCTCGAACTCGCCCGGAAGGCCGCCCGCACAGCCGCGACGGCGGGATAGTCGGCCCTTCTCTTCCGTGCGAAAGCTTTACTTTCAGTTGTCCCCCATGACAGCCCGGGATACGGAATGGTTCGTTGGGTCTCGGCACCCGCGCTCCGTCCGTGGACGAGGCATCTAGGATGACCGCGAACGAGGGGAGTACCGTCGGCGGGGTGCCGTCCGAGGTGATTACCTTCCTCAGCGGGAAGGGCGGACGCTCGCTGATTATCAAGGGGGGCGCGGGGACCGGCAAGACGACGTTCGGTCTCGAGCTGCTCGAACGCGTCGGCCAGCCAAACCGGTCGTACTACCTGTCGACGCGGATCGGGGACGAGGCGCTGTTCCGGCAGTTCCCGTGGCTGAAGGCCTCGGAGATGCGCACGCGCGTCCTCGACGCGGCGAAGCTGTTCCTGGACGCGATTCAGACCTCCAGCAAGAGGGGGGAGATCGAGCTCCCGGAGACCGAACAGAGGAAGGTGCGCGCGGGGCGCGAGGTGCTCGCGAGCTTCGGCCAGGAGCGAGGACCCCCGACCCGGGTCGACCGGACGCACCTCACGGCGCTCCTCAAGCGGAGCCCGATGCCCGAGGTGGAGAACGTCTACCAGCGGATCGAGCGCGCGCTTCCGGAGAAGTCGCTCCTCGTGATCGACTCGCTCGAGGGTGTGACCCACAAGTACGGACTCGAGATGGAAGAGTTCGTCATGGCCCTCCAGAAAGACCTTGTCGAGGCGTCCAGCACCGACGTGGTGATGATCCTCGAGAAGCCCGAGGCGGGCGGCATCGAGTACCTCGTGGACGGACTGATCTCGATCCAGCGGGAGGAGCTCGACGAGCGCCGGGTCCGCCACCTGAGGCTCGAGAAGCTCCGAGCGACGAACATCGGGCGCGCCCGGTACGCCGTTACGCTGGACGGTGGGCGGTTCGAGGCGCTGGGGAACGTGCCGAGCCCGACGGCCACGGTCGCGAACGGCCCGTGGAAGCCGGTCGGGGATCAGGAGCGGTTCTACTCGACGGGAATCCCGGACTTCGACAAGCTCCTCGGCGGCGGTTTCCGCCGGGGCAGCTTCAACGCCTTCGAGGTCGACGTCAACGTCGGCGTGGACGACTACTACATGCTGTTCACCCCGACCTTCCTGAACTTCCTCAGCCAGGGCCGGGGGATGATCGCCGTGCTCGCGGCGGGCGAGTCGCCGGACAAGCTCCGGGAGACCCTCATCCGCCACGTCCCGGCGAACCAGTTCGACACGCGCGTGCGGATCCCCGACTACTCCGCGAACGAGACCGAGGAGCCGTACATCCTTCCGATGGGTCGGTACGGCCGGGACGAGGCGGTGAAGGCGATGGTCGCCGCGGAGCGCGCGGTCGCCGGACCGGACCGCAAGACGTTCCTGGAGTACACCGCGTTCGACACGTTCGAGAGCCTGATGGGCGACCAGGTGGCGATCCGGATGTACTTCCAGGGAGTCTCCCGGACGAAGCACGTCGGCAACCTCGGGATCGGGCTGCTCAAGCCGGGGCTGCTCGTTTCGAGCGAGATCCTGAACATGATGGACTCCTACTTCCGGATCATCAACATCGACAGCGCCACGTGCATCTACGGGATCCGCCCCCGCACCACGATCTACGCGATCAGCCCGGACCCCGAGAAGGGGCTCCCGCACGCCACGCTGACCCCGATCGTCTAGGCCGGACGGGCCGTCGGACTCAGTGCGCTAGGCCGAGGGCCAGCGCGCCGACGACGTACAGGAAGAGCGCCGGCGCGAGCGTCATCACGAGGTCATCGTCCACCCAGGGCCACTTCGGACGCTCGGCGGCGACCGCGATCGGCGCCGCCACGACCGCCAGTGCTGCGGACGGGACCACCGGCCAGCCTCCGAGCGCGGCCATCCCCGTGAAGGCCAGGACCGCGTAGAGCGCGAACGGCACGCCCACCGAGACCGCGACGGGACGCCCTCCTCTCCGGAGCTCCCCCGCGATCGGATCGACCGCCGCGGTCCCGAGGACGACCGCCGCGCCGATGGGAAGGGGAAACAGAAGGACCGCGAGCACGAGCGCGAGCGAGTAGAAGATGAAGCTCGCCACACGGTGCTCCTCGTACGGTCGGATGGTGGGCAGCTCGAGCCGAACCCCGTGGCGCAGAGCCTCAAGGACGAACGTCGCCCCGAGCGCCGCGAGCAGGACGTACTCCTTCGGCGCAACCATGAAGAAGTTGGTGGGCAGGTAGTAGTAGATCAGCACCGCCGCGCCGAAGACGTGCATCAGCCGGCGCCAGGCGCGGTCCCCCAGCTCTTCGTCCCCCCCGAGCGCCCGACCGAGCCAGCGGCGGAAACGACCCTGGGTGTGGAGGCGGGGACCCATTGGCCGGCGAGACGTCCCCCGCGGTATGAAGCTGCGGGCGGGGACGGTGGCGAGGAGGGGGATTCCTCGCTATCGGCTTCCGCCGGGGCGCCAGGGGTCGCGCACCCGCCACCCGGCTTTGACGGAGGTGATAAGCGACCCGGGGCTTGACGGACCTCCAACCAAGAATGCCGCCTCGCGGTCCCTCTGCCCTGCGTTGGCCGTTCGCCGTTGCCGTGGGCGTAGTGATCGGGGTGGCGGTCGGGGGTTTCGGTCTCGTGACTCCGGGCCTTCACACCTACTGTTCAATGGGGAGTGCGGTCGCCACGACCCCCCTCGCGACCCCGATCGCGATGGTGAACTCGCCCTACGCGGGAGCTGCCAGCCTCAATCTCAGCGGCGATGGGCCTCAGTACTCCTTCGGTTCCGGGTCGCTTAACGTGACGAGCGACCCGTGGGTCCCGCTCTCGGGTGAGAACTACGGCGCTTCCCAGAACGGCTCGGAACCCTGGGGCCTCTATATGACGGTCAACTGGACGGTCTACTCCACCCAGAACACGACGGGCATCTCCGGGTCCGGACCGTGCACGCAAGCGTACGTCGCCGAAGTGGGGCTCATTTCCTCCCCTCAGGGCAGCTACTCGATGCACCTCTTCCGCCTCAGCCTGCCTAACCTGACGACGGACTACCAAGAGCCGACGTCCATCCCAGGCGTCCCCTCGGTCCAGTTCGCCAACGGCCTCGACCCCCGGCTAGGGACCGTGACGGCCCAATCGGGCTCGGAGACGTACTACCCGTACTCGGTAGGATTCGGGACGTGCTCGGTGTCGCCCCGCTCATTCCAGATCATCCCCACCGGAACCCTCCGGGTTCCCATCTCGGTCCCCTTCACGGTTCACGGCCAAGGCGCGGAGGCGAGCGGCTTCCTCTCGTGGAGCGGGCTGGAAGGCTATCCCACGGCCGTGTACACCATGCCCGACCTTGCGGGGTCTTGGCAGTTCGTGTCGGTCGGCGCACCGTTCTCGCCCACACCCTCCCTACAATCCCCCGCGCCGTCGGGTCTGTACAGCTTCTCGTACTACGCGTGCCCCGCGTGATTCCCGCTGTACCCGTCCCGGCCCGTTGGGCGATCTCCTCCAGGTGCTGTTGACTTACCGCAAAGGGAGGGGGCCACCCCGGGTCCGAGACCCCTCCCGCATACTCTTTTGTGAGTCCGACGTTGCGGACCGGCCGTGAAGGTCACCGTTCTCGTAGGCAGCCGGTCCGACCTCGAGGTGGCGGAGAAGGTCCGTGCGCGGCTCGAGGAATTCCACGTCCCGTGCGAGGTGCACGTCGCATCCGCGCATCGCACCCCGGACAAGGTCGACCGACTGGTCCGCGACCCGGAGACGGACGTGTTCATCGCAATGGCCGGGCTCTCGGCCGCGCTCCCGGGCGTTGTCGCGGCCCGGACCCTGAAGCCGGTCATTGGCGTCCCGCTCCACCGGGGGCTCGGTCTCGACAGCCTGCTTTCGGTCGTTCAAATGCCGCCGGGCATACCGGTCGCTTCGGTCGGCCTAGACGCGGCCGAGAACGCGGCCCTCCTTGCGACCGCGATCCTGGCCCTCAAGTATCCGGAGCTCACCGCGGCGCTCGAGAAGTACAGGGCGAAGTGGCGGGAGGAGCCGGCTCCGTCCTCCGGGAGCCCTCCGTGAACGACCCCGCCGCCTTCGTGGAGGAGGCGATTCGCCGGCTTCAAGCGGAGGTCCCGGAACGCACGATCGTCGCCGCCTCCGGTGGGATCGACTCCACCGTCGCGGCGCTCCTCGCCCACCGTGCCCTTGGCCGCCGGTCGAAGGCGATCTTCGTCGATACCGGTCTTCTCCGGTCCGGCGAGATCGAGCAGGTGGGGCGGTTCTTCGCCGCGAGCCAGCTTCCGTACGAGCTCGTGCCGGCGGCGGACCGTTTCTTCCGGGCGCTCGCGGGGGTGGAGGACCCGGAGGAGAAGCGTCGGCGCATTGGCGCGACGTTCGTCCGCGTCTTTGAGGCCGAGGCCGACAAGTTCGGGACCGACCGGCTCGTCCAGGGGACGATCGCCCCCGACTGGATCGAGAGCGGGGGCCAGCTGCGGGACACGATCAAGACGCACCACAACGTGGGCGGGATCCCGAAGGACATGCGGCTCAAGCTCGTCGAGCCGCTCCGGGACCTCTACAAGGACGAGGTGCGGGCCGTCGCGCGGTTCCTCAAGGTACCCGAAGCGGAGCGCCAGCCGTTCCCCGGGCCCGGGCTCGCGGTCCGCGTCAACGGCCCGGTGACCCCCGAACGGGTCGAGCGCGTCCGCGTCGCGAACGCGATCGTGGAAGAGGAAGTCGAGCGGGCCGTCGCGGCCAAGGAGATCGCGCGTCCGTGGCAGTACTTTGCCGTGCTCTTGCCCGTCCGCACGGTGGGGGTGACCGGCGACAACCGCGTCCACGGGGAGGCGGTGGTCGTACGCATCGTCGAGTCGATCGACGCGATGACCGCGACCGCCATGGCCATCCCTCGGCCCGTTCTCGCCCGGATCTCCGAGCGGGTGACCCGGGCCCTCGCCGGTTCGGTGGTCCGGACGCTCTACGACATCACGGACAAACCGCCCGCGACCATCGAGTGGGAATAGCGGCGTTCGGGCCGAAGGGAATATCTATCCATCCGAGGCTCGAGGACTGTTACACTGCAATGAGCGAAGTCGGTCCTCCGACACCCCCGCGCGCGACGCGCTCGATCGAACTCCCCGAAGAGCTGGTGACCGCGCTCGAGGGGCGAGTGCGGGGAACTTCGTTCGACTCGGTCGACGCGTTCGTCGCATTCGTGCTCGCGCGGCTCCTCGACCACCCGGGAACGACCGGGTTCACCGAGGACGAGGAACGCGGCCTGCGGGAGCGCCTCCGGTCCCTCGGGTATATCGACTGAACGGACGAAGGGACCGAGCCACCCCGGCGGCCTTCGAACAGCTGATGAGCCGGCGGCGTTCCGTCGACCATGGTCGGGCTCGAGAATCCCGAGGAGAGTCCGTGCTTCGGCTGCGGCCCCCAGCACCCCCGTGGTCTTAGGCTTCGGTTCGAGCGCGTGGACGGTGCGGACGGAACGCCGGAGGTCCTGACCCGGTTCGTTCCGAAGCCGGACGAAATCGGCTGGCCGGGACTGTTCCACCATGGGCTTCACTTTCTCGTGCTGAACGAGGTCGCTTACTGGGCCGCCCTCACGCTGACCGGAAAGATCTGGGTTCTCCAGGGACCGGCCACGTACTCGTTCGACCGTCTTCCTCGCGTGGGCGTCTCGCACGTGGCCCGCGCCCGGATCGTGGAGCAAAGTCCCGAGCGGCTCACGATCCGCGCGACGAGCGCGACCGAGGAGGGCAAACCGTGCGGGTCGGTGGTGGCGCCGTGGCGCCTCTCGAGCCGGGCGGCCGTTGAGCGCGCGCACATCGAACTGCCCAGCTATCTGCTCCCGGACCTGGGACCTTGAGACGGCGCGTCACCGGTTTCGGGGCGATCGGTCGTCGACCAGATTAACTGGGACGTTCTGGCCCAGTTCATGCTCACCTGCCCGTTCTGCGGCGCGCCCGAAACGGACCGGTTCTCCCTCGAGGGCCACCGGTTTCTGGTGTTCCGATGCCTCTTCTCACCGGAGATCGAGGAGGGGCTCACGGACGAGGAGATCGTGGAGCGGCTTCGTTCGTTCGCGGCGCAGGGACCATCGTACTTCCGGGGGACCTGCGATCGCCTCCACGTGTACGTGACGAAGGGGGCCGGAGCCCGGTCGCTCGGTGCACCGACCGACCCGGCGGTTTCCGCGTCGAACGACTAGTTCGCTCGGTACCGGCTCGAGGACCGATCCTCGAACCCGCCGGGCCCGAGTTGAGCCCGGTGCTCGAACCGTGGGTCGGTATTCGGAAGGTACCGGTCTCGTCAGTGGCCTTTCGGGACCTCGGCGTCCGCCTCTATCTCGACCTTCATGGCGGGGTCGATGAGCGCCGCGACCTGGACGAGCGTGTTCGCGGGGCGCACGTCCCCGAACCGCTCCCCCAGGGCCCGGGCGATCGCCTCGAAGTCGTGAATGTCCGTGACGAACACCCGGACCCGGACGATGTCGGCGCGCCCGCTCCCGAGCGCCGCGAGCGCCCGCTCGATGTTGTCGAGCGCCTGGACCGTTTGCGCGTAGGCGTCCCCGAGGCCGACCAGGGAACCGTCGGGTGCCGTGGCGGTCGTCCCGGAGATGTAGATGCGCTGCCCGACCCGCACCGCCCGGCTATAGCCGACCTTCGGCTCCCAGGGCGTTCCGCTCGCGTAGCGGGTCCGGTCGGCGCCGGACGCGCTAGCGGGAGGCGGTCGGCGCGACCTTCGCGATCGCGGCATCGGTCCGAACGAGGTGGCGAGAGAGGCCGAGCTCCTCCGGGGTCGCGCCGAACGCGAGCGCGACGACCTGCGGAAGGTGGAAGACCGGCATGTCGAGGCGAGCGTCGACCGCCTTCGCCGCCTTGTTCTGGTAGGCGTCGAGGGAGGTGTGGCAGAGCGGGCACGGGGTCGCCATCGCGTCCGCGCCGTGGCTCTTCGCGTCAAGGATCTGGCGGCCCGCGATCGTGTTCGCCGTCCCCGGCTTCACGAAGAGGATCGGGAACCCGCAGCACATCACGCGTCCCCGGTAGTCGACCGGGGTCGCCCCGACCGCCGAGAGAAGGTCCTCGAACGAGCGCGGCTCCTCAGCGCTCTCGCTGTGCATCTCGTCCGCCGGTCGAAGGAGGTGACAGCCGTAGAACGCTCCAACCTTCATTCCCTGGAGCGGGCGCTTCACCTTCGCCTTCACCGCGTCGAGCCCGATGTCCTTCGTCAGGACCGTCAGGAGGTGCTTCACCTCGGACGTGCCCTTGTACTCGATCCCGAGCGGCTTCAGCGCCCCATCGACGCGGGCCTTCACGGCCGGGTCCTGCATCCGGACCTTGGCGAGGTTGAGCATCCCCTGGCACGTCGAGCAGATCGTCAAAAGGTCGAGCCCGGCCTTCTCGGCGATGGCGAGGTTGCGGGCGTTGATCGCGATGTTCAGGACCTCGTTCGCCTCGTCGATGAACCCGGAACCGCAGCAGGAGAAGTTCGGGAACTCGACGAGCTCGATCCCGAGCGTGCGGCAGACCCACCGGGTCGCCATGTCGAGCTCCTTCGCGGACTCCTGCGCGAGGCAGCCGGGGTAGTAGGCGATCCTCATGGTCCCTCCTTCGGGGGCGGGTCGAGGGCGGCGTAGATCTTCTCGAGCTCGTCGTACCCTTCGATCTTGCGCGGCTTCTTCATGATCTCCGGCTTCTTCCGCCAGACCCGGATTCCCTGACCGATCTGTCCGATCGTTCCGGTGAGACCGAAGGTGGCCCGGACGAGCTTCATCTCGTTGATCTGCCCCGCTCCCTTGAGGTTCTCCTTGAACCCGTAGGCGTGCTTCGAGCCGAGCTCGGTCGCCCCCTGGGCTGCGATCGCGAGCTCCTTCAGGTCCCGGATCCGCTCGCTCGGGCGAACGTCCTTCGGGCAGGCCTCCGTGCAGAGATGGCAGCGGAGGCAGAGCCACAGGCCGTTCGGCTGGATCCGCACGAGCCGCTCCTGGTGCGCCGTGTCGCGCGGGTCCACCACGAAGCGATACAGCTTCGCGAGCGCCATCGGACCGGGGAACGCCGGGTCGGCCTCGGCCGCGGGGCATGCCGAGTAGCACGCGGCGCAGGCGATGCACCGCGGCGTCTCCTTGAACCGCTCGACCTGGGCCGGCGACATCGGCGTCGGCTTGCCTTCGGGCATCGGCCGGCGAGGGTCGAGCTTCAGATGGGGCTCGATCTTCTGGTACTCGCGCCAGAACGGACTCTGGTCGACGACCAGGTCCCGCATCACCGGCTGGTTGCGCATCGGCTCCACGACGATCCGGCCGTGCCGCTCGACCTCGGGTCCCACCTGCGTTTCGCAGGCGAGTCGGCTCTTCGAGTTGATCTGCATCGCGCAGGAGCCGCAGATGGCACTCCGACAGGAGTATCGGAGCCCGAGGCTCGGGTCGATCTCGGCGCGGATCTGGAGAAGGCCGGTCAGCACCGGAGTGTGCGGCGCGAGGTTCAAGGTGTAGCGCTGGTAGCGGGGCGCGGAGTCCTTGCCCGGCTGGTACCGATAGACGTCGAACGGGACGGCCACCGTGTTCTCGCTCATCAGTACACCCTCTCCATTGGTTGCCAGCGAGTCATGGTGACGGGGAGGTAGGAGAGGACAGGGCCGGTCGGGGTGCACTGTGCGAGCGTGTGCTTCATCCACTTCGCGTCGTCCCGCTTTGGAAAGTCGGTGCGGAAGTGCGCCCCACGGCTCTCCGTCCGGGCGTACCCGCCGACGATGATCGCCTCCGCGAGGTCGATCATGTGCTCCGTCTCGATCGCGTCGGAAAGGTTCAGGTTGAACACCTTCGACTGGTCGACGACGCGTACCCGGGAGAACCGCTCTTTGATCGCGCGGACCCGCTTCAGCCCCTCGGCTAGGTCGGCCTCGGTGCGGAAGATGTTCACGTACCGATCCATCGCCTGCTGGAGCTCGGTCCGAAGCGCGCTCGGGTCCTCCCCGTCGGGGCGTGTGAGCCATGCCCGGAAGGAGGCGGCCACGGGCTCGACGTCCGTGGGCTCGACAGAAACGGAGCCCGCGTGCTCCACATATTTCGCCGCCGCGGCGCCGGCCGACTTCCCAAAGACGAGGGTCTCCATGAGCGAGTTCCCGCCGAGCCGGTTCGCTCCGTGGATCGAGACGCAGGCAGCCTCTCCCGCCGCGTAGAGACCGGGGATGTTGGTCTCGCCTTGACTGTTGGTCCCGACTCCGCCCATCATGTAGTGCTGGGCCGGCGAGATCGGGATTGGAGCGGTGACGGGGTCCATCCCGGCGAATGACCGGCAGAGGTCGCAAATCTCCTGGAGTCGGCTCTCGATCTTCTCCCGGCCGAGGTGCATCAGCTCGAGGTGCACGTACGGCCCGTACGGGCCGGTGAACCCCCGACCCTCGAGGATCTCGGTGGTAATCGCCCGAGCCACGACGTCGCGCGAAGCGAGCTCGAGCACCTTGGGGGCGTACTTCGTCATGAACCGCTCCCCCTTCGCATTCTTCAGGATCCCGCCCTCGCCGCGGGCCCCTTCGGTGACGAGGATCCCGCCTTCGAGAAGGGCGGTCGGGTGGAACTGGACGAACTCCATGTCCTTGAGGAACGCTCCGGCCCGGTACGCCACGGCCATCCCGTCCCCGGTGCAGCTGTGGGCGTTCGTCGACCGGCCGTAGATCCGCCCGGCCCCGCCAGTCGCGATGATCACCGCCTTCGCGGCGACCGACTGAAGTTCACCGGTCCGGCGATCGAGCGCCACGATCCCCTGGACCCGGCCGTCCCGGACGACGATCCGGGTGAGCTCCCACTCCTCGTAGAGCGTGAACCGCTCGCTGCCGAGCCGCTCCCACAGCCCTTGAAGGAGCGCGAGGCCGGTGCGGTCGGCCGCGTAGACCGTCCGGGGGAACCCGGCGCCGCCGAACGGGCGCTGGGCGAGCGTTCCGTCCTCGGCCCGCGTGAAGATGGTGCCGAAATGCTCCATCTCGATGACGGTCGGGCCCGCCTCGCGACAGAAGAACTCGATGGCGTCCTGGTCGCCGAGGTAGTCGGACCCTTTCACAGTGTCGAAGGCGTGGGCGTCGATCGAATCGTTCGGGCCGATCGCGGCGTTGATACCCCCCTGGGCCGCCCCGGAGTGCGAGCGCAGTGGGTGGAGCTTCGTGACGATCGCCACGTCCCGGCCCGCCTCGACCGCGGCGAGCGCGGCGCGTTGGCCTGCGAGACCCGCCCCCACGACGACGACTTCGTGACGCAACATAGGAATTCGAGGACCCAACCAGGCTGGGGTTTTAACGGGTGCCGCCCCCCGGCCCGGTGGCACACCGGAAT
Organism: Thermoplasmata archaeon; assembly: GCA_035625085.1. Classification (GTDB taxonomy): domain Archaea; phylum Thermoplasmatota; class Thermoplasmata; order Lutacidiplasmatales; family UBA184; genus Lutacidiplasma. Next base: position 14,474 of record DASPQG010000081.1, read on the forward strand.
GAGGTCCGGGCGGGGCCCTCACGAGGTTGTGCCGGGTGCGTCGGTGATGCGGACGTAAGCTCCGCGTGAGCCCTTATATAGCGACCTCGAGTCCGCCGTCGCGCTACCCGGATCGACCGGGGCAGTGACGAGGCACAACAATGATGAGCGCCGCCGACGAGGGCCACCTCCTCAAAGGTACCACGACGCTTGGGATGGTCTGCAAGGACGGGGTCGTCCTCGCGACCGAGCGACGCGCGACCGCCGGGAGCTTTATCGCGAACAAGCAGACCCAGAAGCTGTTCAGGATCGACGACAACATCGGCCTCACGACCTCCGGGTACGTCGGCGATGTCCAGGTTCTGGCGCGCTACCTCAAGGCCGAAGTGGCGCTCTACCGCATGCGGCGAAGCGCCCCCCTGTCGGTCGAAGGGGCCGCGACGCTCCTCGCGAACATCCTGAGCGGGAGCCGCTACTACCCCTACTGGGCGTGGATGATCCTGGGCGGTGTCGACTCGAAGGGCGGTCACGTCTTCTCGCTCGACGCGGGCGGGGGCTGTATCGAGGACCGGTACGTCTCGGTCGGCTCCGGTCAGATGATGGTCTACGGCCTCCTCGAGGAAGCGTACTCGCGGGAGCTGTCCACCTCCGACGGAGTGGACATCGCTCTGCGCGGCCTCACGGTGGCGATGAAGCGGGACAGCGCGAGCGGAGACGGCTACGTCGTCCATATCATCTCCCCGAAGGAATACCGAGAACTGGCCGAGGACGAAATTAATAAACGTCTGAAGGCACTCAAGATACCGCTGCCACCCGTTCTTCCGTAAGGATCTCGCGGGCCGGGCGGCCCTTGCAACCCCTTCCCCGCCAACCTCTTCGACCATGGGATGAGTTTCGAATCGCTCATAGAGCAAACTCGAGAAGCCCTTCGGGAAGTCCTCCCGGAGACGATCGAGGTCACGGACATCGAGCTCGAGGGACCCCACGTCGTCGTGTACACGAAGCAGCTCGACGCGTTCCTCTCAGGCGGGGACTACCTCCGGCAGGTCGCCCAACGCCTCCACCGCCGGGTCGTGGTCCGTTCCGACCCCGGGACGCTGATCGACCCGAAAGAGGCCGAGAAGGCGATCCGGTCGCTCATCCCGCCCGAGGCCGAGATCGCCCAGCTCTTCTTCGAACCCGAGACGGGCGAGGTGACGATCGAGGCGGCCAGCCCGGGGGCGGCGATCGGCCGGGGCGGTTCGGTCCTCAACGACCTCAAGAAGCAGATCGGGTGGGTACCGACCGTCGTTCGCACTCCGCCCATCCCGTCGAAGACGGTCGAGGAGGTCCGGATCCACCTCCGGAACTCGTTCGACGACCGCCGTTCGTTCCTCAAGAAGGTCGGCATCCGAATCGCCCGTGACCCGCTCCCCGAGAAGCTATGGGCGCGCAACACGGCGCTCGGCGGCTACCGGGAGGTGGGGCGCAGTGCCCATCTCCTGACGACCCAGAATTCGAAGGTTCTGATCGACTGCGGGATCGACCCGGGGTCGGACCGCACGCCGTTCTTCAACGCCCCCGAGCTCCTGCCGCTCGATTCGCTCGACGCGGTGGTGGTCACCCACGCCCACCTCGACCACTGCGGCCTCGTCCCGGTGTTGCTCAAGTACGGGTACAAGGGACCGATTTACTGCACGGCGCCGACACGGGACCTGATGACGCTGATGCTCCTCGATGCAATCAAGGTCGTGAACCAGGAGGCGCGCAAGGGGCTCTACGACTCGGGGAACGTCCGCGACCTCGTCACCCGGACGATCCCGCTCCGATGGGGGGAGACGACCGACATCGCCCCGGACATCCGGCTTACGATGCACAACGCCGGCCACATCCTCGGCTCGTCGATCTGCCACTTCCACCTCGGCGAGGGCGACCACAACCTCGCCTACTCGGGGGACATCAAGTTCGAGCGGAGCTGGCTGTTCAACCCGGCGGCAAACCGGTTCCCCCGCCTCGAGACCCTTGTGCTCGAGTCGACGTACGGCGGCTACCGCAACGTTCAGCCGACGCGCCAGCAGGCGACGGAGGAGTTCTCGTCGCTCGCGAACAAGGTCGTGGGGCGCGGCGGCAAGCTCGTCGTTCCGGTCTTCGCGGTCGGACGATCGCAGGAAGTGATGCTCGTCCTCGAAGAGAAGATGCGGGAGGGGAAGATCCCGCGCGTCCCCGTCTATCTCGACGGGATGATCTTCGAGGCGACGGCGATCCACACGGCGTACCCCGAGTTCCTCAACAGCCAGCTTCGGACCCAGATCTTCCAGCAGGGGGACAACCCGTTCCTCTCCGACATCTTCCACCGGATCGACTCGTCCCAAATGCGGGCGACCGTGCTCGACTCGAAAGAGCCGTCGATCGTCCTCGCGACGTCGGGCATGATGAGCGGAGGCCCGGTGATGGAGTACTTCCGTGCCTGGGCCCCGGACGAGAAGAACGGTCTCCTGTTCGTCGGGTACCAGGCGGAAGGGACGTTCGGGAACCGTCTCCAGCGCGGAATGAGCGAGGCGACGTTCCTCGACGGCCCCCGTCAGGCGTCGGTCCCGATCAAGCTCGAGATCGCCACGATCGAGGGATTCTCCGGCCACTCGGACCGGGTCCAGCTGATGAACTACGTGGCCTCGCTGGACCCCCGTCCGCAGCGGGTGATCCTGAACCACGGGGAGGAGTCCCGCATCCTCGACCTCGCGTCCAGCCTGCACAAGCGGTTCAACGTGGAGTCGCGGGCCCCCTACAATCTCGAGGCGACCCGCCTCATCTGAGCGGGGCCCGGGGGCTTTCGTACCCGGCAGTTGGTGGGACGAAACCCTTTATAGAGGCCCCGGGGTCGATTACTCAACCCTCTGGGGAGGGGCTTGGATGGGTCGTCCGCAGCGTCGGTTCCTCGTTCTTGGCCTCGACGGAGGCACCTTCGACCTGCTCGATCCCCTGATGGCGGCCGGCGAGCTTCCGTTCCTGAAGTCGCTCGTGCACCGCGGCGTCCGGGCCCCGCTCCGCTCGGTCTACCCGGCGAAGACGATCCCCGCGTGGTACTCGTTCGCCACGGGAAAGGATCCGGGGGAGCTCGGGATCTTTGGGTTCACCGAGCCGGACGGCGGCCCGGGCCACTCGAAGCTCGTCCAGACGTTCCGGCCCTCGGAGGCGTTCTGGGACACCCTCTCCCGCTTCGGCGTCAAGGTCGGCGTGGTGAACTTCCCGTTCCGTTCGCCGTACCCCCTGCACGGCTTCGTCGTCCCGGGGATGTTCGACGGGGCGACCTCCACCTATCCGACCAGCGTCAAAGAGGAGATCCAGGAGACGATCGGCAGCGACTACCCGCTCGAGCTCCCGGTGTTCCGCGACGCCGAACGGGCCGAGTGGGTCGCCGCGGCGACCCACGCCGTCGAACAGCGGGCGAAGGTCGCCGCGACCCTCGCCGAACGGCATAAGCCCGGGTTCCTCTTCGCGCTGTTCCGGGAGACCGACCGCCTCGAACACCAGCTCTGGTCGGAGCTGAGCCGACCGACGGCGGAGATCCCCTCCGACCTCCTGCAGTTCTGGCAGACGGTCGACCGGGCGTGCGAGCGGGTCGACACGGCGTTCCGATCGGGGGGAGGGCCGGCCGTCACCCTCGTGATCTCGGACCATGGGCACGGCCCGATCCAATCGGACTTCCTCACGAACCGATGGCTCGCGAAGGAGGATTTCCTCTTCTTCCGGGGGGGAGCGGACGTCTCGCGCCGGAAGCTCCTCGGCCAGCTCCTCCTGTTCGCCGAGAGGTTCGGACTGACCCGGCGGCTCCTCCGACCGATGGTCGACCTCGTCCGGGACGGCCGAACCGCCCGGGTCGCGGAGATCCTCGGTGGGTCGACCTCGTTCGAGGAGTTCTCGAAGCGGATCGACTGGGAGCGCACGGTCGCCTTCTCCTACCCGGTCCCCGAGGGGATCTACCTCAACCCGAACAATCCGGCGCTGACGGCCGAACGGCGTGAGACGATCCGGGCGCAGATCCGCGCCCGACTCGAGTCGTACCCGGATGCCCACATCGAGGTGCTCGACCCCCAGGCGATCTACCGGGGTCACAACCTCGCCCATGCTCCGGCGCTGTTCATCCGGGTCGACAACATGTGCACCGAGCCGCGGATGGACTTCGGGTACCCAAGCCCGCTCATCCGCGAGCGACCGACCTACTTCACGGGCTCCGGGACCCACCGGATGAACGGTATCCTGATCGGCGCGGGAGACGGCATCCGCGCGGGGGCCGACATGGGGACGCTCGACCTCGTCGACGTCGCTCCGACGATCCTCGACGGGATGGGCTACGACCTGCCCTCGGAGATGGCGGACCGGTCGTTTGGCCACCGCCTCGGGCTCCCGGGCTGAGCGGTTCCGTCCGCCGGAACCCTTTTCGGGATGGGCTAACTCCGACCTCGGATGCCGGGGCGAACGGTCGACCTCGTCGCCGTCGGCCCTCCGCCCCACGACCCGTACGATCCCGCGGCCAGCGCCTGGGCCCTCGCGGCGGCGCTGTCCGCCCGCGGGGACGACGTACGGGTGCTGCACCTTCCGGGCTCGGAGTCGAACCGGGTGCCGCCCGGAGTCAGCGCGGTCCCGGTGGAGATCCCGCTGCGCCGCCCGGGGGGACCCCACGAGCCGGCGGAGTTCGCTTCGGCCGCCGGTCGGCAGCTGCGACGGAACGCCGACCTGGTGATCCGGGACCCGGTCGGCCTCGGTTCGCTCGGCCTCTCCCGGACGCGCCGCGGCCCCCCCGTCGTGGTAGCGATCGCCCGGGCCGTCGAGCTCCACGAGTTCGAGGGGGAGCACACTGCCCGCCCCGCCGCCGGGTTCGTCGATCGGCTCGACCTCTGGTTCGATCGGCGGACCGTCCGTCGGCTCGAGCGCGCGGCGCTCCAAGAGGCCGACCGGATCTTCTACGACGCGGCCGACCTCGCCCAGGCGCTCGGAAAGGAGTACGCGGTCCCCGAACGCAAACTGGTGGCGGTCCCCCCGGCGGTCGGGGCCCTCCCGAGTCTCCCGGCCCGGGACGCCTCCCGCGCAGACCTTCGGATCCCGCCGGACGTGCCGGTCGTGATCGCCCCCGCGGCGTTCGAGGCCCCGGAGCCGAGCGGTCTCGACCGGGTTCTCGAAGCGTTCCGCCGGGTCCGTCCGTTCTTCCCCGGGGTCCGGCTCGTGGTGGCCGGCGCCCCGGCCCCCTCGGACCCGGGCGTGATCGCGTTGCCCGACCGCCGGGCGGAGACGCTCGCGGCGGCGATCGCGAGCGCCGACGTGGCGGTCTTTGCACGGCGTGTCCCCGGTTTCGACCCAGGTGTCGTCCTCGCGGCGCGGGCGTCGGTTCCGCCGATCGTGCTGCCCGACGCGCGGTTCCCGGTCGACCCCGTGGGCGGGGTTCGCATCGCGGCCAGCGTCGACCCGGGCGACCTCGCCTCGGTGCTGGCCGAGCTACTGGCCGACCCCGCCGCCCAGAAGGAGGTCGGCCACGCGGCGACGCGGTTCGCCGAGGCGTTCCGTCCGGAGCGCATTGTGACGGCGCTCGACGCGGCGATCGCCCCGGCCGCCGCGTCGGTATCGGCTAGCGGTCGCTCTCGACGGGCTCGTCGAGACGCCACTCCTTGAACCCTCGGCCGCCCGACGCGCGGCGGACGGCGCCGAGGACCCCCTCCCAGCGTACGTCGGCCGGAAGCTCCCCGGAGTCGATGCGGTCGAGGACGGAGCGGAATCGCTCCCGAAGGTCGGAGAACGGGTCTTCCTCCCCCCGGCGGACCCACTCGCCCGCCGGCCGGACGACGCGAACCGAGCTTCCCGTGGTCGCCCACACACCGACCGGTGCGGCCCGGGTTCCGTTCGTGCGCGCGGCCAAACGCTCGGCGGCCCGTTCGCTCGGCAGCACGACCGCGACCCAATCTCCCCAGGCCCGGCGTTTCAGCGCCTGGGCCAGGACCTCCCGGCTTCCGGACACTTTCGCCTCCACCAGGCCGACCTCGGCCCCTCGCCGGGCCACGAGATCGAAGTAGTCGTTTGCGTCCGGATTGGGGTAGACGCGGTACCCCTTCTCCTCGAGGAAACGGGCCGCCGTGGCGACGACCTCCCGTTCGCTCGGACGGCGGGTCGGTCGCGGGCCCCCGGGGCTCATGGGCCGCTCCGCAGGAACCAGTGGTCGAGCCGGGAGCGGGGAAGGCTGAGGACGATCGGCCGCCCGTGGGGGCAGGAGTAGGCGGCTTCGGGAAGTGCGTGGAGCTCGGCCAGCACTCGGGCGAACTCTTCCGGGCCGATCACATCGCCCGCGCGAATGGCCGCGTGACAGGCGACCGTGGCGGCGCGACGCTCCTCGAGCCCGTCCGGAAGCGTCGGACGACCCCCGCTCGCGAGCTCGTCCAAAAGCTCGGTGACCGACTCGGCCCGAGCGGCCCGGCCGCGATAGGCCGGAACCGAGCGGACGAGGAACGACTCCGGCCCGAACGGTTCGATGTCAAATCCGGCCGCGCGCACGGTCTCCCCCTGGGCCTCGAGGGTGCTCCGCTGGACGCCCGAGAGCCGGACCGGAACCGGATCGACCAGGGTCTGCTTCTGGAGCGCCCCCGAGCGAAGCAGTTCTTCGTAGAGGACCCGCTCGCTCGCCGCATGCTGGTCGATCAGGAGGAGTCCCTCGTCACTCTCGGCGACCCAGTAGAGCGCGTGCACGCAGCCCAGCAGGTTCATTCGGGGGTGCCCGGCGGCCGCCGGCACGGGACGCGCGGCCTCGGTCGCGACCGGACCTTCGAGGGTCCGCTGCACCGCGACGTGGGCCGTTCCGCCAGCGATTCCCCGAGGCCCCTCGTACGTCGGCCCGGGGGAGGCGGGAGGGGCGGCGGGTCGCGGAGCCACGGGTTCCACGACGTGCGGGGTGGCCACGAGCGCCTCTCGGACGGCCCGGCGCACGGCGTCGAGGATCTCCCGCTCGTTCGCGAAGCGCACCTCGCGCTTCGTCGGGTGGACGTTCACGTCGAGGCGGTCCGGCGCGACCTCGAGATGGAGCACGCCGACCGGAAACCGTGTGCGGGGCAGGTAGTCACCGTAGGCGAGCCGGACGTTCTGGGCGAACGGCCGCGACGTGACCGCCCGGCCATTGACCGCGAGGAAGAGGCCGTGCGAGGAGGCACTCGCGACTCCGGGCCGGCCGAGGGCGCCGTAGAGCCGCCCGCCCGGGATCTCGGCGGTCAGCTCGAACGACGAGGAGAGAAAGCCGGGTCCGAGAAC
>DASPQG010000082.1:0-42264 GCA_035625085.1 Thermoplasmata archaeon
GCTCCGCCGTCTGCTGCGCACCCTCGAGACGATCGGGGTCGATTTCGTCAACCTGAACGAGCTCGAGTTCTCCGAGACGAACGAGGCGAAGATGCGCGAGCGTCACTACCGGGTCGACCCGAGGAACGGCTGGGGCGTGCATGGAAGCCGCTCGGTCGCCGAGCGCCTCGTGCGCGAGCTCGCGCTTTCGATCCCCGTCCACTACTGCTCGTCCCGGTTCAAGGACGGCGTCCAGCTCCGCCAGCGACTCTTGCGTCGCGCCGAACGGACCGCCCCCGACTTCGCCCCGCGGACCGAGGACGGGACGCTCGTCCTCGGCGTGGTCGAAGCGGGCGCCGAGGAGCGACTCGATCGTTGGTCGAACCGGGTCGCCCGGGCGCTGAAGGTCGAACCCGGCGACTACCGCTTGGACCCGGACCGACGGCGGGTCGAGCTCTCTCCCTTCACGCTGCGCCGCTTCGCTCGGCGGCTTCCCTGGGCCGCTTTCGAGGTGGAAGTGTACCCCACGGCGGACGCCTTGGAGGTCGAGCGGAATCCGCTAAACCGCGTGGCCCGCGCGAAGCTCATGGGCGGCCGGGGCGGCGAGTAGCGCTCGTCGCAGACGTGCCCACCCCAGGTGAGGTACCGCTCGTCTCCGCGCCGGTGCTTGATCGAGCACGGGCCCCAACCGTCGTCCTCCGCGCCGTACCACATCGGGCAATCCCGACACTTTAGCGGAGGGGGCTTGGCTCCAGGGGCGCCGGGGTGATGCGGAGTCATGCACCGGCCTCCGCTCGCAGAAGCCGTCGGGCTTCGAGGGTGTTCGCCATCAGCTTGGCGACCGTGACCGGGCCGACGCCCCCGGGCACGGGGGTAACCCCAGCGGCCCAGCCGTCCAGGTCAGCGAAGTTCGCGTCCCCGACCGTCTTCGAATTGCCCGGGCGCCCTGGGTCCGGTACGGTGGAGACCCCGACGTCGACCACGAACGCCCCCTCGGGAACGATCTCCCGGTTGAGCATTCCCGCCCGGCCGACACAAGAGAAGATCGTGCGAGCGCGCGCGAGCGCCTGCTTGAGGTCGTGGCTGCGCGAATGCAGTACCGTGACGGTAGCGTTCAACCCGATCCCCTTGCCGGCGAGGAGGAGCGCGAGCGGGAGTCCGACGGTCTCCGAACGGCCCAGCACGGCGACCGGTTCGCCCGCCATCGGAAGCTTGTAGTGGCGGGCGATCTCCACTGCCGCGAGGGCGACCGCGGGTACCTGCACCGGCATTTGGGCCACGAGGCGGCCGAGATTCGCCGTGCCGACTCCGTCGACGTCCTTGGCGGGTCGAAGGGCGGCCACGGCTCGGTAGAAGTCGAACGGTGGCGGCAGTGGATGTTCCAGGAGGACGGCGTGGACGTTCGGGTCCCGGTCCAGGGCGCGGAGCCGGTCGAACAGCTCCCGCTGCCCGTCCCCGGAGCCGAGCGCCTCGTCTCGGAACGAGATCCCGAGAGCGGCCGCCGCCTTCGCCTGACGCTTCAAGTAGAAACGAAACGGGCTATCCACGCCTCGGTGGACGCTCGCGAGGCACGGCGGAGGCTCCCCCGCGGGAAGCGACCGGATGGCGTCGCGGGTCGCCTCGTCGAGCCGCTCGGCGACCGGCTTTCCCTCAAGCCGAATCGTCATCGCACGCCCGGGGGAACCGAGCGTCGGGCGGTAAATAACGGCCGACCCCACGGACGCGGCGGCCCCGGGGAGCGGGTTACGCCGCCACCAGATGGTGAGTACGTCCGTTTTACGTCCCTAAGGGATTTATATGAACCCCCACCTTCGATGGATTGGCGGGACGGCTTTCCACTGCGTGAGCCGCGACGCCCACATGAGCGAAGGAACGGAAACACCGGCCGTCGGGAATGGGGGAGCGCCGCCTCCCAGCGATCTCGACCAGTGGGCGCGTACCCTGACCGTGACCTCAAGTGCGCAGGTCGAGGTCCCCGCGCGTCTCCTGGACCAAGTGATTGGCCAGGACGACGCCGTCGAGGTCGCCCACAAGGCCGCTACCCAGAAGCGGCACATGATGCTCATCGGCGAGCCCGGCACGGGCAAGAGCATGCTCGCTCGGGCGATGGTCGACTATCTCCCGAAGGAGCAGCTACAGGACATCCTCGCCTACTCGAACGGCGACGACCCGAACGAGCCGAAGATCCGGGTCGTTCCCGCCGGCAAGGGGAAGGAGATCGTCGCGGCGCAGAAGCTCGAGGCGGCCCAGAAGAAGGAACAGCGGACGATCCTGTTCGTCGTCATCGCGCTCGCGATCTTCGCCGTCACGATCTACATCGTGATCTACAGCCACGACCTCACCGCCCTCCTCCTCGGCCTCCTGATCGTGTTCATCATCTACGCGCTCGTCCGGTTCTCGGGCGGCCGCAGTGATACCGGGAACGCGGTCGCGAAGCTGTTAGTCTCCCATACGCCCGATGACAAGCCGCCGTTCGTCGACGCTACCGGCGCCCACGCGGGAGCGCTGCTCGGGGACGTGAAGCACGATCCGTTCCAGTCCGGCGGCCTTGAGACTCCGCCCCACGAGCGCGTCGAGGTCGGCGCGATCCACAAGGCGAACGGGGGGGTCCTCTTCATCGACGAGATCCACCTCCTGAAGATCGAGAGTCAGCATTCGTTGCTGACGGCGCTGCAGGAGCGCAAGTTCCCGATCGTCGGACAGTCCGAGCGGTCCGCGGGCGCGATGGTGAAGACGGAACCGGTCCCCTCGGACTTCGTCCTCGTGGCGGCGGGGAACGTCGACAGCGTCCAGACGATGCACCCGGCCCTGCGCTCGCGCATCCGGGGGTACGGGTACGAGCTGTACGTCAAGTCGACGATGCCGGACACCACCGAGAACCGGATGAAACTGATCCGGTTCATCGCGCAGGAAGTGGTGAAGGACAAGAAAATCCCCCACTTCGACCTCGCCGCGATGGTCGAGGTGGTCCGGGAGGCCCAGCGCCGCTCCGGCCGCTCCGGCCAGCTCACGCTGCGCCTGCGGGAACTGGGCGGCCTTGTCCGGGTGGCCGGGGACATCGCGCTGTCCGAAGGCGTCGCGATGGTGCACGCCGAGCAGGTGATCAAGGCGAAGAAGGCGGCCCGCTCCTTGGAGCAGCAGATCGCCGACCGGTACATCGAGCGCCGCAAGGAGTACCACATGTTCACGACCGAGGGGTCCAAGATCGGCGTCGTGAACGGACTCGCGGCGATCAACGCCCAGACAGGGATGGCCGAGTTCTCGGGGATCGTCCTCCCGATCGTCGCGGAAGTGACGCCCGCTCAGACGCGGAACGGCGGGGTCGTGGTCGCGACCGGTAAGCTCGGCGAGATCGCTCGCGAGGCGGTCCAGAACGTGAGCGCACTCATCAAGAAGTACACGGGGGAGGACATCTCTCGCTACGACATTCACATCCAGTTCGTCGGCACGTCCGACGGGGTCGAGGGCGACAGCGCCTCCGTCTCGATTGCGACGGCGGTCATCAGCGCGCTCGAAGGGGTGCCGGTCGACCAGTCGGTCGCGATGACCGGTTCGCTCTCCGTGCGCGGACAGGTCCTGCCCGTCGGCGGCGTCACTGCAAAGGTCGAGGCCGCTGCGGACTCCGGGATCCGCCGGGTTCTCGTCCCCGAGGAGAACCTCGCCGATCTGGTGCTCGAGCCGCGCTACCGGGGCAAGGTCGAGGTGATTCCGGTGTCGACGCTCCGGGACGTGCTCAAGTACGCCCTGGTGGGACAGGGCGCGCAGAAGGAGTCGCTCCTCGAACGTCTCTCGGCGATGGTCCGGGCCACGGGCCGCTCCTCGGAGGAGACGGTCCTGCCCCCAGCACCGGCCGCTCCCTCGGGACGGCCGGCCGGTTCGTGAGGGGAACGTTCCGCGTGCCGGCGCATGGGCCGGTGGCGTCCCGACCGACCTTTCCGAACTACCCGACTCTCGAGGAAGACGAGGAGGACCGGTTCATCAACCGGCCCTGCTACGAGTTCAACGACGATCTGACCTCCGCGTGGAACGATCGCCATTGCGAGCACTGCCGCCACTACCTGACGGCACGCTGCCCGCACATTGACGAGTTCCTCGACGACGTGGAGGATTTGACCCCCGAGTGATTGCGAGGGAGCCGTGCGGGGCCTCCTCATCGGCCGGTTCCAGCCGTTCCACAAGGGCCACCTCGAGGTGGTCCGGAAGGTGCGGGCCGACCGGCCCTCCGCCCCGCTCCTGATCGGCGTCGGGACGGCGGACGAGTCGTACACGTGGGAGAACCCGTTCACCGCCGGCGAGCGGCTCGAGATGATCGAGCGGGCGCTCGCGGAGGCGAAGATGGAGAACGTTCAGCTCATCCCGATCTCCGACATCCAGCGGCATGCCCTCTGGGTGAACTACCTCGAGGCGCTCCTTCCCCAGTTCGACCGGGTGTACACGAACAACCCGCTCACCCGCCTCCTCTTCGAGCGCTCGGGGTATCTCGTCGAGAGCCCTCCGCTCTTTGACCGCGCCCGGTACGAGGGGGCTCGGATCCGCGAGCAGCTCGCCGAGGGCGGCGGCTGGAAGGAAGCGGTCCCGCCGTCGGTGGCGGCGTACCTGGAGGAGATCGGAGCGCCCGCCCGGCTCCACGTGCTGAAGCAGGCGGGCAGCCGGTTCGGTCGAGGGCTGTCGTGACCGATCTGGATGCGCTCCAAGACCCCGGGCGACGTCCGCGTCCGCGCTTCGACCCCCTCCCGGCATGGGCGGGAGTGTCGACCCGGCTCGTCCACGGCGCCCGAAGGGCCGAGTACAACGCGGGGGCCGTGGTCCCGCCGATCTACCAGTCCACCACCTTTCACTACCCCTCCGCGTTCTCGGAAGCGGCCGACCGCGGGGGGCTGTACGAGTACACCCGTCTCGCGAACCCGACCGCCGAGGTCCCGGCCGAGCTGCTCCGCCAGCTCGAAGGCGGAGAGTCGGCCCGGCTCTTCGGCTCGGGGATGGGCGCGTTCACGAGCGTTCTCCTCTCGCTCGTGAAGGCCGGCGACGAGGTGGTCGCCCTCGACATGCTGTACGGCGGAACGATGGGGGTCCTCACGGAACTGATGCCCCGATTCGGCGTGTCGGTGCGGTTCGTGAACGAGCGCGAAGCGCGCGAGCCGGAGAAGCTCCTCACCCCAAGGACCCGGCTCGCGGTCGTGGAGAGCCCCACGAACCCAGTGCTCACGGTGCACGACATCGCGCGGTGGTCCGAGGCGGCGGATGCGGTCGGCTGCATTCTCGCGGTCGACAACACGTTCGCCACTCCCATCAACCAGACGCCGCTCGCGCTCGGCGCCGACCTGGTCTATCACAGCGCCACCAAGTACCTGGGCGGCCACTCCGATCTCACCGCCGGCGCGGTCGTCGGCCCGGAGGACCTGCTCAGCCGCATCGACCCGCGGGGGGACCTCGGCTCCGTCCTCGACCCGTTCGCCGCCTACCTTCTGGGTCGGAGCATGAAGACGCTCGCCCTGCGCGTGGCGCGGCACAACGAGAACGGCCGGCGCGTCGCGGAGGCGCTCGCGGAGCACCCGCTGGTCCAGAGCGTCCGCTACCCCGGTCGCGCGAGCGCCGAGGAAGAGGAGATCGCCGCGCGCCAGATGCGGGGCCGGGGCGGGATGGTCTCGATCTCGCTGAAGGGCGGCGCCCCGATGGCCGAGCGATTCCTCCACCGACTCCGGTTCGTCCACGTCGCCTCGAGCCTCGGCGGGGTCGACAGCCTCGCGAGCGTGCCGGGGCTCACGTCGCACCGGCACCTTTCCCCCGAAGAGCTCGAACGGCGCGGCATCGACCCGGGGCTCATCCGGTTCTCCTTCGGGATCGAGGACCCCGAGGACCTCGTTCGGGACCTCACCGAGGCGCTCGACCAGCTCAAGTGACGGGTGCCCCGCAGGACGGGCACGCCTTCGCAGTGACGTCGTAGAGGTTCCCGCAGTACGGGCACCGTACTTTCACGACCTGTCGCTCGACGGTCTGCTGGACGATCACGGGCTGGATGATCGGCGGAGGCACGGACGGATCCGGGACCTGCTGGACGACTGTGGTCCGCCGAAGCCCCCGAACGACGAGCAGAACGATCCCGATGACCAGCAGGAACGCGCCGAGCCCGATCAGCCACCCCCACCCACCGCAGTCGGGGTTGAAGCCGTTCACCACGGGCATTGCGGCGCACGACGAGTACCCCGCCCCGCCGATGATCGCGAGAAAGAGACCGAAGACGATCAGGCCAACGGCCTGTCCGATGTTCGCCATCGCGTGCCGGTCGCTCGGAGGACCGCCCGATATTTACCCATGGGGCAAAGCCCCGCCCCCGCGATCGACTAGGCCGGGGTGAACGCCCCGTCGACCCTCACGTTCAGCCCCAGTTCCACCCCAAGCTCCGCATGAACCATCCACCACGTCCGGTAGAGCTGGCCGTGGAACGGCCCCGTCGTCTCCGAGGTGTTGGGAAGCGTGAGCTGGAACCGGCCGGCCCGGGTCAGTTGTCGATCCCCGAGCGGGATCTCGCACTCGTACGCCGGACCGTCGCGGACCCCGGCCCGCCCCTGGACAGTGTACTCGACATGACGGAACATGCGGATGGAGAGCTTCTCGAGGTGCTTTCCCCGCGGGTTCTGAATCTGGTAGGAACCGCTCACGGTGTTGCCGGGCAACACCTGCCCCGGGTCGACGTCGACCCGGAAGGAGGGATGGTCCTCCGAGGGTGGCGAGGGGAGCGAGGGAACGGTACCGAGCACTCGACGCATGGAGTAGACCGGAACTATCACGCGGTCGACCGGGTCAACCCACCAAGGGACCCGGACGCGGGCTTCGAGCTCGTACTCCACGTACATCCCATCGGGTCGGCTGGAGAACCGGCCACGGACCGCGGGCATTTCGGAAGTGGCGAGCGAAGGCTCTGCCTCCGCGGGGATGTCGAAGTGGAACGGGAGCCGATAGGTGCCCGGTGCGACGTGGTCCGGGTCCTTGAAGGCCACGCCCTCGTGAAAGCCCACGGCGAGATCGAGGAACGGGTACTCCTGCTGGATCGTCCTCGAGCTCTTGCCCTCGTGGATCGTCACCTGAGAGAGCTCGCGCCCGTGAAGGGTCAGATCGATGTCGGTGGCGCGCAGGGGGCGGTCCGTCTCGAGATCGAACGTCCCGTCGATCGCGCCCCCCGGCCACGAGTAGGCGGGAAGCCCTTCGAGCGTGATCCGGGCCACGAGGGGCGATACGGTCCTCGTCTTAGAAGCTCTCGTCGGACATCGGCTGCCGCGCTACCGGGCCGCCCGGTCCGCCGAACCTCGTATGGTGTCGGGCCGGCCGCCGGGCGCCACCATTATACGGAGAACCCATCGTCCGGCCGTTCGCGCCACTGTAGCTCAGTTGGCAGAGCGGCTGATTCGTAATCAGCAGGTCGGGGGTTCAAGTCCCTCCAGTGGCTGGTTCTTCAGGGACCGGACCATCGCCGCCGGCTGAAAGGTGTCCACGGGCTCTTCTCCGAGAATCGGTCCGCGGCCTAGATCAGCTCACCTCTCCCACCCACCGATCGATGCCACCGGGCGCGTCGATTATATCGCGGTATACGTATATACATCTAATACGATACACTTCGTGTGACCAACGACGTCTTCTTCGTGCTGGCCGACCCGACCCGGCGGCATCTCCTTGAGGCCTTGGCGTCGGGCGAACGCTCCGTGAACGAACTCGTGAGCAGGGTCGAGATTGAGCAACCCGGTGTATCGCGTCACCTGCACATCCTGCAGGAGGCCGGATTCGTCAAGGTGCGGCCGGACGGCCAGCGTCGCTGGTACTCCTTGCGGACGAAGCCGTTCGAGGGCCTGGTCGACTGGATGCGCGCTGTCGCGCAAGATCAGACGGACCGCCTCCAGCGACTGGCGGACGTCGTAGAAGAGCCCAACCGAACGAGAGCAAAAGGAAGGAAACCATGACGGAACAAACCACGAGAGGAGCTGCCAGCGAGCGAGAGATCGTCATCGAACGCACTATACAAGCAAGACCCGAACGGATCTTCGGTGCCTACACGGACCCGCAGCTCGTGGCGCGTTGGTGGGCGCCCCCGGGCAGCTCCCTGCGGGTCGAGCAAATGGACGTCCGCCCGGGCGGGCGGTATCGCTACGTCCAGCGGTCCGCCGACGGGCGCGAGCTCGTCTTCGTGGGCTCGTACCTCGAGGTGAGGCCCACCACCCGTCTGGTCTACACCTTCGAGATCGAGGGGCAAGGGAACCCCGTGACCACCACCGTCGAGCTCCACGAGGAAGGAGCATCGACCCGCGTCACCCTTACGAACGTCTGCGTGTCGAAGGAGGTCCGAGAGATGATGGTGAAATACGGGGCGCCGGCAGGCGCCATGGCCGCTCTCGCTCAGCTCGCCAAGCTCCTCGAAGTCCCTGAGCGGGGGTCTCCATGACGCCCGCCGAAAAGGGGGGGAAGAAGCCCGGCCACAAGGGGTTCACCGCCGAGGAGAAGGCGGCCGCGAAGGAGACCGTCCGAGAACGACAGGTCGACTGGGGCAGGCTCACTTCGGTGGAGGCGGAGCGGCTCGTGGTCGCGAAGATCGCGGAGTTTCCCGAGCCGGACCGTTCTCTGGCGAAACGGATCCATGGGATCATCCGGGGCAACGCCCCCCATCTGAAACCGAGGCTCTGGTACGGGATGCCAGCGTACTCCAAGGATGGCGAGGTCGTCTGCTTCTTCCAGAACGCGAGCAAGTTCAAGGTGAGGTATTCGACCCTCGGGTTCAGTGACGAGGCGAAGCTGGACGACGGCCGGATGTGGCCGGTCACGTATGCGGTGGTGGAGTTGACCCCCGCTGAGGAAGCGAAAATCGGGGCGCTCGTTCGCAAGGCCGTTGGCTGAGGAGATCTGCCGTCCGCAGAACGGCGAACCAACGACGAGCTCAGCGGAGGTCGACCGGTTCACGGTCGAGGGGAGAGCCGGCTCTCGACGGGTGACCGATGTAGGAGGAGCGCCCCTGGAACCGCCGGTCTTCCGGTGGGAATGCAACGGCCGGCCCGGCTCATTCGGGTCCGATCTCGGAGATTGCCGACCAGGGGCGAACGCGGAGTCGTGCTTCCAGGACTCGGACTTCGAGCGACCGGCGGGATGAGGACTTGTGCCCTTGGTTCAGGTCCCACCCGTGGATCCCGATTCGTGAATCGGCGCCGGTCCCGAGCCCGCTGAGCGCGGGCATCCCTCGGACGCCCGCCGTTTCAGCACCTCCGCGGGCGATATATACGGAAGGGCGACCCACGCGCCGCTGCCATGAACGAGAGGCGAGTCCAGGACCACCGAGGCGCAACGCGAGAGCGGTTCGAGCTGAGCGGCGGACATCTTGCGTACGAGTGCGCGGGAGGGGGGCGACCGGTGCTCTTCATCCACTCCGCGATTGCCGACAGTCAGCTCTGGGACCGAGAATTCCCCCTCTACGCGAAAGACTACCGGACCGTCCGGTTCGACCTGCGAGGGTACGGGGGCTCCTCGCTAGCGTCCTCTGAGTTCTCTTACGTCGAGGACATCCGAGCGCTTCTCGCCCATCTCGGCGTCACGAAGAGCTTCCTCGTCGGTTCCAGCATGGGCGGTGCCTACGCCATCGATTTTGCCCTCGCCTACCCCGAGATGGTGGACGGGATGCTGCTCGTCGCCCCAGGACTTTCGGGAGGTTTCGAGCCCCCGTACGACGACGATGAGAAGGCGGCCTTCGGTTACGACGACCGGAAGTCACGGGAGGTCGCCGAGGCCTGGTCGAAGGGGGACAAGGCGGGCGCGTTCGAGCGCCTGCGGGAGCTCTGGTGTTCGTCGCTGGAGGGACCTAGCCTTGCCCTCTTCCGCCGGATGGTCGAGCAGAACGCTCCCGAGGTGTTCGAGGACCGCAGCAGCCGCCGCGCTACTCAGCCCCCGCCGGCGTACGGCCGGCTGAGCTCTATCCGGGTGCCCACGACCCTGCTTGTCGGTGACAAGGACAACCCCTCGTCCGTCTGCATCGCCAAACGGATCGCGAAGGCGATTCCCGGAGCCGGACTCGTGGTGGTCCCCGGAGCCGACCACCTGATCAATCTCTCCCGCCCCGAGCAATTCGACGCCGAGTTGCGATCCGCGCTCGCCGCGCGGCTCTAGTCGCACCGCTTCGATGACCACCCCCCTCGGTCAGGGAGGCCCCTCCGATGAGTCCGCTAGGCGCCTACCAAGCCCCGCAGATGCAGTTCCGAAATCACGTCCCTGAGCACTTCCTCGACCGGCCGCGCAGCATCGACGACGTGACCGCAGTCGAACTCGGTGGTCTTCTGGAACACTTCCCGGGCAGCCTCCTCTCCGTACGAGGGCGTGCGACCGGCGTCCCTCGTCACACACACGGAAAGTGGTACCTTGAGGGTGACCACTAGATGAGGGAACGCGAGACGGCGTTCTAGATCTTCCACGACCGAGCGGTAGTAGTAGTTCCCGTCGATCACCGCGGGCGTCCCAGTTCGGATTAGATCTTCCGCCTCGGCCGCGGCTATCTCGTTCGCCCGGAGGAAGCTCCGTTCCGAGATGTAATCCTGGTCCCACTCCTCGAGGTGGTACTTCTCGAGGATCACGTCGATCGCGAGATGGCGCCCGCCGAGCGCTGCCGAGAGCTGTTCGGCAATGGTCGTCTTTCCCGCCCCGAGCGGGCCCCGGATGAGAACGTAGAAGCTCACAACTGGTCGGCCCGCCCGAGCGCCGGGAGAGTCAAGTGGCCTTCGGCCGGGTTTCGGCGGGTCCGGACGGGTATCGGGGTCCCGCCCCCCGAGGGCGCGGTTCGGGGCAACCGTTAAGCCGCCCGAAATCGCATATTTGTCGCTGCGCCGGGCGCCTGCCGGGGGCCGCTCGAATGTCTGCACGCACACGTTCTTCCCACGTGGCCTTCTGGTTCGCGATTCTGGCCGCGGCCGCCGTGCTCGGGGCCGGGACCGCGTTCGCGGCAATCAGCGTGACGCGCCACGTGTGGACCGCCACGGGCTCGGAGATCTCCGAGACCAACCTGGCATGGTGGACAGAGTGGGGGCTCTACGGCAGTACGATTCCCGCGACGGTGCCGCCCTCGGGGGGGTCGACCGCTGGGAGTCCGGTGCGGCTGGCCTCGAACAATGCATCGTACACCATCGGGACCGCGGTTGCCGGTCATCAGGCCGTGGTGTTCGTATTCAACGAAACGGCGTCCGCTCCGAACAATACCGAAATTGAGCTCGTCTTCACCGTCGGGATCGGTGGCGCGTCGACCACGACGACCAAAGTCTACATGGAGACCCAGACCACTACTCCCACCGTAGGTCTCAGATTCAGTTTCTACTTCGATTCGGGAGCCCCCACCGCCACCGCCGTGATCGTCACTTCGCTCGGCCAGCAGAGCCTTCAATGCACGACTCTGGGAGCCTGTCCTTGAACCGCTCGGAGCCGGCCCTGCGACGCAGAATCCTGTGGATTGGCCTCGCGGTCGCGGTGGCCTTCAGCGCTGGCCTCGGAGTGGCGTGGGCCGCCTTGTCGGTCTCCCCGGTCACGATCCACGGTGCCGGCAACTACGTCCACACGACCCGGCTCACCTTTTGGACCCAGCAAGCGGCCTGGACGACCTCGATTCCCGCGGCCGTGCCGGCGGCCGCCAGCACCACGATCGGCACTCCCAGCATCCTTCCGGCCACTGGACAAGCCTACCGCATCAATGCCGCGACCGCCGGCCACGGGGCAGTCCAGTGGAACTTCACCGAGACCACCACTCCCCCCCACAATGCCGAATTCGAGATCACGTTCCAGATCACCTCGGGGGCCACTCCGACCAACTCCACCATCACCGTTTACTTCGAGACCCAGGCCGCCAACCCCGCTTCCGCCCTGACGTTCGTTCTCTACTTCGATGCGGGAGCCGGGACCGCGGTTCTGGACCGCTCGATCGAGCTGACTCAGCAGTGTACCGGCGTGGGGGCCTGCCCCTGAGCCGCCCGGATCGACTGTGAGGGTCCACCCCCGGGGGGAGGGGACCGTCCCCCCGCGTGCGGCCTGACGAGAATACGTATTTATACGCGGGTTTGCGACCGGACAAGCATCCCTCTGGGGAGGCCGGGTACACAACCATGGGGAGACTAAGAGTCCCAGCGAGAGCTGTCTACGTAGCGACCGCAGTCGCCTTGATTACGTTCGGGGCCGGGTACGCCTTTGCCGCACTCACGGTCACGAACAGCACCGAGACCGGTGGCGGCAATTACGTCAACACCGCCGCCCTCAGTTGGTGGAGTCTGTCCGCCAATCCGGGGGCCGTCGGCGTGGTGCCGAGCGCCGTGCCCGCCTCGGTCAACACGACCGTCGCGAATCCCACGCGCTTGCCCGCTGCCGGGACGAACTACATGGTGAATACCGGCACGGCCGGCCACATCGCCCAGCTCATGAAGTTCACCGAGGCCGCCACGGCTCCCGGGAACACTGAGGTCGAAACGTCGATCACCGTGAACACGGGGACCGGCACAATCAGCGTGACCATCTACATCGAGACCCAGATAACCCCCCCGGGCACCGCCCAGACCTTCGTCTTCTACATCGACGTCGGGGATGCCTCCGCCGCTACGATCACCATCAACTACGCCGAGCAGATCAGCCAGCAGTGCTCGGCGGTCGGAACCTGCCCGTAGAGACGACGAGGAGCGGCCCCTCCGAGCGTAGAGGTCGACTCGACGCGCCTCCGAGGCGGGTCCTGCCCGCGAGCTAGGCGTCCGAGCTCTCCTCACCGGAGGGGTGGTCCTCGGTCTCGCCGGGGGGGAGAGCGTCGCAATCGGGAGGGAGAGCGACCGTGAGGACGGATGGCGCCGGCGGACCGATAGAGGAACGGCCAAGATCCGGCGCCTCCACCCCAGAGATAACGTCCGAGAGGGCCTCCCGTGACCCGCCCGAGAGGGGCGGTGGTTCGGGCGGGCACCGCGACCTTGCCTTGGGAAAGACAGACTTCTCCAACCGTCTCGCCCAGAGCCTGCCCCTGCTCGTCATGAGCGGAGCGTTTCTCGCGGTCGGCTTCATATCGTTCCATCATGCGGTGAACATCGGGAGCGATTCACGGTACTCGCTCTGGCACCTCCTGTTGGTCTTCGGAGTGATCGCGGGAGCCGGCGCCGTGGTCCTCTTGATCTCCGTGGAACCGGAGGTTTCTGTGGCCGGCTTCCCCACGAGCAGCGACCGGGTTCTGGTAGACCGACGTGAGTGGGAGAACGCCCAGCGACAGCTCAAGGAACGAAGGTCCCTCCCCGAGGCACCGGCGTGGGAAGAGACCCCTCGACCCGCGGGGCGACCCACTCCGATCGTGGTCGCTCAGGTCGAGCGAGGAACACGCAGACCGCCCGCGGAAGCGGTCGCCCCGGCCGCCCTCAGGGCCGAACCAATGGCACCGGCGCCCGTCCCGGAGCCCGTAGTGCCGCCACCGACCATCATCCGACCTGTTCGACCGGTTCCCGGGGCGGGAGAACCGGTCTCCCCTCCGCCGTCTCCCCCCAGCACTCCGGCCATCGCTCCTCCGGGCGCGTCTCCGCAAGAGCGCCATGTTCCTCCCGTTCGTCCGGCTCCCGAGACCACTACCGAGGTGGGGCGCACCAAGCTCGTCGAGGAGATGCTCCGAGAGTCGAGACGAGAGGCACCTGCTCCCCCGGCCCCGGGTCCCACCCCTCCCTCGGCGCCTGCCCCTGCCCCGGCGATCGTGGTCGAGGAGTGCGCGAGTTGCGGGACCAACGTGACCGATACTCCGGGGCGCCTGCCGTGCACGGACTGTCGACGCCCCCTCTGTCCCGTCTGCTACCGAAAGAGCATTCAGCTAGGCAACTGGGGGCGGTGTCCCGCCTGCAGCTGGCGGCGGATCAACCGCCGACCGGGCTAACCCGCTGCTCCACCGCGTGCGCGGCCGACCGCCTGGGCCCCCCGGCTTAGAGCACGGGCCGGATCACGCGGTAAGAGATCCAGCCAAGGCCGACGGAGCCGGCCACGCATACGACGGCCGCGGCCGGCACTCCCACTGAGAACCATACTACGCCGACCAGGAACAGCAGAACGGCGAGTACTGCGAGCATCACCGCGCCGAGCACGCGGCCGCTGGTGATCACGGGACTGGTCCACCAGTTGTACCAGCTCCCGGAAGTCTCGGGAACTTTCTCTGCCGGGGCCACGATTGTCGGAAGCGCGCGAACGGAGTTGAAGGTTCCTCGAGGACAACGCGCTGGGTGACCGATTTATCGCGTCGGGAGTTGCGGCGCCGAGTCCGAATGGGCCAAACGACGTCGTCGCCGCGCTGGGTCCTCTTCATCGTGATACTCGGAACGCTGATGGCGTCGGTCGACACGACGATCGTTCTCCTCGCCTTCCCGACGATCACGAGCGACCTTCATGCGGACCTCACGACGGTGCTCTGGACGATTCTCATCTACCTCCTGCTTGTCTCGATCCTGACCACCCAGGCCGGCCGGATCAGTGACCTCTACGGCCACGGCCGCTTCTACACCCTCGGTTTCACGATCTTCACCTTCGGCTCAGCGCTCTGCGGTTTCGCGCAAACCGCGGAGAGTCTGGTGGTCTTCCGTGCGATCCAGGCGATCGGTGGCGCGTTCATGGTCGCGACGGGAACGGCGATTCTCGCCGACACGTTCCCGGCCGCCGTGCGGGGCAAGGCGTTCGGTTACACCACGATGGGTTGGAACGTCGGGGCGACGCTCGGTATCGTGCTGGGCGGAGTCCTGACGACGTTCGTGGGCTGGCGCTACATCTTCTTCATCAACGTCCCCATCGGCGCGATCGCGGTGGTTTTCTCGTACCGCTACATCGGCGTCGGCCAGCGCACCAAGGCGCGCCTCGACCTCGTGGGCATGGTGCTCTTGGCGGTGGTGCTCTCGTTGATCGTCTACGGGGCGGTCGACTTCGCCTCCTACGGTGCCTCGACCTGGAACCTCTCCCTCATGGGGGTCGGCGCAGTAATGGTCCTCCCGTTCCTCTGGTGGGAGCGTCGCGCCGAGAGTCCGACGATCAACCTCGCGCTGTTCCGCTCCCGACTGCTCTCCCGCTCGCTCACGGCCGCGTTCCTGCAGAGCACGGGGTATCTCGCCACCGTGTTCTTGCTGATCATGTACCTCCAGGGGATCCGCGGGCTCTCTCCCCTCGACGCCTCCCTGCTGCTGGTACCGGGCTACGTGCTCTCCTCCGGACTCGCCCCCACGGCCGGCCACTGGGCCGACCGGTTCGGTGCCGCCCGGCTCGCGACGATCGGCATCGGGTTCATGCTCATCGGGGTCCTCCTGTATGCCCAGATGGGATTAGCGACCCCGCTCTTCGTGGTCGCCCTCATCTCCCTCGTCACGGGAATCGGCGGCGCTCTGTTCTGGCCGTCCAACAACAAGGCCGTGATGCACGACGCCCCGCCGGCCTACTACGGCTCCGTGTCGGGATTGCTTCGAACGCTCGGGAACTCGGGAACGATCGCGAGCTACACCCTCGTCATCACCGTCGCCTCCCTCGCGGTCTCTCGGACGACCGCGTTCGAGGTGTTCGTGGGCCGGGGCGTCGGGATTGGGGTGGTTTCGTCCCAGTTCCTCGCGGCGATCCACGCCGCCTTCTACGTGATGGCCGCGGTCCTCGTCGTCGCGGCGGTTCTCTCGGCGAGCCGTGTGGAACGCGGACCGCCCTCGGCCCGAGAGACGAGCCCGTCCGTTCCGGTCCGATCGGCGACGGGCGGCGCGGTCGATCCGCCCCCGGTCGCCGGAAACCGGTCCTAGGCCGAGTGACCTCGCGGGGTCGGGCCCCGGCGCGTATCGAGGCCCGCCCTGACCCGCGATAGGTTTTCAAGGAGGAGAGTCGCGTGCTATTGGCGGAGGCCCGCCCGTGGCCGGCTTGGTCGTCCCTACGCACCGGCGTCCGCCGTTCATCTACCGGCTCGCCCGCGCGCTCCGGTGGACCGGCATCATCGTGCTGGTTCTGCTCATCCTGTACATTGGGACGGTCGCCTACTCGGCGTACGAGGCCGCGCACGCCACGATCGAATCCCGATCGCTCACGGGGGTTCTCGTCGCGAACGGGTCGATCGAGGTGAGCGGTTCGTTCACGCTTTCGAACCCGGGAATCTACCCGATCGAGAACCTCGAGCTCTCGGTCCACGTGGCGAACGATTCCGGGGTGCATCTCGGTAGCGTGCTCGTCGGACCCGAGACGATCATCGGCGGTTCGACCGGTCTCTTCCCCATCTCGGTCGCCTTTCCGATCTCGGCCTCGGGCGCGGCCGAGTCGCTCCTCTTCAAGGACCAGTACATCGAGGTGAACGCGTGGGCGAACGTCACCTACGCCTACCTGTTCCCGCTCTCGGTGATCCTCTCCGAGACCCGTTCGTGGGGCGCCCCGTTCGAGGGATTCCAGGCGTCGGCCGGCACACCGACCTTCCAGAACGGGTCGATCGTCACTCCGGTCACTCTGAGCTGGGCGAACCACGCGAGCTTCGTGGAGGCCGGAGGGATCTCCTTCGAGATCGAGTCGGCGAGCCACCAGAACTGCGGTGGGAGCTCGTTCTCGGTCAACGTCCCCCCGGGCCACCTCTACAACCAGACCGAGGACGTGACGCTGGGCACGGGATGTAACCCGTCCGGGGGAGAGATCCTCGCCTCGTTCTCGATCGACGGCTCGACCACCTCCTTCCCACCGGAGCCGATCCCGTGAGCGCCGCGACCGCCTCCGCCACCGTGGCCCCTCCCACGCAGGAGGTGCCGGGCTACCGGATCCCCTCGCTCGCGTACCGGATCCTCGTTGCGGCGGCCCGACTGATCCTGTCGTTCATCGTGTTCGTGGGGATCCCGGTGGCGGTCCTCGCCTACGTGCACTCGCGGGGCATCGCGATCCCGATCTCGATCGCCGCGGTCACGACGTGGGGAGCGGTGCTCCTCGGCCTCAGCGCCGCCCGGTACGTGTTGAAACCGACGGTCGCCTACGGACCGCTCTCGATCCTCGTGAGCGGCGTGTTCTTCGCGTACCTGTACTACCTCATCCTCCTCTCGCCGTACCGTTTCGTCTTCCCCGGCGGGAGCGTCTCGGTCGCCGCGGGGTACTCGATGTTCCTCGAGCTCCTGATGATCGTTCCGATCGTCGAGATGGCCGCGGGCGTGCTCACGACGGTCGAGGATGTGTGGCACCCGAGGGAGCGTCTTCCGTTCGATTACCCGGCCTAGACGTCGGGCGCCTACAGGCCGCTGACCGTTGCCTCGACGATCCGGACCGGGGTCCGGGGCCGGTCGTGCGCGTCCCGCGGCACGGCCGCGATCTTCTCGACCACATCTTGGCCCGAGCGCACCTTCCCGAACACGGCGTGCTTGCGGTCGAGCCAGGGGGTCGCGGCGAGGGTGATGAAGAACTGGCTCCCGCCGGTGTTCGGGCCGGCGTTCGCCATCGAGAGCGTGCCCGGCCCGTCGTGGCGGAGGGTGGCGTCGAACTCATCGGGAATCGTGTACCCGGGTCCGCCGGTGCCGTCCCCGGTGGGGCAGCCGCCCTGGATCATGAACCCCGGGATGACTCGGTGAAAGGTGAGCCCGTTGTAGAACCCCTTGCGGACGAGCGAGACGAAGTTGTCTACCGTTTTCGGAGCGCGGTCGCGGTAGAGGTCGATGCGGATGTCCCCGAACGTCGTGCGAAGCGTCGCGGTCGGCTGTGCCATGGGCCGGGGACGACCGGTGAGGGGAAAAGCACGACCTCCGGCCGACCGGCTTAAGTGGGCGGCCGACCGTTCTCGATTCCGGCGGCGGCAGGACGCCGGCGAACGATCGGATGAACCGCTCCATCGCGTACTGCGGGGTTCTGATGATCCTCCTCGGTTTCGTGCTCGTTGCGTACCCGATCGTGCTCACCGGTGCGGAGCAGCTCGACCTCGAGCAGGAGGCGGGATTCCTCATCGCCCCGTTGGGTCTCGTGGTCGTGATGCTCGGAGCCCTCGCCTTGGACCCCGCCCGAACCACCGTCGGCGGGGCGTTCGGGAATCCCGAGACCGCGATGCTCCGGACCACCCCGACGCCCCCGGAGGAAGTGCGGGCCCGGCGGATCTACAACCCGCACGAGCCCGTGAACTGTCGGTTCTGTCGCACCATCATCACCTCGGACCTCGCCCAGTGCCCGAGGTGCGCCCGGGCCCGCGACTGCCGCAACTGCGGCCGACCGCTCGGGCTGGTCGTCAACCGCGTGACGTGCCCCACGTGCGCCCGGCTGGAGGAGTTCTGCGTCTGCCCTCAGCTCGTTCGGCCACCGTCCCGTCCGCGGCTGGACGTTCCGCCCTCGCGCCGCCGGGAGGCCCGATGACCGGGGACCAGGACCTCCCTCGCGGGATCGCCACCGTGGCGGGCTCGGGACCGGTCACCGTTCATTTCGACGGCGCCTGCCAGCCTCCGGGAAGCTCGGGAGTGGCCGGGTGGGGGTTCGTGATCGACGGGCCGGGGTTCCATTACGAGGACTGCGGGCTCGCGACGCGGCCGTACGCCCCGCACTCCACGAACAACGTCGCGGAGTACGTGGGCGCGATTCGGGCGCTCGAGCAGCTCCGGTCGATCGGCTACACCGGCGACGTGGTCGTCGAGGGCGACAGCCAGCTCGTGATCCGGCAGATGATCGGGGAGTACGAGGTCCGCGCCGAGCATCTGAAGGCGTACCACGACTGGCTGCGGCAGCTGACCGGTAGCTTCCACAAGGTGGAGTTCCACTGGGTCCAACGAGAGGAGAACGCGATGGCGGACGCGCTCTCCAAACGCGCGATCGCCGAGGCGTGGGAGGAGGCGCGGACGCATCGACCGTCCCGCGGACGCTCGGAGGACGGGACAGAACCGCCGGACGCGAACGATCCGGGCGATCGCGAGCGGGCCGGTTCCGATTAGTCCGGGGTCAGCCCCAGCGAACGGTGTAGACGAGCGTACGACCTTCCATCGCCGCGCGGGCGCGGGCCGAGTCGACGTAGGTCGCGAACGCCGCCGCTGCTTCGGGCGTCAGCTTGGGACGCACACCGTATCCCCGCGGCTCGCCCTGGCCGAGAAACATGTGCCGCGCCGGAATCTCGACCAACGGCTCGAGCGGAGCGGGACCGCCCTTACGGATGGCCGCGCTCATGCGACCCAAATCCCTTCGCGTGCGGTCAAGAGCGATTCCAGACGGAGGCAGGGAAGGGCCGCGAGCGGTACGTCGATGTCGTCCGCCATCGGTCCGTAGCAGGCAGGCAGGGAGGCGAGAATGGCCCGGCCATCGGGGTTGTCGGACACGGCCGCAGCAATGTGTCAGACGCACGTCGTACATAAAGCTGAAAGTTCGACTGGAAACGGGGGGGTTCTGCCCGGTTGACTGACGGGAGCGGTTGGCGGACACCGGGCGGACCGGATTCTCTGCCCCGCCCGCCGGGCGGTGCCCCTTCTTAAAGGGGGGGTCGTTCAGCTTACGGTCGCGAGCGGTACGGAGAAGTCGATGTCGGAGATGGGGGAGTTCCTGCATCGGGCGGAGCGCCAGCTCCTCGACCTGGCCGTCGAGTCGCAAAAGGCCGACTGGGTCTACGACACGTACATCAACGACGACAGCGAGGCGATTGCGGCCCGGGCGTATTCGCGACTGATCGGCGTGACCGTCGGACTCGCGAAGGAGTCAACCGGATTGCCGACGGAGGGCCTCACCGAGGAGGAGGCCCGGAAGGCGAAGCTGCTTCGCCTGATGCTTCCGCTCGTCGCACCGTCGGACCCGCTCGAATCTGAGGAGCTCTCTCGCCGCGTGACGGCGATGCGCGGCACCTACGCGAAGGGCCGCTATGCTCCTCGCTCGGGACGGGAGGCGCTCGACCTGCAGGGGCTTTCTCGAGTCCTGTCGGAGAGCCATGACCCCGCGGTGCTCGAGGACGTGTGGGAGGGCTGGCACCGCGTGGGGCGGGAGATCCGACCCCACTTCGTCGAGTACGTGTCGCTCGCGAACCGCGGAGCGGCCGAGCTCGGATTCGCCGACACCGGGACCATGTGGCGCTCCAAGTACGACATGGGGCCCGAGGAGTTCCGCGCGGAGGTCGACCGGCTCTGGGACGAGGTGGAGCCGCTCTACCGCTCCCTCCACGCCTTCGTGCGCCGCCGGCTCGCGGAGCACTACGGCGACGCGATCGTATCGGCGAACGGTCCGATCCCGGCGCATCTGCTCGGCAACATGTGGGCGCAGTCCTGGGACTCGACGCTCCCGTTGCTCGCGCTCCCGTCGGAGAGCGGCGATGTCGACCTGACGTCGATTCTGGTCCGGCGGAACTTCACGCCGATCGAGATGGTCCGCACCGCCGAGCGGTTCTTCATGTCCCTCGGGTTCCGGCCGCTCCCCGACTCGTTCTGGGAGCGGTCGATGTTCGTCCGCCCTCGCGACCGGGAGGTCGTCTGCCACGCGAGCGCTTGGGACGTCGACTTCGTCGACGACCTCCGTCTCAAGATGTGCATCGAGATCACCGGAGAGGACTTCATGACCGTCCACCACGAGCTCGGCCACAACTACTACCAGCGGGCCTACGCCGGCCAGCCGTTCCTGTTCCGCGACAGCGCCCACGACGGGTTCCACGAGGCGATCGGGGACACCATCGCGCTCTCGGTCACCCCGGAGTATCTCGTCCGGATCGGGCTGCTCGACCAAGCTCCCGGTAGCGAGGGGGATATCGCCTTCCTGCTCCGCCGCGCGCTCGAAAAGGTCGCGTTCCTGCCGTTCGGGCTCGTCGTCGACAAGTGGCGCTGGGACGTCTTCTCGGGAGAGATCGGACCGGCGGACTACAACGCCACCTGGTGGGAGAGGCGCCGGCGCTACCAGGGCATCGCTCCCCCCTCTCCCCGGAGCGATTCGGAGTTCGACGCGGGGGCGAAGTTCCACGTTCCCGCGAACGTCCCGTACATGCGCTACTTCCTCGCGCACATCCTCCAGTTCCAGTTCCACCGGGCGCTCGCTCGAGAGGCCGGTGCTTCCGGGCCTCTCCACCGTGCGTCGATCTACGGGTCCAAGGCGGCCGGCGGTCGCCTCGCCGAGATGCTCACGATGGGGATGAGCCGTCCCTGGCCCGATGCGCTCGAGGCGCTCACTGGCGAGCGCCGCATGGACGCGCGGGGCCTGCTCGAGTACTTCGCTCCCCTCCAGAAGTGGCTCGATGAGCAGAACCGCTCGAGCCCGGTCGGATGGTGAGTCGCTCCCGAGCCCGCGTGCCTCGTTCCGCACCGGAACGGGAGCGGAATCGTATTCTGAAGGCGATGCGGGCTCTCGGACCCGGCTCCCCGAACGAGTGGCTTCGAGGGTATCTGGGCTCGCCCGTGCCGGTCCTCGGGGTCCGGACCCCACCGTTCCGCCGGGTGGTCCGCGAGGCCGCCCACCGGCTCGAATCCTGGCCGCGGGCCGACCGATGGCGCGTGGTCCAGCGGTTGTGGAACGGTCCGCTCTACGAGGAGCGCGCAGCGGCCATCGAGCTCCTCGGTCGTCCCCCGTTCGTGGACGACGAAGGGGCGTGGAGTCGGGCAGCGCGCTGGGTTGACGAGGCCACCGGTTGGGCGCTCTCGGACAGTCTCGCCGCGGGTCCGGTGGCCACGTTGGTCGCGTCCCGCCCGGAACGATTCGAGGAGATCCTCCGATGGACCCGGGCCGAGAACCTTTGGCGCCGGCGAGCGTCGACGTACGCCCTTCGGGCGTGGGTCCGCTCCGGAGAGCTGGACCGACCGTTCCGCCTTCTCGAGCGCCTGCTCGATGACCCGGAGCGTTGGGTGCAGCGGGCCGTGGGGACGTGGCTCCGGGAATGCTGGAAGAAGGACCCCGTCCGAACGGAAGCCTTTCTCCGCCGCCGGGTCTCCCGTCTCGCGCCCGTGACGATCACAGTCGCGACCGAGCGAGCTCCCGCTCGACTTCGCGAGGAGCTCCGCGCGGCGGCCCGTGCCCGCCGGCAGGGCTCGGCCGGACGGAGAGGACTTTAGAGTCCCGCCGGTTTCTCACCTCCGATGCTGCTTGGACACGGCGAGTTCGTGCTCCGCAGTGCCTACGCCGTCGCCGACCCCGGAGACGGGTCGGCCGCACTGCCCAAGGGGCCCGGAGTCCTCTACGTGACGAACCAGCGGGTGGTCTTCGAGGCCCGCGCTGCACGACGGGGGCTCGGTCGTCGGTCGACCGGGGAGACAGAGACCCAGCTCGAGGTGCCCTTGCATGAGCTCCGGAATGTGTCGGTCCGCCGGGCCCGGGTCGGCCGGCCGCGCCTCGTGCTCGAACTGGCCCACGGACGTCCGTTGTTCGATGTGCTCGAGCCGGACGTCTGGACCGGGACGATCGCTCAGGCGAAGCGGGCGTTTCCTCCTCCGATCGGCCCTTTCGGGACCACCGTGCACACAATCGAGCGCCAGGTGGTCAAGGTGCGATGCCGATTCTGCGGGGCCCTGGGGAACGAGGTCGACGGCCGGTGCCCGACCTGCGGGGCCCCGCTCTGACCCCAGCGACGCTCAGAACGGCAATTCCCGGAACAGTTGGCGAAACCCCGAGCGAGTCCAGTAGATCCCCAGGACTCCCCCCACGAGCACCAACCCGACCGTCATCAATCCGAGCGGCACCGCCGCGGACGAAGGGTAGAGCAGCGCGACCGTCCCGGGGATCAGGATCGCGAACAGAAGGGCCATTCCGGAGCCGGTCGCCGCGAGCATGCCGGCCGGCCGGAGGAACTGCGGTCGAGGTCGGTCCTGGAAATCCGAGTAGCGCGCCGCGAAGGCAAGGCCCCAGAAGGTGAGGACCACCGAGACCGTGATCACGAGGAAGAGCACGCCGAGGAAAGCGCCTGGCGGGAGACCGAAGAAGAACCCGACCAGGAGGACCAGCCCGAGGGACACCACGAACGACGGGACGAGGACGAACGCCACCTTGGCCCGCAGGACGCTCGCCGCGGAGAGGGGGAACGCGTAGAGCGACTGGAGCGCCTTCCGCTCCTGGCCGACCGAGGTCCCGGCGAGCAGGAGCGCGAAGAAACCGGCGACCCAGCCGATCCAGAGCACCGAGACGACGCCTCCGAGAGTGTTGCCTTCCACGAGCACGAGCACGACGAGCACGATCGGAACGACGAGGGTGGGCAGCATCTCCCGCCGTCGAACGAGTCCTTTCAGGTCCTTGATGGCGAGGGCCGACTCGGCGGCGCTCAGGCCGAAGGCGGCGAAAAGCGGGTTCCGTGCGGCGTACCGGTGAGCCTCGAGCCGGACCTCGATCGGGGTCGGGACCCAGTACCGTTCGCGCAGGTCGACCGCCAGGTATCCGAGGACCGCGACGAACGCGACCTGGGCAAGGGCGAACGCCGCGCCCCATTCGGTGTTGCCGGCGGCCCAGATACTGAGCGCCTCGGTCGACCAGAAGAACGGCACCACCGCCGTGACCAGCGCGACCGTGGAAAGTCGCTGTGCCAGGGCGAGGAAGAAGACCGGGTTGAACGCGAACTGCAGCAGGAGGATCACGAGTATCAGGGCGAGGGCGCGGAAGAGAAGGTTCACCTGTCCGCGTCGTCCAGCGGCGACATTGGTGACCCGCTGAGTTCCGGCGCGAATCATCTCGACGAGCACGGCGCCTTCGATCAGAGCGAGGACCGCGAGCGCTACGGTCGCGCCATAGAGGGGGAGCGTGCTCCCGAGGATCGACGGAGGGAGCAGGGCACCGAGGGTGATCGCGACCGCCGGCGAGTACGTGTAGGCGATTGCCGAGACCGAAGCGGCCAGGTACTCCCCGGGGGAGATCGGGAGCCAGTTCGCGGCGTCGCTGCTGGCGAACTTCGCCGTCGTGGTGAGCTCGAACATGACCCCTGCGAGGAGCACCACACTGACGGCGACCAGCGGAACGAACGGAATGAACGCGGTCGTCCCGGCGGCGATCTCCCCCGAGGAGAGCGCTGCGCCCCGAAGGGCGACGGCGGCGAGGCCGGCCGCGGCGAGGAAGAGCCCCGCGTCGATGACGGCGATGATCTCGGACCGACCGAAGAAGCTCTTCGGGTCGGAGGAGCTTCGTCCGGACCGAAGCTGGGACGCAACGAGAGTCGCCGCGAGTCGCCGGACCCGGTGAAACTGCATGGGGCCCCTACCGGCTGAGCGCGTCGACCACGTCTCCGAGGTCGCCCGTGCCGGTGAGCGCGAGGAAGACCTCCTCGAGGTCCCGGCCGGCCATCCCCGCGCGATCGCGGAGGGCAGCCACGGTGCCCGAGGCGAGGACATGACCCCGGTGCAGGATCACGATGCGGTCGCAGATCGCCTGGGCGATCTCGAGCACGTGGGTGCTGAACAGTACCGCCACTCCCTCGTGGGTCGCGAGGTTGCGCAGGAGGTCCTTCGTGATGCGGGCGGACCGGGGGTCGAGGCCGTTGAGCGGCTCGTCGAGGATCAGGAGCTTCGGGTGGTGGGAGAGCGCGGCGATCAGCGCCACCTTCTGCTTCATCCCCTGGGAGTAGCCGCTGATGAGGGAGTTCTCGTGGCCGGCGAGCTCGAAGCCGGCAAGGTACTGCTGGATGCGCTCGGCCCGGGTCGTCGGGTCGAGGCCGTACATGTCCGCCACGAAGTCGAGGTATTCCGCCCCGGTGAGGAACTCGTAGAGGGCCGGGGACTCCGGGACATACCCGGAGAGCCGCTTCGTGCCTTGAGGGTCGGAAACCACATTGCGGCCGAAGAGTCGGATCTCGCCCGCATCCGTCTGAATGAGACCGAGGACCGCCCGCATCGTTGTCGATTTGCCGGCGCCGTTCGGGCCCAGCAATCCGACAATCTCCCCGGAAGCCACCGAGAAACTGACCGAGGTCAGGGCTTGAACCTCCCCAAACGCCTTCGAGATCCCATCCACTTGGAGCGCCGAACCTGCGGCCCCCGAGGACGACCCTAACGCGGCTCCCAGCAGCGTAGCCCCCGAACCGAGGGAAGACATCGTACCGAACGAGATGCGGTCCACCGCACATTAACCCCCGGGGGCTCCTGATTACCGGTGAACGGTTCCTTCTCCGCCGAGAGGCCCCGCCGGAGGGTCGCCTCCCGCGGGATTCGGGTCGAGGGTTCGGTCAGTTGTCTGAAAGTGGGCCTGCGGAGTCCCAGCCGCCGGCGAAGAACGTCACCGAGCCCATGCGTCCCGGGAACGGTGCGCGCAGGGCATCGACGGCGTGGGTCAGGAGCTCGTACGCGGAGTCTTCCGCCTCCCCCTCGTCGTCCCCGGAACCCTCACCACGGACGTACACACGGAGCGCGCCTTGCTGGATCCCGAGCATGACGTAGCCCTCGCCGTCACGGCGCGCCCAGGCGAGAAGGCGTCCGCTCGGGCCGTCCACTACTCCCACCCAGCGCAGGGAGCCGAACCAACGACCGGACAGCTGCCCCAGGACTGAACTCGCCAGCGTCCCCGGAGGCAGGCTGACCTGCGCGATTCGGCGAAGCTCTGGGGGCGCACCGGCGGCCGAGCTAAGTCGGTCTCCCACCGCACGGTACCCGTTGCTCGAGCGCTCGATGCGACCTTCTCTCTCGAGGCGCCGCAAGGCGCGCGAGAGCGACTCGGGGTGCGCATGAAGGACGCGCCGAAGACCGCTGAAGGCAATCCGCCCCTGCAGCCCGATCAGCATCGAAAGCACCCGATCGTCGAGCGCCTTCGAGGAGCCGCGGGACAGTTCCTCCGGATCGGTGGGCATCGGCGAAGGAAGGGGGTTCCGTGCACTTAGCCCGTCGGTAACGCGCTCGTTACCAACTCAACCAGAACCGGAAAGCCCGTGCCGGACTGTGACCGGCTCCCGAGTGACCCGCTCAATATCCTCCTCCCCGAGATGGCCTCGGCGGGAACCCAGGTTCCCGAGGAAGGAAATGACCGAGATCGAAGGCGCGTGCGAGTCGGATGGACCGAATTTCGGGCCGTGGGTCTGGTCGGCGTACCGGGCCTACAACGAGCTCTTGCGGGAAAAGGTGAAGCAGCGGTTTGACGCGCAGGAAGGACCTTGGCTCGACAAGGTGGCGGACCTTCTGGTCCAGGTTGTGAACGCTCGCTGGGAAGGGGGGCGCAAGAAGGAGAAGGAGCTCGAGGAGCTGTACGAGCGGCTCGAGAAGCTCCTGTCGGAGTGAGGACCGTGGTGACCCCGTTGCCATTGCACCCAATGCCCGGCCCGCCCTCCGGTCCCGAACCGACATTGCCGGGTCGGCGCTCCGGGTAGCCGCAGCGACGAAGAGAGACGCCCGGGTCCCGCGAGGGCCGTCGGGCGCCTCGGGGTTGGCCGACGCAGAGCGTCTCTGCGTCTGCCGGCCCTAACCGCTCGGTGATCTTGAGTGCGGACTCCGGTCTCGGTAACCCGAGGAGCTGCCTCCGCCGAACAGCCCCAGCGAATGGCCATTGGCTCAAAAACACCGCTTGATTCAAACTCAAATAGTGTCCTCGGCTGCGCCCGCTGATGACTGCTCGTGCCCGAGTCTTAGCGGTGTTGGTCGTCGCGACGATTGCCATTCTGAGCTTTGCGTTCGCGGGAGCGGTGCTCTCGGCGAGCGGGCATGCTCCGAGCCGAGTCTCGGCTGGCAGCACGTCCGCCCCCGCCGTCCACGCGACTCCGGCGTCCTCAGTCAGGGCCCCCGGCGCGGCCGCCGAAGCCAAGCTGATGTCGGAGATCAAGGCCTCTCACGTCGACCTCAGGAAGATCTACCCGCCCAACCTGCTCTACGCGCCTACGATGGACCACGGGATGATTGTGAAGCCGAGCTACCCCGAGGCTCCGGAACCCGCGGGCCTCGCCGACTACGGAGTCATCAACTCGAGCGGGACCCCGAAGTCGACCACGTTCGACACGACGAGTTACAAGGCCTCCCTTTCCGTGAACTCCCTTCTTCCCTACTATCTGACGACGGGAGTGCCCGAGGGCTTCACCTCCCAGCTCAACGTGGTGCTCCAGAACGTCACTCTGTTCGGGAGCTCGACCTACAACTTCTGGCAGCAGAATGTGCTGTTCTATGACGCGTACTCCCACCAGCTGTTCGTCGAGAATAACATCTGGAACTTCTCGGCGCCGCCCCCAGCGCCTCAGCCGGTAGACACCTTCCTCCACAACGTCTCGGGCTACACGAACGGATCGGACAACCCGTCCATCGGCTACTATGCGGCGGGTACCCAGACCTTCGATGGAGTCTCTGCTCCGTTCACGATAACGTTCTTCATCAACGCAACCACCTACCATTCCGATTGGGGCACGCAGTATACGGAGGTGGACTACTCGTTCTACCTCTCGTACGCGGGCGGGGCCTCGCACATCTCCTCGACGTACGACCGTGCCCTGTTCAACAACACGGGGACCGGGGCGATTCCTCAGGCCCACTTCCATATTGACGGCACGAACCTGACGCCCACCGGCTTCATCCCGTACGACGCGGAGATCATGCTCGGCGGTCCCGGCGGGGGGAGCACCGCGACCTTCTACGGCCTCAACGCCTCGATGACCCTCCAGCACTGGGACGCGACGAAGCACGCGTACGTCAATGAGCCGTCCGCCTGGAGCTCGGGCTCGGAGACGGGCGAGACGGCCGTCGGCGTCTCGGACTACTTCACCGCCGACTCCGTGGCCCACCTTGGGGCCGGCCCCGAGTTCGTCCAGCCGTTCTGGAACTCCAGCGCGACGGCCACTCCCGGCGCCGCCGTGCTGTCCGGGACGATCACTCCATCGAACGCCTGGGCGTTCGCCACGAACGGGGCGAGCTACAACATTTCGAACTCGGCGTGGGGTCCCCTCCCGGTGAGCGGCAACTACGCCTGGAACCTCACTGCGGGAGCGTACACGGTGAAGCTGATGGCGAGCGACTACGACATCTCCATGAGCGGCACCCTCGCGCTGACGGCGGGTCACACCACGACCTTCACGGCGACCATGACGGCCGACACCTCGATGGGGGTCTACGCGCCGCTGTATGCGCTCTCGAATAGTCAGCTCGCCGCGATCTCCTCGGGAGGGACGGGCACCCTAGCGAGTCCGTACATGCTCGTAAACAACGAAGTGGCGGGCAACCTCTCCGGGGAGTTCGCCGCGACCAACGACTACGAGTTCCCCGCGTACGCGGGGATCTCGCTCTGGGGCACGTCCGCCTACGTTGAGATTCCGAACCCCGCTCCCTTCCTCGTGGACTTCTGGGGCGCTTCGCTCGTCACGGCGAATTACTTCCACACCCCCACGTCCGACGATCTCTCTATCTGGTTGTTTGCGACCTCCCACGTCTCCATCGTGGGCGGCGACATCTCGGGCTGGTTCAGTGGGAATCAGAACGGGTTCCCGTACGGGAATGTCGTGGTGTGGAATTCCACGGGCACTCTGGTCACGGGGGTGGAGTTCGACGTGAGCACGGACGCGATCTACACGTATGGAGGGACCGGCAACGAGTTCGTCGGGAACTTCTTCCTGAACGCGCCCATCGTTGGCGCCAACATCATGGACCCGGAATCGTTCCCGTACCTTCTGCCGGGGCCGACGGGAATCATCGAGAACGAGGGCGGCGACTCCATCTGGAACAATCAGTTCACGACGTACTTCACGGCCACCGAGGTGAGCTACAATGTCTTCGACGACCTCTACCCGACCGTGCCGTTCGCGTTCGCGAACAACTGGAACCTCAGTGCCGCCGTCCCGGCGACCGCCGTGATCCCCCTCCTCAACGGGTTCACGAGCACGGGCGCGGTGGACAACTACCCGTACGTGTGCGGGAACTGGTGGTTTGACTACACCCCCGGTATGACGCCCCTTCCGTACAACGAGACGTATGCACTCATCGAGACCGGTGGCGACTACTGCCCGGCGGGCTCGCTCGGAACCCTGGTGTTCGCCGAGAGCGGCCTTCCGACCGGGACCTCCTGGTCGGTGACGGTGCACGGCGGGAAGCTCTCCGGGACGACCTCGACGCTTTCGACGGTTCTCCCGAACGGGTCGTACGCGTTCACCGTGGGCGCGGTGGCCGGTTATTCGGCCGCCCCGACCTCGGGTTCGATTACGGCGATCGCTCAGGGTGGGGTAAGCACGCAGCCGGTCGCATTTAGCTCAACGGCGGCGACGACCGGGACTCTCAGCGGAAGCGTGACGCCGACCTCAGCCACCGTGAAGGTGGACGGTACGGCGGTGACGCTCTCGTCGGGCTCGTTCAGCACCACCGTGTCCGTCGGCGTGCACTCCATCGTGGCGACGGCGTCGGGCTATTACCCATACTACAACAACGTCAGCGTCTCGAGCGGCGGGACCTCGACGGTCACGATCGCGTTGAACCCCGTGACGCCAGCGGTGGGAAGCGGTACGCTCAGCCTCACCGTCACTCCGACGTCGGCGACGGTCTGGGTCGACGGGACACAGGTCACGCTGACGAGCAGCGGAACGTACTCGAACGCGGAGACCTCCGGCGTCCACTCGATCGAGGTGAGCGCGTCCGGCTACTATACCTACTACAACAACGTCACCGTGTCGAACGGCGGCACGACGAGCGTCCCGATCTCGCTCAACGCGGTCAGCTCGAGCTCGAGTTCGTCCAGCAGCGGCATCAGCACGACAGGCTGGGCGATCATCGCCCTGCTCGCGGTGCTCGCGGTGATCTTCCTGATCACCACGGCGATCTACATGGGCCGGGCCCGGAAGGGTTCGGGCGGCACTGGTTCCACCCAGAGCCCCCCGAGCGGAGGCGGGAAGAGCTGAGTCGGGCGACCACCGCCCCCGGACCAACCCCTTCCTCTTTTCCTATTCTTTCAAGCGTCCCCGAGGCGGCACGAGACGGGCGGGAAGGAGAGCGCCGCTGCGGCATGGTCGGTCTGTTCCACCATGGTCACCGGGTCCGCCTGCGGACAGCGGAATTGTCGCACGCCCGCCTCCATCGTCTATAAAGAGGGGTGCGGATGGACGTAGGTAGGATGCTCGCCGACGCCTACGGTCGGACGGTCACCGACATCCGCATCAGCGTGACGAAGCGGTGCAACTTCGGGTGCATCTACTGCCACGACGAGGGTCTCGGCCCCGTTGCGCGGCCGCGAACGCCGCACGAGGAGGAGATGACCCCCACCGAGGTCGAGCGGCTCGTTGTCGTCGCGCGCGAACTCGGGATCCGTTCGGTGAAGTTCACGGGCGGCGAACCCCTCGTGCGCTCGGACCTCGAGGAGATCGTCGACCGAACGGTCCGCCAGATCCCCGACGTATCGCTCACCACGAACGGCTCGATGCTCGAACACCGAGCCGAGTCGCTCCGGGACGCGGGCCTCAAGCGGGTGAACGTCTCCATCGACACGACCGACCCCGAGGAGTTCCGCTCGATTCGCGGCGGATCGCTCGCCCCTGTGCTGCGCGGAGTTCGCGCCGCTCTCCGCGTGGGGTTGAAGCCGGTGAAGCTCAACACGGTCGTGTTCCGCCGGACCGTCGCGAACATCCCGAGAATGATCGAGTTCGTCGGAACGACCGAGGGACTCAGGCTGCAGCTGATCCAGTTCATGCCGGAGCTCGTGGACCACCGACAGTGGCTGGTCGACATGCACGGGGTGAAGCGGTGGCTGGAGCAGCACGCGTCGCACGTCTACGTGCGTGACATGCACCACCGTCGGGTCTACGTGGTACGCGGCGCCGAGGTCGAGGTCGTCGACCCGGTGTACAACCGGGAGTTCTGTTCCCACTGCCATCGCATCCGCGTGACGCACCGGGGTGAGCTCAAAGGATGCCTCAACCGCAACGACGACCTCATCCCGACGCGTGGGCTCGATGACGCGGCCCTCCGCGAAGCGTTCCGCCGGGTGATCACGACGCGGGTGCCCTACTACGGCGGGTTCATCAAGACCCTACCGCCTCGACCGCCGGAAGCGCAGCTCCCCGAAGAGCTTCCGATGCTCCCGCGGGCCACCTCCTCGTCCTGAAGGTCGATCGAGAGCCCCCTCTTCCGCGTTCCGAGGGTATTATGTCGGCCGCCCCCTACCCTCCGTTCAGCGGAGGACCCGACCGATGACCGTGGACTTCGTGTGGAAGAAGACGCCGAGCCTGCGCATCGCCTCGATCCGATGGACCGGCCCGTACAGCGAGGCCACGATTCGCAAGCGGTTTGCCGAGCTCGATAAGTGGGCCCGCGCCCGCGGGCATCGAACGGGCCGCTGGGTGTTCCGCGAGCCCGGGTCTCGGAAATGGGAGGTCGGCATCGAGGTGGAAGGCCGCGCCCGCTCGGAAGGCCGGGTCAAGGTTCGCGCGCTCCGGCCCGCCACGGTCGCGAGCGTGACCTTCGACCCGGAGGTCGTGTCGCCGCGGATCGTCTATCACGGTCTCTCGGATTGGCTCCGCTGGCGACGCAAGGAGAAGAAGCTGCGCGCCGTCGTCTCAACCCGGGAGATCTACGCGGGGAACCCCTGGACGGACCCGAAGGCGTGGGCCGCGACCGAGGTCCAGTTCCTCGTGCGAACCTGACCGAGAGGAGTCGGAGCGTCGGGGGAGCCGTCCGACTAGGCCCGGCAGAGGGTAGATAACCCCGAAGCGGGTGCCCGCCCTCCGTCGGAAGGGATCGATGTCGACGACCACGCCCCCGTCGAGCGAGTTGGATCGGATCGGGCTGTTTCGCATCGCGACGGGGGCGGGCATCGGGCTCGCCGGGGCCGTCCTCGCGATCGTCGTGCCCGTGCTGTTCCTCCTGATCGCCGCGTACGCGCCCGGAGGGTTCCTCTCGCTCCACGAGTCGTCGTTCGTGGTCGCAACAGCGCTGCTCCTCCTCGCCGGAGCGATTCTCTTTGTGCTCTCGCTGTTCTTCTACCGCCGCGGGTTCTCGCAGCTACGGAAGATCGACCCCCGGTTCACGGTCGCCTCCGTCCTCTGCCTCGTGGGCAGCCTCGGCTTTCTCCTCATCCTCGTCGCCGCGGTGGTCATTGTCGGTTCGGCCAGCTCGCTTCTCTCGTGCATCAATGGCCACCCGACGCACGCGCTCACGTGCCTGCGATCCGGCGAGCCGCTCGGTGCCTACACGGGGCTGGTCGGGTTCTGGCTGGCGTGGGTCGGCGGAGTGGGGATCGTGCTCGGCCTTTCGGCCGGCTCGTCCCGGTTCCAGACCCGCGAAATCGGCGCTGGGGGGGCCCTCTATGCGGTCCTGCTCCTCGTGCTGATCGGCCCGTTCATCTCCCTCGTCGTCACCTACCCGGGTTCGGAGTACGTCCTGGCGCTCGTGCCGGTGCTCTCGGTCCTTGCCCCGTTCTTCGTGTTTCGGGGCACCGACCTCCGGGCCCGATGAACCGGATGGTTGCGAGCGTCGATTTGAAATCGCCCCCGGACATGACCCTCCCTCCCCGGCCCGCGGACCGGCACGGCGGCCGGAGGAGCGCATGACGATGGAGGAGACGGCGACACTGGGTGGGGGATGTTTCTGGTGCACCGAAGCGATTCTCTCCGAGGTCGAGGGGGTGGCGAAGGTGCTCCCGGGATACTCGGGGGGAACCGTCCCCAATCCGACCTACGAACAAGTCTGCACCGACCGGACCGGTCATGCCGAGGTGGTCCAGGTGACGTTCGACCCGAGCGTCGTGAGCTACCATGACCTCCTCACGCTGTTCATGACGACCCACGACCCCACGAGCCTGAACCGTCAGGGGAACGACGTTGGCCGACAGTACCGGTCGGTGATCTTCTATCACACTCCCGAGCAGAAGGCCACCGCCGAGCAGGTGATCCGAGAGCTCGAGTCGGCCCAGCTCTGGAAGCGGAAGATCGTCACCGAGATCACCCCGCTCTCCACCTTCTATTCCGCGGAAGAGTACCACCGGGATTACTTCCGACGGAACCCCGCGAGTGGATACTGCCGGGCCATCATCGCTCCGAAAGTCGCGAAGTTCCGGAAGCAGTTCGCCGCCCGACTGAAGCACTCCTGAGGGACCGGCCCAGAAAACCGCGATCTACAGCGCGAGGAAGACGAAGTAGGCTGCGAAGCCGAAGACCAGGATGCCCGAGACGACCACGATCGCTCGGGCCACGCCCGGACGTCGTTCCGTACCTCGGTGGACCGCCCACGGGAACACCAGGATCCAGACCGCGATCGCTCCGAAGAGACCGGCGAACAGCACGAGCCCCCCGAGATACGCGAACGCGATGCCGACCGTCAGCCACCAGACGATCTGGAACGGGTTCGAGATTCCGATTCCGAGAGCGGTCGCGTAGGTCTTGATCCCGGACGTCTCCGGGGGAGCCGGCCGGCGCGTGCGTCGAAGGAGCCCCACGCCGAGGCAGACCATGACCGCGGCTCCGAGAAGATAGATCCAACGCAGTTCGCTTCCGAGGTCGACCACAGAGTGAATCGCGTACACCACGATCCCGAGGATGAGGTCGGCGCTCATCGCGCCGAGACCGGTGGTCACGCCTTCGCGGAACGACCGGACGGACTGAACCGCGATGTACAGATTCATCGGCCCGGGAGGGATCGTGAGCGAGAATCCCAGAGCGACCCCGAAAGCGATGTCGTAGAGAAGCGCGTTCACGGACGCGATCCCCCTGCGGCGTCCGGTTCGCGAGCGGTCGCGGACCGGCCGCGGGCAGCGGACGCCGTCAGCCCGGCGGCGGGGGAGGAGGCACTACCCGCCCCTCCACGGTGATGACCTTCACCTCGACCGGCCTCTTCCATGTGAGCGCGAGGATGCCGCCGATGAGCGTCAGGAGGAACCCGACGAGGAATCCGCCGAGGGCGACGACGATGCTCACGAGGGCGAAGAGGATCGCGAGGACGCCCCAGACGGTGTGGGCGGACGGGACGAGCAGCATCAGGAATCCGATGAGGATCGTCAGCAACCCGAGGACCAGCCCCAAGAGGAAGATTCCGCTCCAGAACCCGAAGATGGCAAAGATGGCGCCCACGAGAGCAAAGGCGAGTCCCCCGAGCAGGATGAAGAATCCCCCGAGGATGGTCAGGACCCCGGCGCCCACCGGTCGCGGCATTGGGCCCCCAGTAGGGTCCGGGCAGAAAAAGGAACCTCCCCGGGAAGGAACGGAGAAACGGCTCCCGGCGGGCGAAGGTCAAGGTTTTTCCACCGTCCGGTGTTCCCGCTTCGGAAACCCCCACGAGGATCGGTGTCCGAAGTTCCGCCGGCGCGAGTGTTTGAGCTGCATCGCAAGCCCGAGAAGTCCGGTGAACACGGTCTTCCGAAGCCCTCGGTGTCGCAAGCCTTCGTAGCGAAGTCCGGTGTCCAAGGCGACTTCAATCGGTACCGTCACGAGACGAAGCACGACGACCCGGGAATGGCGCTCCTGATTCTTCCTCGAGAGACCTTGGGGGACCTGCAGCGGGAAGGGTGGCCGGTCCGGTCGGGGGACCTGGGCGAGAACATCACGACCGAGGGTGTGCCCTATGATTCGTTCGCGCCGGGCCGACGGTTCCGGATCGGCGAGGTGGTCTTCGAAGTGTCGAAGCCGTGCACCCCCTGCGACAACCTCTTCCTCCTCCCGTATGTCGGAACCAGCCGCGGGCCGGAGTTTCTCAAGGTGATGAACGGACGGCGCGGCTGGTACGCTCGAGTGGTTCTCGAAGGCTGGGTCCGCCCCGGAGACCCCATCGCGCCCGCCGATTGATCCCAACCCGCGGCGCTACCCGGGCGTTTGCCCGCCGGTATCTTCGGAGAAGGGGCCATCGAAAACGGAATCTTCGGGCGAGCGGCACAGGATTTCTCTTGCGCAATTAGGAACATTTGTATACCGGCATGCCTCGTCACCGACCGCTATGTCTCCTGCCCGAAGAGTCGTCTGGGTTGTGCCGTTGGTGCTCGTGGTCTGCGCGTTGATGGTCCTGCCCGGGGCCAGCTATCTTTCGTCGTTCGCCCTTCACGGAGCCGGCGCCGTTTCCGCAGGGGCGTCACCCGGTCTCGCCGCGGGAAGCTCGGGCCCTCGCTCCTCGAATCCTTCGGCGAGCTCGCCGTTTTCTGGAGTCCTCCCGAACTATGCGAACCAGCCGTGGGTCCAGTCGCTCATGCATACCGGGCCCGCGACGAAGCCTCTCACCTCCCTCCCCAACATCAATATCCTGAAGGGAAAGACCAAGCCCGTTCCGGGCGTCATCGCGCCGGGATACGCCGCGCCCCCCGCGCCGTTGGGTCTCGGGGACTTCGGCTTGGGCGTCAATCCCTATTCGTACAACAGCTCCCACATCCTCGGCGCGGTCACCTTCAACACCCCCCCGAACGTGAC
Organism: Thermoplasmata archaeon; assembly: GCA_035625085.1. GTDB lineage: Archaea > Thermoplasmatota > Thermoplasmata > Lutacidiplasmatales > UBA184 > Lutacidiplasma. The sequence goes on from DASPQG010000082.1 coordinate 35,141, forward strand.
GCAGCCGAGCGCCACCGGGGTCATCCTTCCCAACAACGGTGGCCAGCACGAGGGGTACGTCGGCAGCCCCTACGAGTTCGGCATCCAGCTCAACACCATCGCGACCAACATCACGATCCCCGGCCTCAACACGGCGTTCTTCTGGACCCAGAACGTGGTCAACTGGAACGACACGGGGATCCACTTCGTCGACGACACCTTCAATGCGAGCGGCGGATCGTTTGGCCTGAACGACATCTACTCCGGTTGCAACAACAACACCGCCGGCGCGCAGAACATTCTGAAGTTCTACGGTGGGGTGTTCCAGTGCGTCGGCACGACCATCCCGATTTCGCCGGCGGACTACCCGATCACCATTCAGCTGTACAACAACGCCTCCGTGAACGCTCAGAACCGGGACCAAGTCTCGTACGGATTCCGCATCGTCGAAGCCGGTTCGTCCACTGTGGTCACGGGCGTCAGTGACACCGTCGTCTTCCTCAACCCGAACGCCACCGCGCCCGCGTACGCTCCCGGCTTCACGGTAGACGGGTTCGAGCCCACCACGGGCGGCTTCCTCCGGGACTCGGAGATCGTGATCGTGGGGGGTATCGGGGGCGACAACGCCGCGTTCCGCTCGATCAACGGGTCGATGAGCCTCCAGTATTCGAACCTCACTTCCGGCGGCTGGCAGCCCGTCCCCTCGGCGTACAACTTCGGTGGGGACACCGGTGAGACGTCCGCCGGAATCGCCGACTACTGGACGGCCAGCCACACCCTGATCTTCAACCAGGGCCCGTCACTTCTCTATGGACTCTGGCGGGCCGAGCACCAGGTGTCGGTCGCCTCGGGCGACATCCACATCGCGGGTTCGATCACGCCGTCCTACGGCTTCGTCTTCCTCGGCAACCTGCCGATCGATGCGATCGGCACGAACCTGAGCTGGTTCCCAACCACCGACACGGGTACGTTCAACGCCTACCTGCCGCCCCTCGGGGCGCCCTGGACCACGCACTACTACGTCCAGGCGTTCGCGGCGGGCTCCCAGGAAGTGAACGGGACCGCCATCACCGGCTCGACGACCTCGTACACGTTGAATCTGCCCGCGGCGCCCGGAGTGCTCCGAGCACCGCTCTACATGTACTCGAACACCCAGGCCTCGCAACTGGCGGCGAACATCTCGGGGTCCGGCACGGCTCCCTACACGTTTGCCAATCTGAACCTCGACGTGAACTTCTCGTTCAATCACTTCAACGACTACACGTACCCGATGTTCGACCTGGTGAACTCCCAGGGCGTGACCCAGCCGGTCACGATCGACAACGTCACCCAGGGCAATGACTCTGCGCACGGCACGTTCTACTTCTACGTCTACTCGGCCACGTCCGGCCTGTTGGCCGGGCCGGGCGAGGTCCTGCCGTTCGACCTTTCCAACTACACCGCCGCCATCAACATCTTCGGCGGCACCGGCGACACGGTGACCAATGAGGTCATGACCGGCATCACCTTCGGTGGACCGTACCCGTTGATGGGCGGGTCGCTCTTCCTCTGGGACGACACAAACGCCGTGGTGACGAACTCCATCGCCCAGTACGAATCGCCCGGCGTCTACGTCGGTCACACCGTTCACACGCTCGTGGATCAGCTCACGGTGCAGTTCTTCGCCACCGGCATTACCGACGTGGCGAACTCCGAAATGGTGGGCGTCGGCATCGACGCCTCGTTCGACTCGACGGCGATCTACGCCTACGGCACGACGGGGAGCACGTACTCCTACGTGAACGTCAGCTACGGCGGTCGCGGGTTCACGGTCGGTGGCGATTACGGCGATCCCTACTACGACGTTCCCGGGACGGTCGGGCTCACGATCAGCCAGCTGAACGTCACGAACGGGGGCCTTGGCGCGAACATCACATTCGGAGCCGACACGACGATCACCGCCCTCTCCACCTACGACACGGGAGGCAACTACGGCTCGGCTGGCGCGTGGCTCGACGGGACCGTCTCTACGACCTTCAACACCGTGACGGCCTACGGCGGTGCGGCCTGGGGCGTCGACATGTGGAACGCTATGGATACGAGCATCACGGCCTACTCGCTGACGAACGCGAACAACCTCGCCTCCGTTTGGGGTGACTCGTCGTTCACGACCGTGAACGGAATGGTGATGGTCAACTACGCGGCCGGGATTATCGCCGACGGGATGGTGGACACCACGTTTACCAACGTGGTGCTGAACAACTTCGACCTCGGCGTGGCCATCGAGGATGCAACCACGACCTCGTTCACCTCCGTGAACATGGGCAAAGGCGTGAACGGTGGCCCGGGTATCGTCGTGGATCGCAGCTCGTACACCACCATCTCGCAGGTCTACGCGACGGACGGAACGGTCGCCATCGTCTTGGAGGACTGCGAGTATTCGACGGTGACGAACGTGGCCGTCTCGGTCCTCTCGGTGGGAGTCTTCACCGTGGACTCGGTGTACACCACGATCTCCGGGGTCACGGCGACCGACACCGCGTCATCGAGCCCGTGGGCCTCGCCCCCGGCCGGGCTGCCGGCGCTCTCGGCCGTCTTGGTGCTCGATGGCGGTCTGACGACCGTCTCGGACGTCGTCGCCACGGACTACCCAGCGGCGTACTATGACATCGACTCGTTCGAGCCGACGGTCAGTGACGTCAACGCGACCGGTGGAATGTTCGCGGTCGTCCTGAACGAAACGAACGGCGGGCTCTTCACCGGCATCAACGCCTACCAGGACTGGATGGGGATCCAGGTGAATGACGGGGCGAACCACAACGTGTTCACGTTGGGCACGTTCGTGGACTCGACCAGCTACGCGATTGCGTTCACCACCGGGGATGACAACACAATCTACGACAACAACTTCATCGCGAACAACGGCGCTACGACCGCCTACAGCGCGGCGCACGTCCAGGTATCTGCTGGGCTCACCGGTCCGAACTACTTCGACGGCGCGACGATGATTGGGGTCGACCTCGGGAACTATTGGTCCGACTGGCACAGCTACACTCCTTTCGGCCAACTCGCCCCGTACCCGGTCGGGAACGCCAACTACGACCACTACCCGATCGGCGCTCCCGAAGGGCGGACGGCGGTCTACTTCGAGCAGAGCGGTCTCCCCTCCGGGGTTTCCTGGTCGGTGACGTTGAACGGGGTTCAGCTGACCACGTCGTCCCAGTATCTCGTCTTCTACGTGCTGCCCGGCTCGTATTCGTTCACGGCCGGCGCCGTGGCGGGATACACCGTAACGCCGGCGTCGGGCACGGTCACCGCGAGCGGTCAGGTGTTCTACGGGTACCTGTCGTACGCCGCGATCGTTCCATCGTACACCGTGAGCGTGGCCGAGAAGGGGCTATCGTCGACGGCGCTCGCCTCGGGCTGGAGCGCGACGGTCGGAGGGGTCCTGGGCACGAGCACCTCCTCGAGGCTGAACGTCAGCCTCACTCCGGGAACCTACTCGTTCCAGGTCGCCCCGGTCGGGGGCTACTCGGCGTCCCCGTCGAGCGGCACGTTCACCCTCGTCAACGGGAGTTACGTGCTGCTGGTGACGTTCACGCCCGTGACGTACGCGGTGACCGTGACGGAGAGCGGCCTGGCGAACGGTGAGAGCTGGTCCGCCACGGTGAACGGCGACACGATTCCCGCCACCGGACCTTCGATCACCTTCTCGCTGACGAACGGGTCGTACACGATCACCGTCTCGAACGTGAGCGGCTACTCGCTCTCGGCCTCGACCCTGAAGGTGGCCGTGAACGGCGCGCCGACGGGCACCTCCGTGACGTACACCCCGACCTCGACGACGTCGGTCGTCTCCACCTCCACGTTCAACACGTGGCTCGGGGTGGCGATCGCGATCGCGGTGATCGCCCTGGTGCTGGGACTTCTCGCGGTCTTCCTGCGGGGTCGTAAGGAACCCCCGGCCCAGAGCGCTCAGGCGTGGACGCCGCCCGCGCAATCGTCGACGTCTGGGGGAGCGGCCTCGGGCGGCGGAGGTACGCCGGGCTGGAGCGAGGGACCGCCCTCCGGAGGCTCCCCTCCGAGCTAGGCCGCTCCAAGCCGTCTCGGCAGGACCAACCCTTTCCTTTGCCCCGGGCCTATTCGGCCCGGGGTCCGTAGAGTTCGGGTCGCAGGAACGGGGCGGGACGAGCCAATCCCCGTAGGGTCAGTCCGTCCGACCCGACAGGTCGTCGTCCTGCTCGACCTCGAGCCAGTGGCCCATCCGGTCGCGCTTGGTCTCGAGGTACGGTCGGTTGATCTCGTTCGCCGGGATCTCGACCGGGATCCGGCCCGAGATGCGGATACCGTGGCGCTCGAGGTCCTGGACCTTCGCCGGGTTGTTCGTCAGGATCTCGATCGAACGCACATGGAGAGCCCGCAGCATCCGAGCGGCGATTTCGTAGTCCCGTTCGTCGGGCCGGAATCCGAGGAGCTCGTTCGCCTGGACCGTGTCGTAGCCCGAGTCCTGGAGCTGGTAGGCCCGAATCTTGTTCACAAACCCGATTCCGCGGCCCTCCTGCCGCAGGTAGAGCACGACCCCGAGCTCCATCTGCCCGATCCGGGAGAGCGACTCGAGGAGCTGGTCACGGCAGTCGCACCGGAGGGAACCGATGGCGTCTCCGGTGAGGCACTCCGAGTGGACCCGGACCGGCACGTTCTCTTGGTCGAAAACGTTCCCGTGAACGAACGCGGCGTGGTCCTTCTTGTCGAGGCAGTTCTCGAACGCCACCACCTGGTACGGCCCGAACCGGGTCGGCAGGTTCGCGAGGGCGCGGATGCGCACGCAATTGTCGGGGGCGTCGTCGCACCGGTGCTCGTCACCCTCGCGGAGGAGCTGCTTGACGATCGGCGCCGGGATCTCCATCTCCGTCGGGCCGTGAATGGCCCTCGGGGGCTGATAACGGTTCAGGGGCCGGCGACCCGAGGTGAGCGAGTGGCGTCCGGGAAACTCCATCGCGCCGTGATGGGGCTACGTCAGCACGTGGATGTTGTGCCGGGCGCTGATCTCCCTCAGCTGCTTCGGCCAGACGCTCACGGTGACTTCGCCGATGTGGGCCTTCCGGAGAAGGTACATCTGGGTCCGGCCCTGGCCGATGCCGCTGCCGATGCTCAGCGGGATCTGCCCGTTCAGGATCGCCTGGTGATACGGGAACTTCAGGAAGTCGAGCTGGCCGGCCATCGCGAGCTGCCTCCGGAGGGTCTCTGCGGTCACGCGGATTCCTCCCGACATGAGCTCGTGGCGCCGTCGCGTCACGGGATTCCAGACAAGAATGTCCCCGTTCAACCCGTGCATTGGACGTCCGTCCTCCGAGACCGTTTCGGTGATCCAGTCGTCGTAGTCGGCGGCCCGCATCTCGTGGGGGAAACCGTCCTTGAGCGGCCAACCGATTCCGATGATGAACACCGCGGGGTACTTCTGGAGGATCGCCGTCTCGCGCTGCTTTCGCGGCAGCTCGGGGAACATGTCGAGCAGGTCCTCGGCGTGGATGAACTTGATCTCGTCGGGTAGGTTCGGGTATCGCGAGTCCTTGAGCTGCGGGAAGAGGCGCTGCAGGTGTTTCTGGGCTCCCGTGATTACCTTCCAGATCCGACGGACGGTGTCTTTGAGGTAGTCGAGGTTGCGGTCCTCGACGGTGATCGCTTTCTCCCAGTCCCACTGATCGACATACGCACTGTGGTCGTGGTCCAGGAAGTAGTCTTTCCGGACCGCCCGCATGTCCGTGATGAGGCCCTCGCCCGACTGCAGATCGAACTGCTTCAACGCCATCCGCTTCCACTTCGTGGCGGCCTGCACGAGCTGGGCCTCGACGGGGTGGAGGTCTCGATCGTTCGAAATGTGGAACTGGACAGGGGTTCGGGAGCCGTCGCGGTCGAGCATGTCGTTGACGCCGCTCTCGACCTCGACGATCAGCGGAACCTGGACCATCATCAGGTTGAGCTCCTTGCAAAGGTGCTCCTCAATGTAGTTCTTCGCGGCATAGATGGCGTGCTGCGTAAGGCGGGGAGAAAGGAGAGGCTCGTAATCCCCGGGCAGCACCCGGTCCACCTCCTCGTAGGTCCCGATTCCGGGCCCTGCAAGGTCGGCTCTCTTCTGTTCGGCGGTATCCGTCGCGACCATCATGCCTAGGCCGGGCTGGGCGTGAATAAACTCGCCGTCAAGCCTGCTCGACACGCCGAGCTTCCAGAGCATTGCGCCCCCACGAGAGAGGGCTCCCTGGAGGGTTCGAGCGAAGAGCGTTTGCTTCCGAGGAACCCCGCCGGCCAACAGGATTTATGAGAGCGGAGGCCGATGAACTGCCTGCCTCGATCCGCAGTAGGTCCATGGTCGATTTCCCGGTGGCCTTCCGCACTACGCCGCTCGGGTACTACCTTTGGAGCCGAAGTCCTCGGGCCGCCCACGTGCTGGCGTTCGCGATCGCACGATTCGCCGATCCGGGGTTCCGGTGGATCAGCATTCGGGAGGCACCGAACGTACCGGCGGAGGAGGAGCGCTGGGTCCGCCGCGTGCTCCCCGAGAATCGAATCGTCGATCCCATCTCCCCGGCCGACCTCGGAAGGACGCCCCGGCTCTCCCGTCGCACGTTCGACTCGATGATCCGTCCGGATGGGGCGGAGGTCGAACGGATCGCTCTCAATCACTTCTTCCTCCTGCCGCAGCGCCTCCAGGGGATGCTCGACGAGGCGAGCCCTTCCTCTGTACCTCGCGTGGTGGTCGTCTCAAACACCAACTGGGTTCGGGACTTCTACCCGACCGACCCGGAGCGTCTGCGCGCGTACACGGATGTGTTTCTCCGCACCGGGTTCTCCATGATCACGACCTCGATCCCCCCGCCGTACCGGGGACGCTACGGCTTCGACATCGTTCTGCGGCTTGATGTGCCGAGCGCCTCCGAATGGAGGAACGCCAGCCTCGTGGTCGAGAAGGGCGTGCGGTCGGGGGAGTTCCGCACAGGGGCGTCGCTCCCCTCGGACCGGATACCGGGGTATCTGGAGCTCGGGGCGTCCATCGAGAAACAGTCCGGATGAGCCAGGGGGCGGGAGGCGCCGACGGGCAGGCGATGCCGTCTCCAGAGGAGCGAATGTCTCAAATGCCGGCCCACCGCCCATCTCTTCCGATGCGCTCG
>DASPQG010000083.1:0-12861 GCA_035625085.1 Thermoplasmata archaeon
GCTCGACGCGGTGGTTCGTGAGAACTCCTAGAGCCCTGCCTCGTTGACCACTCGCTCCGCGATCGCGAACGCGGCGGTGGCCGCCGGCGACGGAGCGTTCAGAACGTGCAACGAGTTCGTTCCCGGCACGAGCACGAAATCGTCCTCGAGCGATCCGTCCGGTCGGACGGCTTGCGCGCGGACTCCGGAGGTGCGGCCCACGAGGTCATTCTCCTCGACCACGGGCCAGAGCCGTTGGACCGCGGCGAGGAACTCAGCCGGGCTCCATGACTTGAGCCACTCGCGCGCGGCATACATCCCGTATCGTCGGGCGAGCCCCAGGGTGCCAGGGAAGAGCGCCATCTGCGCGAGTTCGGCGAGTGTCCACTGGCCCCCCCGATACCCCTCTCGTGCGAGCGCGAGGGCGGCATTCGGCCCCGCGAGGAGTTCGCCGTCAACCGTCGGGGTGAGGTGCACGCCGAGGAAGGGAACCTCAGGGTCAGGCACCGGGTAGACGAGGCAGGGGATCTGCGGCCGGAGGCGCTCGCTCAGCCGGTAGAAGTCTCCCCGGAACGGGACGATCCGAATCGGGGGTGACACCCCCATCGCGGACGCGAGAAGATCGCACTGGAGGCCGGCACAGTTGATCACGTAGCGTGCCACGACCTCGCCCTTCGGCGTGTCGAGGTTCCATCCGTTGTCGCGGAGAGTCGCGGAACGCACGGCGCTTCCGACTCGGGTCTCGACTCCGCCGCGGGCCAGCAGATCGACGAGGCGCCTTGCGACCGTGGGGTAGTCGATGATCGCGGCCGAAGGGACTTCCACCGCGCCGGCGCCGCGGATCCCCGGTAACCTCGACTCGAGTTCCGCCGAGGCCAGTGGGCGCACATCGGAGACCCCGTTCGCTTTCGCCTTCTCCTCGATCGAGGTGAGCGCCGGGAGCTCTTCGCGGGTGGCGGCCACGATCACCTTTCCGATCCGAGAGCAGCGAATCCCCTCGCTCTGCGCGAATTCGATCAGCCGGATTCGCCCTTCGAGGCACATCCGCGCCTTCAGGGAGCCGGGCTTGTAGTAGACGCCCGAGTGTACCACACCGCTGTTGTGCCCCGACTGATGGGCCGCGACGGTGACCTCCTTTTCGAGCACTATGAGAGACTTTCCCGCGCCTCGCTCTAGCACGGTGTGGGCGGTCGCAAGGCCGAGAATCCCTGCCCCGATGACGGCGACGTCGTAGCGGTCGCCCATTCGGTCAACCTACGGACACATCAAGCGTATAATCTCGCGGAACAGAACCCTCCCCGATTCTTATGCCAGTCCGTATCGCGGTGCCTACAGAGGTTGCTCCTGGCGAGAAGCGCGTCGCCCTGACCCCCGACGTCGTCAAGGGCCTCACCAAGGCCGGCAACGAAGTCGTGGTGGAGGCCGGGGCGGGGGCCGGCTCACGCAACACCGACGAGGCATACACGGCCGTCGGGGCGCAAATCATCGCAGACCGGTCGACGCTCTTCGGGACCGCGGCGATCGTCTTGAAGATCCAGCCGCCAACGGCCGAGGAGATCGGCTGGATGAAACCGGGGACCGTCGTGGTCGCGCAGGTGAACGCGAGCCGCAGCCTCGATTTGGTCACGAAAATGCGGGACGCGAAGCTGACCGCGTTCGCGCTCGAGCTCCTGCCACGCATCACCCGGGCCCAGAGCATGGACGTCCTCTCCTCGCAAGCGACCGTGGCGGGGTATGAGTGCGTGCTCATCGGTTCGGCTCTCTGCTCGAAGTTCCTTCCGATGCTCACCACGGCGGCGGGTACGATTCGGCCCGCGAAGGTTCTGGTTCTCGGAGCGGGGGTCGCCGGTCTCATGGCGATCGCCACGGCGAAGCGGCTCGGGGCGGTCGTGGAAGCGTACGATGTCCGGCGGGCCGCCGGCGAGCAGGTCCGCAGCCTGGGCGCGAAGTTCCTCGAGCTCCAGATCAACGCCGAGGGTGGCGGCGGCTACGCCCGCGAACTGACCGACGAGGAGAAGAAACAGGAGCAGGCGATGCTCGCGAAAGCCCTCGGAGATGCGGACATCATCATCACGACCGCCGCGATTCCCGGACGCAAGGCCCCGATCCTGGTTCGGAAGGACAACGTCGCGGCGATGCGGCCGGGCGCTGTCGTGGTCGACCTCGCGGCCGAGAGCGGCGGGAACTGCGAGCTGACGAAGCCCGGTGAGAACGTCATGGTGGGCGCGGTGACGATTGCCGGCCCGCTCAACCTCCCGAGCCGAGCGCCCTTGAGCGCGAGCCAGATGTGGGCGAAGAACGTCGAGTCGTTCCTGACCCTCCTGATCTCGAAGGAGAAGGGGCTCACCACCGATTACTCGGACGAGATCCTCGCCGCGAGCCTCCTCTGTAAGGACGGCGCGGTGACCCACAAGCCGACCGCCGACCTCCTCTCGAAGGGGGCGGCGTAGATGGCGGCCGACCTCTGGACGGCGTTGTTCATCGCCCTGCTGACCGCGTTCACGGGCTACGAGGTCATCAGCCGCGTCCCCGTTCTGCTCCACACCCCGCTGATGAGCGGGTCGAACTTCATTCACGGGATCGTGCTGGTCGGAGGGATCGTCGCCCTCGGTCTCGCCAACAACACGCCCGAACTGATCATCGGGTTCATCGCGACCGTGATGGGGGCGATGAACGTCACGGGCGGCTACGTCGTCACCGAGCGGATCCTCTCGATGTTTGACCGCTCGAAGCAGCAAAAGAAGCCTCCCGCGACTCCGACAGAAACGAAGCCCGGAGGTGGGACATGACGTACTGGTGGATCGGCGACCTGATCGACGCGGTCTACGTCGTCGCGGTCCTCGTCTTCATCCTCGGACTCAAGGCGCTGAGCGGTCCCGAGACGGCCCGTCGCGGGATCATCTACGCCGGTCTCGCGATGCTGATCGCGGTCGTCGTGACGTTCCTCTCGCCCGGGCTCGGCAATTTCGTCTGGATCGCGCCGGCCGTCGCGATCGGGGGCCTCGGCGGGTACTACTGGGCGCGGGTCGTCAAGATGACGGCGATGCCCCAGATGGTCGCGATGTTCAACGGGATGGGAGGCGGCGCCGCTGCGGCGATCGCCGCGGTAGAGCTGTACACCGTCCTGCCCGTGGCCGCTACGAGCTCGGCGCAGATCGTCGCCTGTCTCAGCGTCGCGGGGGCCGTCATCGGTTCGATCTCGATCGCGGGCAGCATGATCGCCTTCCTGAAGCTGCAGGAGTGGATGCCGTCGAAGGCGATCGTCTTCCCGGCCCGTCAGGTCACCAACATGGGGGTCCTGATCGTCGGGGTGGCCTGCGGTGTCCTCGCCCTGATCACCTGGAACGTCTTCTGGCTCCTGCCGTTCTACATCCTTCTGCTCCTCTACGGGATCCTGCTCACGATCCCGATCGGCGGCGCGGACATGCCGGTCGTCATCAGCCTGTTCAACGCCCTGACGGGGATCGCGGTCGGGATCGACGGCTTCGCGCTCGTCAACGGCCCCCTCGGCGACGCGGGCTACGCGATGGTGATCGCGGGGACCCTCGTCGGCGCCTCGGGTTCGCTGCTCACCTTCCTCATGGCGAAGGCGATGAACCGCTCGGTGTCGAACGTCTTCTTCAGCGCCTTCGGCGCGGTCGAGGAGACCGGCACCCAGATGAAGGGGGCGCTCAAGCCGATCGAGGCGAGCGATGTTGCGGTGCTGATGGAGTACGCGAACCAGGTCATCGTCGCTCCGGGCTACGGCATGGCGGTCGCCCAGGCGCAGGGGAAGGTCAAGGAACTCGCCGACCTCCTCGAGGCGCGCGGTGTGGCGGTGAAGTTCGCGATCCACCCGGTCGCGGGCCGCATGCCCGGGCACATGAACGTGCTCCTCGCCGAGGCGGGGATCTCCTACGACAAGCTGTTCGACCGGGACGAGATCAACGCGGAGTTCCCGAACACCGACGTCGTCCTCGTCATCGGCGCGAACGATGTCGTGAACCCGGCGGCGCACCGCCAAGGCAGCCCGCTCTACGGCATGCCGATCCTCGACGTCGAGAACGCGAAGAACGTCATCGTCATCAAGCGCGGGAAGGGAAAGGGGTTCGCGGGCATCGAGAACGACCTCTTCTACCGTGACAACTGCCACATGCTCTACGGCGACGCCCAGAAGGCGGTCGGGGAGCTGGTGAGCGCGCTCAAGAAGTAGGGGTCGCGGTCGGTCCGGAAGGGGAGTCGTCCGCCCGCCGGGCCGCGAGCTCCCCGCGCCAGAGGTCGACGAACAGCGCGAGCAGGAGCGCAGTCAGCACCAGATCGAGGCCCTCGGCCGGCCCGATGAGACCCTGGCCGTTCGCCCAGACGATGATGCCGAGGTTGAAGTTCACGGCGCCGACCGTGGCGATGCCCCACAGCCACCACCGCGCGCGGGCCCCCACGAGGGCGCACGGCAGGAGCCAGATCAGGAAGTTGTAGGAAAGGAATGGGGTCACGAGGGCGACGGCGACGATCGTGATCGCCACCGCGGTCACGGCCGACCGGACGAACAGGAACACGGCGACCACGACGGCGACCGTGAGGGCGGCCTGGACCGCTTCGACGGGCAGGGAGGAGGGGAGCGCGTTGTGGAACAGGAGGATCCCGTACACGTTGAGCGAGTACGACCGTCGGCCGATCTCGCCGAGGAACACCGTGTCGAGGAATCCGGATCCCCAGAGCGCGTAGGAGAGGGCCGAGGCGCCGAGGAACGCGGCCGCGGCCACCAAGAACCCTTCGAGGCGCCGACGGCGCAGCGACCCGTTCATCGCGAGCACGGGAAACAGGCTTGGGAACCGCGCCGTGGAAAGGAATCCTCCGAGAGCGGCGGCGAGGAGCTCCCGCCGCGGCGCGAGATACAGAGCGAGCAGTAGCGTCATCGGAACGATCGCGTTGGTCGCCCCTCCGAACTCGGAGGTCGCGAGCGGAACGTAGAGCACCGACGTCGCGACGAACAGCGTGACCAGGCGCCGGTCCCCGCCCGCTACCGTCCACGTGAGCGGCAGAAGGCTCAGCACGATCGCCCCCCACACCAGGCAGATCCCGGGGAGACCGCCCAGCGAGCCGATCGCGTCGATCAGCACCGCCGCGAGTCCGTACGGGACCTGGAGGGTCTGCCCGCAGTAGGGAACCCCGGAGAACGGGTTCCCTCCGGCCCAGAACGCCCGACCCGAGTTCATCACCCCGAGGGCGTCGCTGAGGATCCCCGGCTGGCAGCCGTACTGACCGGTGAAGAGGTTGTAGACCGAGAAGCCACCGAACCAGACCCCCGCGATCACGAGCGGCCAGCGCCAGTCGAGCCAGGCAAGATCCGGGCGACGAGAAATCCATCGCAGCCCGCGAAGAATCCGGGGGCGGATCTTCGCCCCAAACGGGGTTGGGTAGACGAGGACGAGCAGATTGACCACGGTGAGTGCGCCGAACACTCCCCATGTGTCCCAGTTGCTGAGGACGGCGACCAGCTCGTTCGTCATCCGATCGGTGCGAGCTCCGACATGGGGGAGAACGGGAGTCCCCGACGGCCGAGAGACCCGTAGCCGGGCCGCCGCTTAAGCCCCGTCCGCCCGGCGGCCGTCGGCGACCTACGGCCCGACCGGGAGCTCGGGCGAGGCGTCGGGCCGCTCCGGCAGCGCGGAGCGCCGGCGGACTTCCTCGGATCGAACGATGATGACCAGGAGGAAGAGGAGGATCGCGAGCAGCAGAACTCCCGAGAGCTCGTACGGCCACCAGATGTTCCGACCGAGGGCGAGGTACCAGTACAGGACGTTCTCGTTCACGGCGGCGACGGAGGCGTAGAGGAGAAGCCCCCAGTTCACCGAGGCGCCGAGCAGGACCAGGGGGATGAGCCACGCAAGGAAATGGTAGTTCAGGTACTGCGAGAAGATCATCACCCCGAGGAGCGGGACCGCGACCGCGGCACGGGAGGAGTAGCCGCGCACGTGCACGAACAGCACGAGCGCGAGGAGCGCCGCACCCTGGACCACCGCCGCGGAAAGGGACGGCTGGAACCATCCCTCGTGGATCAGCAGGGCGAACAGGTTGAGGGACTCGCTGTTCGCTCGCGCAAACTGTCCGAGATAGACGACCTGGATCGCATCCCATCCCCAGAGTGCCCAGCCGAGGGCGGCCGCTCCCAGGAAGACCCCGACCACGATGGCGAGCGAAACGACCCGATGCCGTCCCCGGGAGGCGGACGACCCGAGGAGCGGGAACACCGCCGGGAACCGAGCCGTGCTGAAGAATGCCGCCACCCCCTGCAGGAGGGTGCCCCGACGACCGGGCACCTGAAGGGCGAAGAGCATGAGGAGCACCGAGACGGCCACGACCATGTTCTCGACCCCGAGGTTCGTCGCGATGTTCGGAAGGTAGAGTACCGACGTGCCCGCGAGGACGCCCAAGTACCGGCGGTCCTCGCCCGCGATCCTCCAGACGAGCGGCACGACCGCGAGCGCGAACAGCTGCCAGACGAGCCAGATGCCGACGATGCTCCCCGCGAGCGCCCCGAGAGCGTCCAGGGAGACCTCCGCGAGTCCGTAGGGGATGGAGGTCGCGTATCCGTGACCGCAGAACGCCACCGAGAACGGGTCGTGGCCGTGGAGCGCCGCCGTGCCGGAGGCGAGGATGGCGAACGAATCGTCCGAGCAGTGGGCCCAGGCGACGTTCCATACGACGTTCGCGAGCGTGAGCGCCGCGAGCGGCACCATGAGATGCCAGAGTCGGAGCCAGCTCCAGTCGTTCCGGCCCGTCAGTAGCTCTCGAAACCGATCGACACCGCGCCGAACAGAGGGGAAGTATGAGGACCGATAGGCGAGTACGAGGAAACTCAGCGTGAAGCTCACGAGAAAGACGAGGGTCGAACCGGCGAGACCGATCGTGGTCATCGAGGTGCCGGCGCCGCCGCCCTCCCCCGGGCCGACTCACTCCCGTCTCGGATAACCTCTCCTCCGCCCTGGGTCGTTCGCTCCCTCGGTCCGGTTCCGACGACCGAGGGCTCTTATCCCCCGCCCCGTCTGGCCGGCGCGGGGCATCCCGCCGGATGGGGGAGCGCGCCGAGGCCGGAACACCTACCGCCTCGGGTCCCCCGGATTCCCGGGCGCGACGGGCGACCCTGTATTCCGCGGCCTGGGTGGCGGGCGCGGTTCCGCTGTTCCTGATGATCACGGCGCTCTGGAAGTCGTTCTCCGTGTTCGGATCGACCGGGGACATCACCATCGGAGCGTTCGCGATCGCGTTCCCGGTCTTGGTCCGACGTCTCGGGGTCCCCCGACGGGAAGGGTTCGTCCGGTTCCTGCTCGTCGCCGGGGTCGCGTTCGGAATCGTCTCCGTGCTGACCGGCTGGGGAAACGGCCTCACCGACGAACCGTTCACGACCCCGCGGTTCGTCTCGCTGGTGTGGGCCCACCAGGATCCGTACGTCGTGCCGCTCGTCTTCAACTACGTCCAGTACGGGCAGACGATTCACTCCTACTCCATCTACCCGTACCTGCCGCTGCTGATGTTCCTCCAGATTCCCGGCCTCGACTACAAGTGGTTCGCACTAGCCTGCTGGGTGGGCATGGTCCTCCTCGTCCGCAAGCGGTTCGACGCGGGCGTGTTCCTCGCCCAGCCGTACATCGCGGTGATGGCGGCGAGCGGCTACAACGACTTCCCGGTACTCCTCCTCCTCACCGTCGCGTTCGTCGGTCTGTGGGGGCGGCGGCAGCGATGGGCCCAGTTGCTCGCCCTCGGAGCGAAGCAGTTCGCGAACGTCATCGTGCTCGCCTACTACCTCGTCCGTCGGGACTGGAAGAACGTCCTCGTGACGCTCGGGGTGAGTGCGGCGTTCATCTTGCCGTTCGTGGTCTGGAGCGGGCCGACCGTGCTCTGCCCGTCGGTCTTCGCGAATCGCCTCGCGTCATGTCCCAGTGGCGGGACGGCCCAATACCTGCTCAACTACGCCGTCTGGCCGGTCTGGGTGCTCGCCATCTTCTACCCCACGATGGTCCGCGAGACCCGGGCCTCGGCGGAGAAGGGCTTCCTCGCCCGCGTTCTCGCACGGCGCTCGTTCTCCGTCGACGACCTCCTGCGGATCCCGGCGTTCGCGATCGTGGGGATCGTGGGCGCGCTCATCGGGGTGAGCGTGTTCCTCGGGTGGAGCATCTACCTCGGGAGCTCCGCGGGGGCCGCGGTCGCCGGGTCGGTGGTTGGCTTCCTGCCCATGGTCGTGTGGATCGTCGTGTGTGATCGGTCGGACCGTCGTCTCGAATCCGTCCCCCGCCGTTCGGTCCTGACGGTCCGATCCCCTCTCGTGATCCACGGGATGGCCCTCGTCATCAACGTCGCGGCGGTGGGTGCCGCTATCGTCGCGGGGCGCCCCCCGCTGGACGGCGAGATCATCGGTGCCGCCCTCTCCGCACTCTGGGAGAGTGCCGCGTTCTTCCCGCTCTCGGTGCGCACGGGGGCCTGGTCGGTGAGAGCAGGCGCCACCGGAGACTGAGCCGCCTCAGAGAACGGTGTTCAGGAACCGGTCGGGCCGGCCGATTCCTCTGAGGGCCGCTCGTTTTCCTGGAGGGCTCCGTGGCCGTGTTGCGCGATGAGCTCTGCCCGCCAGAGCTCGATGAACAACGCGAGGAGCAGCACGGTCAGGAGCGCATCGAAGATCATGGATGGCCAGAGGACCCCGTCGTCCCAGGCCCAGACATTGAGGGCGAGGTCGTAGTTCAGCGATCCTACGAACGCGGTGCCCCACAGCCACCACCGGACCCGGGCCCCCATGAGGGCGACCGGAAGGAGCCAGATCAGGATCGTGAAGGAGAGGAACGGCGTGAGCAGCGCGAAGCCAACGAGCAGGATCGACGCGGCGCCGATCGGCGTGCGGGCTCGGAAGAAGACCGCCGCGAGGAGGGCGAGGATCAGGCCTCCCTGGAAGGCCTCGATCCCCCAACCCCCCGGGAGTGAGTTCGAGAGGAGGAAGATTCCGTAGAGATTCAGCGAGAACGACCGACGACCCAGCTGCTGGAAGAACACGATGTTGAGGAAGTCGTTCCCCCAGACCGCGAACGTGAGCCCAGTGATTCCCGCGAACACCGCAAGGGCCGTGGCGAACGAGACGTACCGGCGCCGAGGGAACGCGCCGGTCTCCCCGAGGACCGGAAGGAGATTCGGGAAGCGTGCGGTGGAGAGGAATCCACCGACCGCCGCCCCGAGCACCTCGCTTCGCCGGGCGAGGTACAGCGAGAGGAGCACGCTCACGGGGACGATCGCATTCGTCGCTCCGTCGATCTGGGAACAGATGATTGGGACGAAGAGCACCGAGGTACCGACGAAGACGGTCACGTAGCGCCGGTCCGGGCCGGCTACGCTCCAGCTGAGAGGCACCACGGAGATCGCCACCAGGCCCCAGACCAGGTACACGCCCGGCATGCCACCGAGGCTCCCGAGAGCGGTCAGGAGGATCGCCGCGAGGCCGTACGGGATCTCGCCGGTGTGACTGCACTGCGAGACCGTGAACGGGCTGTGACCAGCCCAGAACGCCCGACCCGAATTCACGATCGTGATCGGGTCGCTTCCCCCCGGGCGGCAACCGTACTGACCGCTCAGGATGCCGTAGGCGCTGACACACGCGAACGCGACCCCAGCGGCCGCCAGCAACGGCTGCCAATCCAACCAGCGAAGATCCCCGCGTCCCGAGACCCGGCGCAAGGTCCCCAGCACCCACGGCCGAACCGGCTTCCCCCACTCGGTGCGGTACACGAGCACCAGCAGGTTGAGGCCCGCCAGGGCGCCGAGGACGGCCCAGGTGACCGCGTTGTACCAGTCCGCCATCGCCGGCCGGGCTCGGCGAGCGGGGCTGCTCTATTTCAGGACTGCCCCGAGACGGGCTGAACGCGCGACGGGCCCGGGCGCATCATGATAAGCGGCCCCCGGGTAGGGCGCCTGGGTCGATGTCGCCATCGGGTTCGCTTTCCCGATCCCGCCCTACCGTGCGCCTTCGCGTCAACGGGGTCGACCACGAGGTGGCGCTCGATCCGGACCGGCACCTGCTCTACGTCCTTCGCGAGGAGCTCGGACTCACGGGTACGAAGTACGGTTGCGGCGAAGGGGAGTGCGGAGCCTGCAAGGTCCTGATGGACGGTGTCGCCGTGCGGGCCTGCCAGACACCGATCGGGGAGGCGGCCGGCCACGCGGTCACCACGATCGAAGGGCTCGCTCATGGAGACGAGTTGCACCCGGTCCAGCAGGCCTTCGTCGACGCCGACGCGTTCCAGTGCGGGTTCTGCACGCCGGGCATGATCATCGCCGCCGCCGCGCTCCTCGCCCGGTCGCCCCGACCGAACGATGCCGAGGTGCGCGCGGCGCTGGACGGCAATCTGTGCCGGTGCGGCGGCTACCTGCGGATCCTCGACGCGGTGCAGCGCGCATCGCGTTGCCTTTCGGAGAGCTCGGGAGGCGGCCGATGAGCGCGGGAGGAACGGTGATCCCGTTCGACCTTCTAGAGCCCACGGAACGGCCGTATTTCGACCGGTTCGGAAACGGGCTCGTGGCCGTTCTGCCGGGGCGACGGCCCGGTCCGTCCGGTTGGGGCTCGGGGGGTCCTCCCCATGGAGGGGCGTGGATCCACCTGGGCGAGGACGGGAAGGCGCGCGCCTTCACGGGAAAGGTCGAGGTCGGTCAAGGAACGCGGACCGCGCTTTCGCTCGTGGTCGCGGAGGAGCTCCGATTGCCGCTCTCAGAGGTGGAGCTCACGATGGGGGACACCGACGTCTGCCCGTGGGACATGGGCACGTTCGGCAGCCGGTCGATGCCGGACACCGCCCAGCACCTTCGCGCGACCGGGACCGCGGCTCGAGCCGCTCTCTTCCGGCTCGCCGCCACGAAGCTTGGCGTGCTTCCCACGGAACTCGAGCTCGTGGACGGGGAGGCGCGCGTCCGCAGCGCGGCATCGCCGACAGCGATCGGGTACGGAGAGCTCGTGAAAGGACTCCGTCGAGTGGAGCTCGTCCCTCCGGATACCCGCCCGAGCGCCCCGTCGGAGTGGACCCGAGCGGGGCATCCGGCGAGCGATGTGGCCGCCCGCGAGGTCGTGACCGGAATGCGCCGGTACACTTCGGACCTGCATCTCCCGGGGATGCTCCACGGAAAACTGCTGTTCCCGCCCACCTATGGGGCGAAACTGCGGCGCGTTGACCTAGCCGCGGCCCGTGCTCTCCCTGGGGTAGTGGCGATTCACGAAGGGGAGCTGGTGGCGGTCGCGGCTCCCCGGCTCCTTACGGTCATCGCGGCCGTGAAGGCGATTCGAGCCGAGTGGGATCCGACCCCTCAACCTTCGGAGCGGGAGATCGTCCAGTACCTCCGGGATCACCCCGCGGAGGGCGAGGATTTCTGGGACGTGATCCACCACGAGTCCGGCGACGTGGAAGCCGCCCTGGCGTCCGCCCCCGTCTCGATTCGGGAGACCTACTCGACCGCCTACATCGCCCACGCGCCACTCGAGACCCACGCGGTGCTGGCCTCCTGGGAGGGGGACCGGCTCACGGTGTGGATGGGAACCCAGACACCGTTCCGCGCCCGGGACGCGCTCTCCGATGCGCTCGAGCTGCCGCCCTCCAAGGTCCACATCGTGGTACCTCCGACCGGCTCCGGCTTCGGCGGGAAGCACGCCTCCGACCTGGCGGTCGCGGCTGCCCGGCTCGCGAAGGCGGCGGACAAGCCAGTTCGAGTCGCGTTCAGCCGGGAGGAGGAGTTCACCCAAGCCTACTTCCGCCCGCTGGCGGTGATCGATGCCCGCTCGGCCGCCACGGGCGATGGGACTCTCTCCGCCTGGGAGTTCCATGTGCTCAATGCCGGCGCTGCGGCCGCGGGGACCCCGTACCGCGTCCCGAACCAACGGATCGACAACCAGCCGACCGACTCGCCGCTGGCCCAGGCGTCGTACCGGGCCCTCGCGGCGACCGCCAACAACTTCGCACGCGAGTCGCACATGGACGAGCTCGCCGCTCGGCTGGGAGCGGACCCCGTGGAGTACCGCCTCCGGCACCTCGCGGACGAGCGGTTGGCCGACGTGCTGCGCGCGGTGGCCGCTCGCGCGGGCTGGGTCGTTCGGCCGTCTTCAGGTTCCGGCCGGGGAGACGGCGTCGGGCGGGGGATCGCCGTGGGTCTCGAGAAAGGAGGCCGCATTGCCACGTTCGCGGAGGTGCGGGTCGAAGAGGATCGGCGCCTCGAGGTGGTTCGGCTCGTGAGCGGATACGAGTGCGGGGCGATCGTTCACCCGTCCAACCTCAGGAGCCAGGTCGAGGGAGGCGCCGTGATGGCGCTCGGAGGCGCCCTCTACGAGGCGATCCATTTCGAGGGGGGACGGGTTCTCAACCCGAGATTCTCCGAGTACCGGGTCCCGCGGTTCCGCGACGTCCCCTCGATCGAGGTGGTCCTCCTGGACCGGCCGGACCTCCCCTCCCAAGGCGGTGGGGAGACGCCGCTGATCGCGGTGGCTCCGGCGGTCGCCAACGCGATCTACGACGCGACCGGGCGGCGCCTCCGCTCCCTGCCGCTCGCTCCCGACGGAACGGTTCCCTAGCCGGCACGATCCCGCGTTCCGGCGCGTGATGCGACGGGCGTCTCGTCGTTCGAGCGTCGGCTGGGTTCTACACGCACAGTCGTCGGTGCCCCGAGTGTCGGAAGCAGGTGGATCCGAGCCTTGCCACCCGCCTCCCCGGAGTTATGTTGTCTTCGAGAGTGGCCCATCCCGCTCTGGGGGAACCAAACGATGACCGTCACTCCGCGAAGGCGACCGTCGGCCGCCGGGAAGAAACGCCACCATCGAGCACGACTGCGCCGCATCGCCGCCCGCCGTCGGCAAGCGCCGCTCGGCGGAAAACGCGCCGGCCGCTG
>DASPQG010000084.1:0-4056 GCA_035625085.1 Thermoplasmata archaeon
CTTCTGGCCCCGGACGAGCGTGTTGTTGACGTCGAGGGTGGAAATCCCTGTCTGGATGAACTCGCTCGGCTCTTCCCGGGAGTACGGGTTCATCGCGCTCCCGACGATCTCGAGCCGGTTCTCGCTCACGATCCGGGGGCCTCCGTCCCTCGGCTCGCCCAGGCCAGTGAAGACGCGGCCGAGCATCTCGTCGGAGACGGGCAAGGTCGCCACCTCGCCGAGGAACTTCACGCTCGTCTTCTCGAGGTTGATTCCCATCGTCGCGCCGAACACCTGGACAATGGCGAGCCCCTTCCGGGAGTCGAGAACCTGTCCCTGGCGCCGCTCGCCGGTAGGGAGCTGGACCTCGACGATCTCCCCGTACGCCGCGTTCGAGACGTCCCGGACGAATAGCAGCGGCCCGGCGACGCGGTCGATCGTCCGGTAGTCGACCGGGACCGACGATGCCCCGCCGGCGGGCGGAGCCCCTTTCGTGGCCATCAGCGGCCTCCCGGAGCGGCGAGGGCGCCGACCGCGAGCTCGGTCTCCCGTTCGAGATCAGCGAACTGCTTGTCCGCTTCGCCCTCGGGGATCCACTTCATGCGGGCCAGCTTCGTCCGGACCGGCATCTGCTGCAGGCTCGCGACGGTCACACCCTTCCCCACCGCCTCCTGCTCGAGGTCGCCGAACTTGAGGATCATCCGCAGCATCAGCGCCTGCTTGTGGATCGAGGTGTACGTGTCGACCTCGTCGTAGGCGCTCTGCTGGAGGTAGTCCTCGCGTAGCATACGCGAGACGTCGAGGGTCGCCTTCTCCCGTTCGGGGAGCGCGTCGACACCGACCAGCTGCACGACCTCCTGAAGCTCGGCCTCCTTCTGGAGCGTCTCGAGCGCCTTCTGTCGGAGCGGGCTGAACTCCTTGGAGAGCGACTGGGCGTACCACCCCTCGAGATCCTTCGTGTAGAGCGAGTAACTCTGGAGCCAGTTGATCGAGGGGAAGTGGCGGCGACTCGCGAGGGAGGCGTCGAGCGCCCAGAAAACGCGTGCGATGCGTAGCGTGTTCTGGCTCACGGGCTCAGAGGTGTCTCCGCCAGGTGGGGATACGGCACCGACGACCGTGATCGACCCGAGGCGACCCTCGGGTGAGCGCGTGACGACGCGGCCGGAGCGCTCGTAGAACTCCGCGACGCGGCGTCCGAGGTAGGCCGGGTAACCCTCCTCGCCCGGCATCTCCTCGAGCCGCCCGGAGATCTCGCGCATCGCCTCGGCCCAGCGGCTCGTCGAGTCGGCCATCAGGGCGACATCGTAGCCCATGTCCCGATAGTACTCCGCGATCGTGATTCCGGTGTAGACGCTCGCTTCGCGCGCGGCCACCGGCATGTTGGAGGTGTTCGCGATCAGCACGGTCCGTTCCATGAGCGGGCGTCCCGACTTCGGGTCCTGGAGCTTCGGGAACGTGGCGAGCACCTCCGCCATCTCGTTCCCGCGCTCGCCACATCCGACGTAGACGACGATGTCCGAGTCCGCCCACTTCGCGAGCTGCTGCTGCGTGACCGTCTTTCCACTCCCGAAGGGGCCGGGAATGCAAGCTGTGCCCCCCTTCGCCACGGGATAGAAGGTATCGATGACTCGTTGGCCGGTGACAAGCGGGATCTCGGGCGGCAGCTTCTGGGTGACCGGGCGAGGGATCCGGACGACCCACTTGTGCGATAGGAACAGGGGGACCGAACCGGTGGCCGTCTTCAGCGAGCCGATTGGGTCGCGAATGGTGAACTTCCCACTCTTGAGGTCGGTGAGGGTTCCGCTGAGCCCGGGCGGGACCATGATCTTGTGCAGGATGATCGCGGTCTCCTGGACCGTCCCCAGGATTGCCCCCGAGGTCAGATCGCTGCCGACCTTTGCGGTCGCGGTGAACTCCCAGAGGGCCTTGTCGTCGAGCGGCGGCGCCAGCGTCCCGCGGGTGATGAAATCCCCGACCGACTTCTGGACAATGTCGAGGGGGCGCTGGACGCCGTCGTAGATCGATTTGAGAAGACCGGGGCCGAGCTCGACGCTGAGCGCCTGTCCCGTGTTCTCGACGGGGTCGCCGGGACGGATCCCCGTCGTGTCCTCGTACACCTGGACGGTGGCCGTCCCTTCGACTAGCCGGATGATCTCGCCGACGAGCCCGAGCGAACCCACCCGGCACACATCGTACATCTTCGCGTCGACCAGTCCCTCGGCGATGACGACCGGTCCGGAAACCCGCGCTACGGATCCTGCCATGTTCTTCCCTTCGCCCGATTAGCGATCGATCGATCCATCCATCGTTTGGCTCGTGAGACGTTACTTCGCGACCGAGAGCGTGACCCCGAGCACGCGCTTCGCGAGCGCCTCGATGCTCTCGACCTCGTACTCCCCGGACGGCGTCGGCACGAAGACGACCAGCGGCCTCAAGGAGGCGTCCGCGGCCGTCCGCTGCGACTCCGAAAGCTGTGCCCGGATCGACTGGGTCGCGATGACGAGCGTGTAGCCCCCGGCCATCGCCCGCTCGAACTCGGCGACCGAGTTCTCGGGCGTCACCTCCACGACGTCCTTGAGCCCGATCAGGCGGAACCCGATCGCGAGCTCGCGCTCACCGACCACGACGGTGCGCCCACTCTCGTTCGGCGTCTCGGGCACGACAGCGTCGGCGGGACCCCGGCGTATTTAACGCCTACCGGACGCCCTCTGACGGTGACGCGCGGCTCTCGGCCGGACGGCCCTCTTCGCGGCGCCGGGCCGGGCGGGAGGCGGGGCCGACTCCCCGGGGAGAAGCAGGGCGCGAGGGATCGTCTGGGAAGCGCTCGCCTCGAGGAGAGCCACGAACCGACGGTTCCGGGTCTCGGGGAGGGCGGCGCTCATCACCCAGAATGTGGCCCGTTTTCGGTAGTTTTGAGGTCGTGACCGGAAGTAGCGGTCGGCGGCGGATTGGGCTCGGAGGCGGGCGGCGAAGTCAGGGTTCAACCGGTAGGTTCCGCCGCTCGTGAACTGCGGCCGTCCTCCCGTCGGTCGACGTTCGAACGCGCGGCGACCCGCTTCGTGGATTCGTCCCGCCCGGTCGAGCTCCGCGTACCGTCGCCGGTTCACTTCACTCCACTGGCTTTCTGCCCGTCGAGGAACGAACCGGTTCGCGTATCGATCGTCATCGATCCTACGCACCGTGGTGTCGATCCAGCCGAAGCAGAGCGCCTCGTCGACCGCCTCGGGGTAGACGACACCCGATCGGCCGGAGTGCGCCTTGTAGAACCCGATCCAGAGCTCGGGGGTGTCCGCGTGATGGGCCTCGAACCAGGAACGGAGCTCGTCGGTCGAGCGGAAAAAACGGGCGGGGATCGCCATGGGGGGCGCCGGGTCACTTGTAGACGGAGAAGTGCACGTGGTTCTCGTCGTCGGTGATTAGGATGCACTCCCCTTCGCACTCGAAGAGGCATGCCTCGCAGACGATGCATTCGGGGCCGTTCACCGCGAGCGACTTCTCGCCCCGGAACTGGAACTTCGCGCCGACCGTCGGGTCGTCGACCACGTCCGGCACCTGGTCCCTCGGCCGGAGGTCGAAGACGTTGACCGGACAGACGTCCTTGCAGTGGGAACAGCCCGTACACTTGGCGATGTCGATGTCGACCTGGACCATCGGCCGCCTCTCCGCCCGCTCGGGCGAGGCGGCCTATTAGGATTTCCCCGGGGCCGGCCCGGCTCGGCCCGGACGGGGCCCGGAGGCCCGATTTCGCCTCCCGGGGAGCGATTCCCCTCGAGCGCAATCTTTACCGGCCGGGAAGTCGTTCACCCTCGGACGACCGCGGATGAGCGACATCCTCCTCGGGACCAGCGGATGGGACTACCCGGAGTGGGTCGGACGCGTGTACCCACCCCGAGGCGCGAGCGATAAGCTCCGCTACTACGCGGGTCTCTTCCCGATCGTCGAGGTGAACTCGACGTTCTACCGCCTTCCCCCGCCGTCCGTCGCGGCGTCGTGGGTGAAGCGCACCCCCGCCGGGTTCCGGTTCGCGGCGAAGTTCCCGCAGACGATCACCCACGACCTTCGTCTCGTCCGGACGGA